>CAZXDV010000335.1:0-2520 GCA_964639535.1 uncultured Enterobacteriaceae bacterium | reverse complement strand
CTGGAAGGAAGCGTTTTGGGGCCGTAGCAAAATCACAACATCTGCCCGCAGTTACGCGGCTCATGCCCGTTCCCCTGCTGTGTGCCGGGCTGGCACAGGGCGCGTTCGCTAACCCGCGGCAGCCTCGCAAAAGGCTGCAGCAAATCAGATGTTTGCCACGGGATTATTCAACTATAAAATCCCGACAGGTATAAAAATCATTCAAAGGAAAAAATACGATGCTGGAACACCGGTCCCCGTGGATGAACGAAGAGCTGGAAATTTTTCGCGATGCCGTGCAAAAGTTTGTCGCCGCTGAAATGGCTCCGAACGAAGAAAAGTGGTGCGAGCAGCACCACGTGGATCTCGAGTTCTGGCGCAAGTGCGGCGAGATGGGTCTCCTTTGCACGGACATTCCCGAAGAATACGGCGGTGTCGGCGCGGATTTCCGCTACGAAGCTGTTCTTTACGAGGAAACCGCCGGCAAAGGCTACAGCTCCTGGGGACAGGGTGTGCATAGCATCATGGCAAACTACCTGCTTCGTCATGGCACCGAGGAGCAGAAGCAGCAATTTCTTCCGCGCATGGCAGCCGGTGAACTCGTGGGTGCGATTGCCATGAGTGAACCGGGAGCGGGCTCCGATTTACAGAATATTCGCACCCGCGCTACCCGGGACGGTGACCATTACAGGATAAATGGTTCCAAGATGTTTATTACCAACGGTTACGTGGCCGGCATTATCGGCGTCGTATGTAAAACTGATCCCGCAGAAGGTGCAAAAGGGACCTCCATTATCCTGGTGGAAACAAAAGATCTTGAGGGTTTCCAGGTGGGTCGTATCCTGGAAAAAATTGGCATGAAGGGGCAGGATACCAGTGAACTGTTTTTTGATGACGTAAAAGTGCCGGCCTCTAATTTACTTGGTGGCGAGGAAGGCCGCGGCTTTTACCAGCTGATGAACGACTTACCCTATGAACGAACCCTGCTGGCACTGACCGGCGTCGCGGCCATGGAGACTGCGCTGGACTTGACCATTGACTACACGCGCGAGAGAAAAGCATTTAACAAGAGCCTGTTGGAAATGCAAACAATCCGGCACAAGCTGGCGGAATTAAAAACGATTACACGGGTGGCACGGGTATTTATTGATGATTGTGTTGAGAAAGTAGTCGACGGCACGCTGGATAATGAAACGGCTTCCATGGCGAAATGGTGGTGCACTGACATGCAGTGCAAGGTGATGGATGAGTGCCTGCAGTTATTCGGCGGCTACGGTTACATGATGGAATATCCCATCGCTCGACTGTATACGGACGCCCGGGTACAAAAGATTTACGGTGGCACCAATGAGATCATGAAGGAACTGATTTCCCGCTCTCTTTGATGCAAAGGTGACTGGCAAAACACTTTTTACCATCGGGCATTCCACCCACCCTGCTGATACGTTTGTTACACTTTTGCATTCCCATGACATCGAGGCCGTCGCGGATATCCGTTCATCTCCCTACAGCCGCTATAACCCGCAGTACAACCGGGAGACATTAAAGAAAACCCTTTTATCAAGTGATATCGCCTACGTGTTTCTTGGGGATGAGCTTGGCGCAAGAAGGCGAGAAGCGGAATGCTACCGTAATGACGAGGTGGATTTTAAACTGGTCCAGCAGCTACCCCTGTTTCTTTCCGGTATTGAACGTTTACTCAGGGGCAGGGAAAAAATGCGTATCGCCATTATGTGTGCGGAGAAAGATCCCCTTCACTGTCATCGAACTTTCCTGGTTTCCGATTACCTGGCATCACGGGATGTTGATATCCAGCATATACTTGCCGATGGAGACCTGGTAAAACATGATGACCTGGTACGTGAGCAGGCATCAACAAGCGCCACCGGGGACCTGTTTAACTAGCCAATACAGCGTTCGGCCAAACATTCCCTGGCAGGGGCTGTTAGAATCACGCCCATGAAAGCCGGTATCGCTTATTCTTTTCTCGCCTCTGTACTATTCGCCTCGATGCCGGCCTACCTGCAGTGGTTTCCGCCTTCAGTGCACAGTTTCGCCATCATCGGCCAGCGAATTACCTGGACCTGTATTTTCCTGTTAACAGTCTTTGTTATTTTGGGACAGCTGAGAAAGGTGCTTCAGCCAGCAATGAAACCGAAGAACTGGCCCGGTCTTCTTGCAGGTACTTTGCTTATCAGTATCCCCTGGAGTCTTTTCGTGTGGGGGCCCTTGAATGGAGAGACCCTGGCCGTCGCGCTTGGTTTCTTCCTTGGTCCCCTGCTGCTGGTGCTGGTAGGCCTCGTGGTATTTAAAGAGAGATTGTCATTCCTGCAATGGCTGGCTACTGGCCTGACTATTCTTGCAGTGATCAGCAGTATCTGGCTAACGGGTGGTTTCTCCTGGATAGCTATCACTATCGCTATTTGTTTTGCACTGTACGTGGTAGTAAGAAAGTACCAGCCGGTACCTGTACTGAGCGCGTTTTTTATCGAGAACCTTGTCTTGCTACCGGCAGGAATTTGGGCATGCATTGAGTTTGAT
>CAZXDV010000334.1:0-2537 GCA_964639535.1 uncultured Enterobacteriaceae bacterium | reverse complement strand
AAAGAATAGACGAGCTTTCCATGCAAAACACCGGTGCCTTTCGACACACAAACGGGAATACCCTTTCCTGGTAGCAATACGGGGGTTCCGGGTCAACGACCCGGTATGCTTTCTTACCTAGGCCCAGCCCAGCTGCTGCATGCTGAAATGGTCGTTCCAGACCTTGGTAAGGTGCTTGATCTTGCCGTCTTCAAACTCCATTGAATAGACGTAATCGGCGGCGATACTTTTCCCCGTAGGCTCGCCGGGGCCACCCGGGCCGGTCTGCGTGCCAAGAAATACCGCAATAGCTGCCACGCATTCACGCTCCTCATCTTCAGCAAAGCATTTCAGGTCGTAGTGCGCGTCAGGGATGGGGATAAACAGGTCTCTCATCCAGTCGGCATAGCCTTCAACCGTGTTTAATTCAGCCAGTGCACCGGTCTGCGCCGAGAAAGTAGCGCCTTCATGGCAGTAATCCTTGCAGGCATCCCAGCCCTTGCCGGTTTCACAGGCTTCAAAGAATGCCCATGCAGTATCAATATTTTTAGCCATCGTTTTGTCCTCTTTAATCGAATTATTTATAAGCAAGGATCAGGTTTTCGACAGCAAGGATCTCACCCTGCGCGCCTCATCCGGCCCCATGGAGCGGTCAACCTTGCCAACGATATAGTCATCCTTGAACTCTTTTTGATGCAGCTCTTTCAGTATCTCGATGATTTGCTGATCAGATTTTTTCTTGGTCAGCGCAACAATCAGCATTTCAACCAGGGTTTCAGACCAGAGGGTCTTGGCGACTGTTTCGGTTTGCTGGGTGAGTTCATCTTCGTTTGACATGTCGGTTTACCCCTGGCTTGGTGCTGCGGTTATTGTTTTACGTTCTCGTCTTCGTTCTCGACCACTTCGCTTTCTACAACTTCTCCCTCGATGACATCCTTGTTTTCATGCCGGATTTTCCGACCTTCTTTCAAATTCGCCAGCAGCAGTGCCACGAGGCCAAGGATGATTTCATCGAAAAAAGGGATAACGTCGGGAATCAGCAAGTCCAGGATAAGGATGCTGAGGATAATAAGGAACTGGCTGCGGTATTTAAGGCCATCAGCGAACTCGAGAAACTGGGCAATCAGCTGTTGCAATATCATGGGCTGATTATAGCAAAACAGCCCGTATTTAGGGCTAATGCACCATTGTGACGGACTTAACAGCCCGGGAATCTCGCCGCGGCCGCGAATCCCAATAATCACTTGGCATTCAGGGCGATAGAGGGCAAAATCAAAGCCTGAAAAGCCCGAATTATCAGGGCTTTCACACGATTCAATAAAACTATAAAAAGAATCTGGGGTATGTGAATGGCTGGGATGTCCACGGGAGAGATAATTTCCTGTCATGAATGCGATCACTTTCACCGTTTCGTTCCGATTCCGTCCGGAGCGACGGCTACTTGCGACTTTTGTGGCTCCTTTTTATATCGCAACACCGCCAATGCATTGAACCGCTCCCTCGCGCTTTATATCACTGCCTTTATTCTTTTTCTTATTGCCAACTTCTTTCCCTTCCTGTCACTCACCCTGGGTGGCCGCGTGGTGGAGAATATCCTGCTCTCCGGTGGCTGGGCCATGCATGAAATGGGCATGAGTGACCTGGGCGTGCTGATCTTCATGACCAGCATCGGCTTTCCGCTGGTGACCATGCTCGGCATGCTCTACCTGCTGATACCGGTGAAGTTCGGGGTGCTGCCGCCCTACGCGGGTCGTGTTTATCGCTACAGTGAAATGGTCACGCCCTGGAGCCTGGTGTCCGTGTTCATGCTTGGCGTACTGATTGCCATCGTCAAGCTGCAGGACATCGCCAACGTTATTATCGGCACGTCATTTTTTGCGCTCACCGGCCTCCTTATTATTTACGCAGCAGCCAGGGCCAACTTTGACCCGCAGGTGATCTGGGATCTCATGCCCTATTCAAACCCCAAAGAGGATGAGCTGGACGAGGACACCGTCTACCTCAACTGCCACACCTGCGGCCTGCTTACCCCGGAAGAAGGGGAGCACCAGCACTGCCCGAGATGCACCACGCCCCTGCATCACCGTAAGGTCAACAGCATTGAATCCACCTGGGCGCTGCTGTTTGCTGCCTCCGTGCTGATCATCCCCGCCAACGTATACCCGGTGATGACGGTGATTCGCTTTGGCCAGGGCGAGCCCAACACCATACTCAGCGGCGTGCTGCACCTTATTGAAGGCGGCATGTGGGGCCTCGCGCTCATCGTATTCGTGGCCAGCATCGTGGTGCCGGTGTTAAAGCTCATCGTGCTGAGCTACCTGCTTATCTCGGTGCAAAAGAAATCCCACTGGCGACCGAAAGATCGCACGCAGCTGTTTCGTATCACCGAGGTGGTGGGTGCCTGGTCCATGGTGGATATTTTCCTGGTGGGCCTGCTATCTGCACTGGTCAGCCTCGATGCACTGTCCACCATTTCACCGGGAATCGGCGCCTCTTTCTTTGCTGCCGTCGTGGTGGTGACCATGTTTGCCGCGCATCAATTTGACCCGCGCCTGATC
>CAZXDV010000333.1:0-2570 GCA_964639535.1 uncultured Enterobacteriaceae bacterium | reverse complement strand
GTCCATCCCTTGTGTAGTCCCCGACGACCCGGCAATTCTCCAGCAGGTTTTCGTTTTCAATCACGTCCAGCACGGCCATACCAACCGCGCACTGCACGGGATTTCCACCAAAGGTATTGAAGTACATGACTTCTTTCCTGAACTCATTGACCAGGTCAGCCCCGGCCACGAGGCCAGCCAATGGATGTCCATTGCCCATGGGTTTGCCCATGGTAGCGATGTCCGGTGCCACCCCGGATACCTGGTAGCCCCACATGTTGGTACCGGTTCGAGCAAAGCCCGACTGCACCTCGTCAAAAATTACCAGCCCCCCGGCATCGCGCACCATTTGCGCCGCTTTTTCCATGTAAGTGGGCGGCACATCGGGCAGGCCCTCGTTGGCAAAGATAGGGCAGATCAGCATGCCAGCCAGGCCGACGCCCTCTTTCTCAAATTCCTCGATGGCCTGTTTCACGGTGTCCAGGTAGTCATTCGCCAGCGCCTCGCCCGTCTCTCCTGAGATGGGACGATAGGCCTCCGGATAAGGTACGGCCTTGACCCTCCTGGAGACTGTCTCTACCCGCGTCGTTGGCGTGCTGCTGCCGCGAAACAGGGTAGCTAGTTCATCCACTGCTTCCGAGTTGCCGTGGTAGGTCGCGTTGGTACAGATAATGCCCTGTCGGCCGGTAATAAAGCGCGCCATGCGCCGGGCCAGTTCGTTCGCTTCAGTACCGCTACAGGTGATAAAGGCCATGTCCAGCGAGTCATCATGGGTCGCGGTGAGGCGCTCAACATATTCAAGTATCAGTTCGTGCAGGTAGCGAGTGTGCACGTTAAGCTGCTGTGATTGCCTGTGCAGTGCTTCGACGACGTGTGGATGACAGTGCCCCACATTTGGCACATTGTTATAGGTGTCGAGGTATTTTTTACCATCGGCGTCATACAACCATACCCCTTCACCGCGAACGATATGCACGGGTTCGTCATAAAACAGCGGGGCACCTGCACCAAGCAGGCGATTACGTCGTTCAATTATAGATTCGTTACTCATGGGTTTTCCGGGTTGTTGATTTCATCCATGCAGGTAGGGCTTTCCGGCAGTGTTGAGCCGCCATCGACAACGATGGTTTGACCGGTAATGTAACTCGCCTCTTCACTGGCCAGGAATAGCATGGCGTAGGCAATATCCTCAGGCTTACCCAGAGAACCGTTGGGAATGTAATATTCCATCTTCCTTATGCCCTCTTCGTCGGTAAGAAGCTCCATGGCCTCGGTACGAATATAGCCTGGCTCAACCCCATTTACGGTAATCCCGTCTCTTGCCAGTTCAAGCGCTGCATTACGTATGAAACCGTTCATGCCACTCTTTGCAGCGGCGTAATATGACAAACCGGGATAGGCAACACGTGGGCCAGTGACCGAGGAGGTAAACAAAAGACGGCCTTTTTTCTGCTTCCTGAAGTGGGGTATACAGGCAGCGGACAGCCGAATACAGGATTTCAGGTTCACTGAAAACGAGGCTTCCATGTCCTCCTCTGTAAACTCCTCGATACTGCCCATGGCAAAATTGGCTGCATTATGCACCATGATATCCAGCTGCCCATACTCGCTGACGCTTTGCTCCACGACCTTTACAACACTTTCGGGATCGCCGATGTCAGTGGTTATAAGGCTTGCTTCACCACCTGCATCCCTGATTGCCTGCACGGTGTCAGCACCGTTTTTCTCGGTTCGAGTAGCTACTACTACTTTTGCACCCTCATCGGCAAAAACTTTTGCGATGCCCTCACCGATACCCTGGCCAGAACCGGTGACAATCGCTACCTTACCCTGTAATCGACTTTTCCCCATTTAGCTTCCCCCTTTTATTCTATTTACTACATGTCATGCGCTGCTGTAACTACAGTAGCAGGAAAAATGATTTCACAAATGTATCGCTGGTAACGGACCAGCTGACCCTTTCACCTTTCCTGATAATCCAGCCATCTCCGGGCCCATAGTGCTCGGTCTTGTCCTCGGCGTGGTAGTGAATACTGACCTCTCCTTCAATGACAAAAGCGTGTTCCGTTGCCGGCCAGGCAATCTCCGCCCTGCCTTTTACCTGGCGAAAAAGACCACCCATGCTGGTTTCATCGTGGTGGTCGACGCTGATCTCGGTTTTTAGATCACCGTCTGTTTCCAGGGCACCGCCTTCGGTGGTGTCGTAGGGCTGGAAATCCAGGTGACTCATCTCCATTCCTGGCCTGTAGTTAATCATTATTTCTCTCCCGGGATAGAAAATAATCTGGGAAGTATTATGCTATAAACAGGAAGTCTTTAAACCCTGATTCGTGCTCAACAGGCTCGATCCATCACTCGGAATAGAGAAATTAAGATCATGCAAAAATCCGCAGGAATTCTAAAAGCGCTGCAGCAAAGTATTGTTTCCGGCGAGAAAACCATCACCGGGGTCACTCAGGAGACCCTGGATAATATTGAAAAAGGGAAGGAAATTAATGCCGTCCTGACGAGTGATGCCGACAAGGTACTGGGACAGGCCCGAACGCAGGAGAGCCGATTAATAAATGGCGAGAAACTTGCCCTGCATGGAG
>CAZXDV010000332.1:0-2599 GCA_964639535.1 uncultured Enterobacteriaceae bacterium | reverse complement strand
CATGGAAAAGGAACTGCTGGCCTTTTTCAAAGATACACTTCACGAGACCAGCAGCTTTGATGGTTGTATTCGCGTGGAATTACACACCGAGGAACAGTCACAAGGCACCATTTTCATGTTTGAAGAATGGGAGAAAAAAGAGAATTACGAGAATTATCTTGCCTGGCGTGGAGAACGTGGTGACATGGAGAAACTCATGCAGTTCGTTGATACCGCCCCCACGGTAAGATTTTTTAACCAGGCGTAATCAATACTGGTAATTACACAGGACAGCGAATCCAGTCCTGTATCCTTGTCCTGGTAATTCTGTTCAAGCTGACTTTTCATCTCTCAGGGTAATCACTGTATAAATTACCAGGCGACAGGGGTAGCACTGTAATTTCCGCCTGCTTCATGATCTTTCCAGGTACAGAAGTTGCTCATCAGTACCTGTTATTTCTCGCAGAAAATAACCAGTAAATCAGCTAGTTACCCTTGTTCCCCGTGCAAGTTCACAGTCGTGTATTCCCTGCCGGCAGACTGCTGTCATAAAAATATCGATATTTTTGACCTTTGTTCCAGTCCGTTTAATATAGAGCCTGTGGCCTGGCCTGCCGTAGTGAAGGCTGAACCCCGTATGCCTGAAGGAACGCATCCTGGAGAGAAAATTTATGAAGAAGAAATTCCTGGAAAATGCCTGGTACGCGGCAACCTGGAGTGACGATGTGGGACAGGATCTTTTCGAAAGGACCATCATTGGTCGTTCAATCGTTTTCTACAGGGATCATAATGGCGAGGCGATTGCGCTGGACAATGCCTGCCCACACCGTGCTGCGCCATTGCACATGGGTAAACTGGAAGGGGATGTCATCCAGTGCGCCTACCACGGATTGAAGTTTGGAAGGGACGGCATGTGTGTGCTCAATCCCCACGGCGCCGGAAAAATCCCGTCAAAAATGCGAACCCATAAATACCCACTGGTCGAAAAATACGACATGCTGTGGATATGGACCGGCGACCCGGAACTTGCCGATCCGGCGACCATCCCGGATTTCTCCTGCCACACCAGTGACCATTTTCCTACCGTTAAAGGCACCATTGAAATGAATGGTTACTACGAACTGATCACCGACAACCTGATGGATCTTTCACACGTACAGTTTTTGCATGAAGGTTTGCTGGGCAGCGAGGCGATTGCGCAGGGAGAAACACAGGTGGAACAGGCGGGCACCACTATCTGGTCAAACCGCTGGTGCCCCGACGGTCTCGCACCACCGGCCTGGGACAAGTTGTTCTACGACTATGGCAAACCGGTGGATCACTGGCTTTACATGCGCTGGGATGCACCCGCGCACATGCTGCTGGATGTGGGTGTTACGCCCACCGGCCGTCCAAGGGACGAAGGTGTGTGGATGTACGGCACGGATATCCTTACTCCGAGGGATGAAAACAGCACCTACTATTTCTGGGGTGTATCACGCTCCCATGACCATGGCAATAAACAGGTTGATGAGGTGTGGTCCCAGGCTATTGAACTTGCCTTTGGCAACCAGGACAAGCCAATGATAGAAGCCCAGGCGGCAATGATTCAAAGCAAGGGTGGTTTCGACATAGAGGATATTGGTTACCTGCCACTACCATCTGATGCTGGCCCGGCCAGGGTAAGAAAATTATTGCGTGAGCTGATCGAAGCACAGCACGATGGAAGCGGTGGGATACCTGAGCCGCAAAACCCGGAACTTGAAAAACTGGTTGCCGAGAAGCGTTACACGCATCGCATTGAGCCCGTCGTCTAGTCTGCAAGCGAAATAATAAAAACACGCGCCTGGCAAAATATTAAGGGGGAACTGAACAAATGAGCGTTAAAACCGTTTTTGCGTCCATGGACAATTACACCAAGGGTAATGTCCAGATTATTGGCGAAGAAAACCCTGAGAATTATCTGCTTTCCAACATGTTTGAAGTGGCAGCGTCCTCGACGCCCTGGGAACGTGTCATCGTTGCCCGTAATCTTGAATTTACCGTGGAAGTGATTCGTAGTGAGGGGGATTCTCCCTGGTATATTTGTGCCCATGATGAGACCTTGCTGGTGATGCAAGGCGCTGTCGATATTGTCTTCGTGGATCCCGATGACAGCAGTATCGTTCCTGCCGAGGATCACGAGGGTTCGGTCAGGCTTGATGCGGAACCGGGCGGTAAAGCCATGGGCAGGGTAAAGGCGGGCCGGGGTCATCTTACCCTGCTGCCTGCCGGCGCGGCTTACCAGGTGCAGGCCCGGGAAAACGGGGTGCTGTTACTGCAGACCGTTGATGGCGACGAGTCTATCGAAAAATGGAAAGAAATCTGCCAGCAGTAAACATTCGACCAGGCATCGCCTGAAAGGGGAAAACTTATGGCTTCAGCAGTTACAGAAGAAAACATTAATATCATTTTCGAGCCCCACAGGGAAAGCGAGGCACATCCACGCACCGGGTACATCAGCTATGAAATTGGCTCATTTAAATTCGAGCGTGATGAATATTTTGTTCATATCACCTACCCCAAGGGTGTACATGTCGCGGACGTAAATGGTTTTCTCCGGTGGTTGATGCGTGACGTGGCCTGGGGTTTTTTCTATGGC
>CAZXDV010000331.1:0-2627 GCA_964639535.1 uncultured Enterobacteriaceae bacterium | reverse complement strand
GCTCCCAGTTAGCTTTGTTAGTGCCGATCTCGGTGGCGCCATGCTGGATTGCCTGCGGGTTTTCATCGGTGGTGCCTGCGTGGGAGTCGTTACAGGTGTCGTGATCAGTGAAGTCCTGCATCGAATGAAAGCAGGTCTTAGCGCTTACATGGTGATGTCGGTAGTGCTGGCCTATGCAAGTTTTGCGCTTGCCGAGCACGAATTGCATGTATCCGGCGTCATGGCAGTGCTGAGTGCTGCGATTTGCCTTGGCATATTTGGCGTCAGCCGAGTCCCACAGGAAGATATACACACTATCATGGAAACCTGGGAAGTGCTGGCACTGGTGTGTAATTCGCTGCTGTTTTTGCTGGTCGGGCTATCGGTCGACGTGGCGGCGCTTACCCAGCGCGGCGAGATTATTTTTGTTGCCATTTTTCTCGTCCTGCTGGCCCGGGCCGCCACTGTATACACAATGGTGCCGGCAACCGTGAGGATTTTTAATCTACCAAAAATTACCCTGGGTGAGCGACATATCATGTGGTGGGGCGGGCTGAAAGGTGGCCTCGCCATTGCCATTGTGCTTTCTATCCCCGCAGAAGTGACGGGCAGGGACATGCTGCTGGACATGACACTGGGCGTGGTACTTTTTTCCCTGCTGGTAAATGCACCGACAATTCGACCCTTGATGCACCGGCTTGGTATCGATCGAATGACCGAGGACGAAAAGGACGATTTGCGTCATGGTCTTCATAATGCCGAGAAAGAGGCGGCGAAAATACTTGGCAAGCTACAGCGGGCAGAGCTGATCTCGCGCAGCACCCGGCAACTGATCGAAAAGAAAAACCAGCAGGTCTTTGCAACTGAAAGCGGCATTGCATCACCCGGCCAGGACACCAGGCACCTTGTCATCCTGGCTTTGAAAGCAGAACTTGAAG
Organism: uncultured Enterobacteriaceae bacterium; assembly: GCA_964639535.1. Lineage (GTDB taxonomy): Bacteria > Pseudomonadota > Gammaproteobacteria > Eutrophobiales > Eutrophobiaceae > WLWS01. The sequence goes on along the minus strand of CAZXDV010000331.1, from coordinate 1,710 downwards.
AGCTCAAGCATTTTTATGACATTGGCCTGATCGAGCAGTACATCTATCTCGATTTAAAGAACACCCTGCAACGGGACCGGGAAAAATGGCTGAACAGCGAGGGGCCTGGCAATGTGCCCGGACGGGTAGACAGGCCCAGTATTTTTAAACGCACCGAGTTTGCGCTGATCAAGCGCCTGCGTGAGCATGACTGGGCGACGGGGATATTGTCCCGATACCAGTACCTGCGTTTTTCCCAGAGCCTGCAGCGCGACATGGTTGGCGTGATGATCGCCGCGGCCGCACTGGATGCCCTGGAGCACCAGGAGGGACATGACGAAGCGCAGGTGCAGTCCATTATTGATATTTACAGTGAACGACTGCAGCACAGGAGCGAAAAACTCCGAAGCGTGGCCCACGAGTTTCCTGAGTTTTACCTGCGCTTTGAAACACGCCTGTTTGCAAAGGTGGCCATGCTTGCAGCGAAGCACTACAACGAAGTGGAAAATCACCATGGCGGGATTGGCCAGAAAGCATTCGTCCATATTGAACGACGAATTAACGAGGCACTGGGAGGACTGCCCGCGATATCGAATCCCGCACCACGACTTGCGCCGGAGGACCTCATCGCGACGGTACCCCTGTTAAATGGTCTTTCTGCCGCAACCATTGATCGCCTGGCACAAAAGGCAAAGCCTGTCACTTTTATCGCCAATGATATTATCATCGGTGAGGGAGAGCGCGGGGATGCGCTGTATATTATCAGTCACGGCTGGGTAAAGGTGATCAGGCACGCTGACGAACAACACCCGGTAGCAGAATTACGGGACGGTGATTTTTTCGGGGAAATAGCGCTGCTTGGCGATCACATGAGAACAGCAACCGTGAAAGCCGTGACGACATCTACCTTGCTGCGCCTTGGCCGCAAGGATGTCATTGCCCTGGCTGAAAAGGATCATGAACTGAAAGCCCGCCTCGAAGAAGCCAGGCGGCAACGCAATACCGGGGACAGCTAGTTTTACTACTCCATGCTGTTCAACCACGAGGAAAACGACTGGTACTCGGGATTTTCCTCGAGCTTATCTTTTTTCTCCTGGCGAGTATGCCAATCACGCATGGTTTCAAGCAGGGCAGCAGCCTCAGTGTCATGTTCCAGCTCAGTTAACACACCGTATATATAACGTGCATGGTCCAGCTTCTTTAACTCGAGCAGGGCCGTGCCGCGTAACTGCAGTCCGTAAGCATTGCCGGGCATGAGTTCAAGGCTACGCGTGCTTGCAGAGAGCGCCCCGGGGAAATTTTTTGTCTCGATAAAGATCTCGGCCAGGCCAATTTCAGCTTCATGTGATTGCGGGTTTAATTCAAGAGCTGCCTGGTATTTCCTGGTGGCCTTATCAAGTTCGCGTCTTGCTTTCTTACTGTCATCGTAGTTGGCGGCACGGGCCTGGTGCTTTTTGCCGGCTTTAATAAGACGATTTACTTTTCCCTGCGAGCGAGGTGATGAAATCCCCTGCTCTCGAAGATGCGCCTGCATGGCGTCACTTTCCTGCTGCCTGAGGCCTTCGTGGCCGCCACCGACCGCCACCAGTTCAAGTGGCAGCAACAGGGTGACAAGCAGGGACAGGAGCTGAGCAGTTTGATTAAGTACCGGGGCACTGAACGACAACACCGCACCGGAGGAGGGAACCAGTGCGGTGTTTTTGCACGGAAGGCTATTCGCCTTCGATGTTA
>CAZXDV010000330.1:0-2630 GCA_964639535.1 uncultured Enterobacteriaceae bacterium | reverse complement strand
GGGGCGGTGCCGGCCGGGACGTAAAGCCCTACGGAATCGAGCGGCTGGGAAATGCGTTCGCAGAGGATGCCGGGCATCGTTTCGACCTCGACCCGCCCGGGCAGCTGCGCCTCGTGAAAGCCGCGAACATTGCCGATGGCGAGATCGATTGCATCGAGCGCCGCCAAATCGAGCTCCGCTTCTGCTGCGTCAAATTCCGCCTCGGTCACCCGAAACGTCGATAGCTCGGCACGATCGAGTTCAAGTGTCAGTTCGGCAACGGCGCTGTCACCGCCTGCCCGAACGCGGCTGACAATCTGTCGCGCCCCGTCCCGAATGCGCTCGTCGTCCCGAACGGCAGGGCGGGCGAGAAGTTCTTCGCGGGTATCGGGGTCAAGCGACTGCCAGTTGTACAGGCTGGTTTGCATGGGTCAGACCAACATCTTCTCGACAGGCAGGACCAGGAGAGAACTGGCGCCAACGCTTTTCAGATTCTCGAGAGTCTCCCAGAACACGTATTCCCGACACACGGCGTGGACCGCTACCTTGTCACCTTCGAGGGGTATGACGGTCGGGGATTCCGCGCCGGGAAGCAGTCGCCCGATCTCCTCGAGCGCCGACCTTGGCGCGTGCAGCATGATGTACTTGCTTTCGCGGACCTGCATCACGCCGTCAATGCGCTGCATGATCTTATCGACGAGCTCCTGCTTGTCCGTTGGCAGCGGACGTCGCGTCTGAATGACGATTGACTCGCTCTCCAGGATCGACTGCACCTCCTTCAGGTGGTTCGCGGCCAGGGTAGAGCCTGTCGACACGAGGTCACAGATGTAGTCCGCTTTGCCAAGCTTTGGTGCGATTTCGACAGCGCCTGAAAAGAAGACGATTTCGGCCTCGATGCCGTTCTCTTCCAGGAACCGCGACAGGGTTTCGACATAGCTGGTGGCAATGCGTGAGCCCTGCAGACTCTGCGGGCCATCGTAGTCGCGATCCTCGGGCGCTGCGATCGACAGCCGGCAATGCGCATAGTCCAGCTTCTGGATCTGGTCGAACTCCGCGGACTGTCCGGCGCGCTCCAGGGCGAGGCGCTTTTCCGTCACCGTATTCAGCCCCACGATGCCGAGATCGCAGACGTCGTCGCTGACCAGTCCAGGGATGTCATCGTCGCGGACCAACAGGAGGTCCACCGGCATATTCTTGCCATAGCAAAACAGCTGGTCCTTGCTCTTCGTGAACGTCAGACCGCAGCGCTCGAGCAAATCGAGAGACTTTTCGGTCAGACGACCGCTTTTCTGCACGGCGATCTTGATGCGCCGATCAGAGGTATCCATACAGGGTTCCTTAATGGGAGTTTTGGGTTTTCGACGTTGCGGCAGGCTCGCCGATTCGTTGAAGTGCGGTTTCGTAGCCGCCAAAGCCGTCGTGGAGAAAACGGGCAACCCGGCCAATCGTCGTGACGCTGACGCCTGTGAGATCATGAATCTTCCGGTAAGGCATGTCCTGCTGAAGCAGGGCCACAACCTGCCAGCGATCCACCAGCGCCTGCAGCTCAGCGGGTGTGCACAGATCTTTCAGAAAGTTTCGGCACTCGTCACCCGTCTGCAGAGACGCAATCGCGGCGAACAGGGCATCTTCGTCTTGTCGACGCTTACGAGCGGAATCGTTTCGGTTTGGCTTCATGGAGACTGGCTGATTACGTCAGAGTGTATTAACGCGCTAGTACACTAGTGCATTGATGCAGCAGGATCAACCCCTGAGTGCCGCATTTTCAGCCTCCCAAAGAACGTCTGCGGGGAGGATGGTTTCAGCTGACATCAAAATCCTGCGCTGACGGGCCTTGACGGCAGGATTTCCATCCACATACACTGCACGCTACTCATCGAGACCGGCTGAGGGAAAGGCCCTTAGACGCCGGGGCAACCACCGGAGCTAACCACTTCGGAAAGGTGCCAACTCCTGCGAAGCACACCGTGCTTCGAGAGATGAGTGTTCAGGCAGCGGCCAAACAGTGGTCGAAGGGCCGGACACCCACCCTGCCGGTTTTCGCAGGGTTTCCGATGAGATGTAGAAATCAGTGCGACACCAGTCGCCATCGGAAACCAGATACGCGGAGACAAACGGCATGACTTCCGACCAACAGCAGGCAACACGCGCAGTACGTGCAGCGCTCGAGTGCGATACACAGCACGGCGCCGTCGTTCCTCCCCTGCATCTATCGTCGACCTTCACATTCGCCGGGTATGGCGAGAAGCGTCAGTACGACTACACGCGAAGCGGGAATCCGACCCGGGACGCGCTTTCCGAGGCTGTCAACGAACTCGAAGGCGGAGCAGGGGCCGTTGTTACCTCGTCAGGTATGGCGGCTATCAACCTGGTGTTGCAGTTACTGTCGCCCGGCGATCTCCTGATTGCACCGCACGATTGCTACGGAGGCACCTACCGTCTCCTCGAAAATCTTGCGAAGAAAGGCCACTTCGACGTCGACTTCGTGAATGAGACGGATCCGGCGGCGCTCCGTCTCGCGCGCGCCAGAAAGCCGGCCATGATCCTGGTGGAAACGCCATCGAACCCGTTGCTTCGAATCACCGACATCGAGGCAGTCAGCCGCCGTGCGAAGGCCTGCGGCGCGCTGCTTGCCGTCGACAACACCTTCC
>CAZXDV010000329.1:0-2649 GCA_964639535.1 uncultured Enterobacteriaceae bacterium | reverse complement strand
GAACAGGGTGCGACGATCACCCCGTCAGTTCGGAATGAGCCACTTGATATTGTAGCCGCCACATCATTGAAGTTATGCTGCACATCGGCGAGCGCTTCAACATCCTTGATTTGCAGATCAGTTTCAATGGGGATATTCATCTTGGCCGTAGGTGACATGACAAGATGTGTTTCCACGTCCTGCTGTTCTTTCAGTACCTGTAGCAGGCGAATACCGTATATCACCCCGCTAGAGCCAGAGATGCCTATGATCAGGCGCATTGCTTTGGTCCTCTTGTCATCACCACCGGGAGTATAACAGTAAGCCTTTGCGAGTTTATACAGGGCGAAATATTGCAATGCACCAAATCGCGTATTTCGCAGACTGGAACCTTGGCCCGATTCAACTTCAAGTCGTCGTAACAAAGGTTATACTTTGGAGAAACCCGACATGTTTTAGTCAATATCTAATTAAAGGTAATCATCATGGATCTTGCCAAACGCAACTTGATTGATATGCAGCAGTACCTAGCATTTCTTGAAGAAAACGATCACCTGGTACGAGTAAAGAGCGAGGTTGATCCCTATCTCGAACTGGCAGGTATCGCAAAAAAGTATGAAGGCGGAAAAGCCGTTTATTTTGAAAAAGTAAAGGGAAGTGAATTTCCGGTACTGATTGGTTTCTATTGGAACCGTGACATACTGGCAAAGCTTTTCAACGTCGCTTCCGGCGATTTACCCTTCGTTATAGCAGACGACATCAGGGCCTGGAGACAGTCGCCGATGGAGTCACCGGTGCTCAAGCAGGGCCCGGCAAATGAAGTTATCGAAGATGACATAGACCTGTATTCCCTGCCCATACCACATCATTCTGAAGGTGACGGTGGTTGCTATCTCACGTCCAGTGTCGTGGTCGCGAAGGATCCGGACACTGGCGTGCGTAACCTGTCTGTACACCGCATGATGGTTGTTGGAAAAAACCGCTTTACCCTGCTGCTCGAGGAACTGGGTCACCTGATGGATTACTTCAAGCGCGCAGAAGCGAAAGGTGAGGCGCTTGAATTAACGGTGAGTAATGGCATCGACTTTCCGGTGCTGATGGCTGCAGCTGCACCTGCATCGGCCGCACCCATGGAAATGGATGAAGTTGGTATCGCCAGCCAGCTCCGCGGGGAACCGGTTGAGCTACTGGAATCGCAGACTGTTGGTGTAGAAGGGATTGCCAATGCCCAGTTTATTATCGAGGGAAAGATCCTGCCCAATATCCGGGAGCCGGAAGGTCCTTATGCGGAGGTTACGGGCTACTATGCTGAAAGGGAAGACCGCTGGGTATTTGAAGCAACTGCAATCACGCGCCGCAAAGACCCTGTTTTCCAGTCGATTCTTTCTGGTAAAGAGGTTTATAACGCTTTTGGAATTGGCGCCAGCGCTGCCGTGTTCGACAAGGTTCACTCGGTAGTACCGGATGTGACCGCCGTGCATTTTTCCAATGGTTCTGTGCCCTATCACCTGGTCGTGCAGATTGACAAGAAACATGAGGGTATTCAGCGCAATGCCATGATGGCGGCATTCGTGTCTCACCCATTCGTAAAGACAGTGACCCTGGTTGATCCGGATGTGGATATTTATAGCGTTGACGATGTTGAGTGGGCCGTACAGACACGCTGTCGTTTTGACCAGGACGTGATTTTCGCGGACGGTATCGGCCACCGGCTCAACCCCAGCGTGGAGAACGACCACTGGACGCGTATCGGTTTTGACGCCACCGTACCCCTGCCAAAAGAAGACAAGTTTGTGCGCGCCACTGTCAAGCAGGTCAACCTCGAAGACTATGAAATCGAAGGCGGCTAGTTCCTGCAAAATCAAAAAAATGGTCTACACTTATATATGAGTGTTCCTCACTATCAATGCCACCATTCGTGGCAGTAGCCCCCTTGCGCCGGCGATGGGGGCTTTTGTGTCCAGCGTAACCCTGGTTGGTGTTACTGCCAGTCTGGATTCCAACAGATTCCATGTATTAAAATTAGAGCAGTAGTAATGTTGTTTTGTCGCATTCATTTTTTCTGTTAATTGCTGGACGACAATCGCGGGGAAGATAATAGTGAAAACAATAAAAGATTTGTTGAGCAACAAGGGCGGAGAGGTCTGGTCCGTAACTTCAACTTCGACAGTATTTGATGCCATCGCAATGATGGCGGACAAGGGCGTAGGCGCGCTGATGGTGGTTGATGATGGCAGGCCGGTAGGCATTCTTTCGGAACGGGACTATGCGCGCAAGGTTATTTTGCGGGAACGCTCTTCAAAAGATACGGCAGTCAGCGAGATCATGACTTCCCCGGTGATACATACCAGCTCAGACAGGAGCGTACAGGAGTGCATGAAGCTGATGACGGACAACAAGATTCGACATTTACCGGTGATGGATGATGACGAACTAAGCGGTATGGTTTCCATCGGCGACCTTGTAAAGGCGACGATCGATGACCAGCAGGCTACTATAGAGCAGTTGGAAAGATATATCGCTGGTTAAAGGTACCTGATCGATTTAATCATTTAAGCGGAAGGATGGCCGAATAAATTCGGCCCTACCAGCACAAAATTTTACCGTAGGGTCGGATTTATTCGACCGATAACTATCATCTGACCCCATTGATCGCTCCTGTGGTCGCAC
>CAZXDV010000328.1:0-2668 GCA_964639535.1 uncultured Enterobacteriaceae bacterium | reverse complement strand
ATTTACCGGGTACTTTTTGCCCCCGGTCACCTTGTCGTGTGCATCAGGGCGTGTAATGCTCTTACCTATAACGTTTGTTGCGCTCATTATTATTCTCCCTAGGCTGCTTTGCTGGCGGCCAGCTTGATGGCGTCAATAATTTTCGTGTACCCGGTACAGCGACACAGGTTCCCTGATATCCCCTTTCGTATTTCCTCATCACTTGGATTGGGATTTTCTGCAAGCAGCTGCTTTGATGCCATCATGATGCCGCAGGTACAGTAACCACACTGCACGGCACCTGCCTCAATAAATGCCTGTTGCAAGGGATCCAGCTCACCTTCCTCGGGCAAACCTTCAACGGTTGTGATCTTCTTGCCCTCGAGGGTCATTGCCAGGGTCATGCAGGAATACACGGCTTTTCCATCCACCAGTACCGTGCAGCAACCGCAGCCCCCGGAATCACACCCGCGTTTTGTCGCCTGCAGCCCGGCTCGCTCCCTCAGGGTACGTAGCAGGCTGTCATAGGGTTCAACTGCGAGTTCATGCACTTCGTCGTTAATATCAAGTTCAATAATCTGTTTCATTTTTTATACCTCAGGAAAGTCTTGCCAGTGCGCTGCCAACAGCCCGTTTTAACATCACCCTGCCCATCGCCTTTCGATAATCTGCCGAGGCTCGATGATCTGACAGGGGATCGAGTTCCTCTGACACCGCCTGGCCGGCTTTTTCCAGGACTTCGTCATCCAGCTTGCTGCCGGCGAGGACGGCCTCTGCCTTGCTACAGCGAACCGGGGTTTCACCAACGCCCCCTCCCACGAATATTCTCGCTGAACTACATCCACCATCACCGTCGGTGACCAGGCTCACGGCAAGGTTGATAATGGCCAGGTCGTTTGCATTGGTCTCCATCTTTATAAAAGCGCTGGTCGCCCCCTTCGCAGCCGCGGGAATGCTCACACCCGTGACAAATTCGTCACTGGCAAGCGAGTTTTCAAACAGCCCTGCGAAAAACTCGTCCAGCGATATTGTTCGTGCACCGCCCGGACCCTCGGCATTGACTACCCCATCGAGGGCGAGCAGTGTGACCGGGAAATCAAAAAACGGGCAGGAAGCGGAGATGGACCCTCCCACCGTGCCGCTGTTCATGATTTGCACCGGGGGATAGGTCATTGCATCCTTGATAGCACCCAGCCAGGCTTCGTTGGCGACCGCCGGTGTATCACGAAGCTTGCCAAGGGTTGCCGTGGCACCAATACTGAGGCCACCCCCATCTGCACTGACTGAATCCAGCCCAAGTTTCTGTATGCTAATTAGTGCTTCAATGCCTGCCAGCAAGCCGCGCGACACGAGGCCATGCAAAAAAGTGCCGCCGGCGACGATCAAGGCACTGTCTTCATATTTACCAAGAAGTTCTACAACAGCCTTGCTGTCTTCCGGGCTGTGAAATGACTGTACGCTAGTTAATGCCACGATATTTCTCCATACTGTTTGTGAATGGAAACCCTCTCCCAGGTTAGTTCTGCTTTCTGTATGCTGTTATTACTTCAGCCATAATTGACACTGCAATCTCGGTTGTTGATCTCGCCCCGATATCAAGACCAATGGGGCCTTTTATTCGCCCCTGCTGTTCTTCGCTCCACTGTTTCTCGGATAATCGTTGCAGGCGTGCCGCGTGTGTCCTGCGACTGCCCAGGGAGCCTATATAAAATGCTTTTGACCCAAGCGCCGCTTCAAGGGCTGGATCATCTATTTTCGGATCATGGCTCAGCGTGATAATAGCAGTACGCTCATCCGGAGATATATCTTGCATCGCAACATCGGGCCACTCGTTGCTGATGCTAACGCCCGGAAAACGCCTGTCGTTGGCAAACGCCTGTCTCGGATCCACGAGCACGACCTGGAAACCGCAACTATTTGCTATTGGGATAAGGTCTTCGGCGATGTGAACTGCGCCGACAATAATCATACGCAGTGGAGGATTAAAAGGCTGGGCAAAGATTTCCGCGGAATCCTCTTCCCGGTAAAGGCACTGGTCGGAGCTTAGCACCAGCTTCGCCATGGCGAGATGCGCCTCGGTCTCAGTAGCAGGGAAGTCTGAAGAAGTGATTAACTGCTGCCGCTCGGCGGATATGTCAGTCAGCAGGACAACCGGGCTACCCGCCTGCCGATATTGATTAAGCTGTCTCAGGGTATTGATATGCACGTGACTAGCCGGCCATCACAGGCTCAACGAGGATCTTTATACGCCCGCCGCAGGCAAGCCCCACTTCCCAGGCCATTTCGTTACTGACGCCGTATTCGAGCACGCGCATTTTGCAGTCCTCCATCACTGCCATGGCCTCGGTGATGACCGCGGTCTCGACACAGCCCCCTGAAACAGAACCCTGGAAATTACCATTTGAATCAACCAGTAAGCGGCTGCCTGCCGGACGAGGGGACGAACCCCATGTCTCCAGCACCGTGGCGAGGGCGAGTTTACGTCCCTCGTCAAACCACTGTTCCGCCAGTTGAAATATACTGTCGTTCTCTGCATTCACCTTCGAATCGATCAAGTATGGATGCATCCCATCAAGCCCAAACAGCTTCTTTTCGGGATGTATTGTGTTGTATTTGTAACCTTAGTGAGGCAGCAAATAATTGTCAATACGGTACCGTATTGTAAGGCTGTATTTTGTCACAGGAAAGA
>CAZXDV010000327.1:0-2737 GCA_964639535.1 uncultured Enterobacteriaceae bacterium | reverse complement strand
TCGGTTAAACCCTATCTATCCGAGGAAATCGAGTTAACACAGGCTGTACAAAACGCCGCTTCGCCCATGCGTGAGTTCATGCTGGCACAGACAAGGGAAAATGATATTAATTTATTCCTGGAATTGTCCGGCCACGAGGCGATTAATTCGGCGGATGAAATACCGTTCAGCATGCTGGTGCCGGCCTTTGTTACCTCGGAATTAAAAACTGCTTTCCAGATCGGCTTCCTGATATTCATACCTTTTCTAATCATAGACCTGGTAGTGGCGAGTGTCCTCATGTCCATGGGTATGATGATGCTATCTCCCCTGATCATTTCATTTCCGTTCAAGCTAATGCTTTTTGTAATGGTGGATGGCTGGGCCCTGATCATGGGCACCCTGGCAACCAGTTTCTATGTTTGACAGATTCAACTTATGAGCCCAGTAGACATCATTCAGGAAAAGACGATGCGGGAACAGCTTAAATGAATGCAGACATCCTACTCGGCATTGGCCAGGAAGCTCTACTACTGCTGTCATTACTGCTACTTGTGCTTCTTATTCCAGCGCTTGTAATTGGTGTCCTGGTGAGCATGTTCCAGGCTGCTACGCAAATAAATGAAATGACATTGAGTTTTATACCCAAGCTGCTGGTTACACTCCTTGTCATGGTCATGACAGGCCCCTGGATTCTTCGCCTGGTAACGGACTATACCTTACGCCTGTTTCACCAGATTCCTGGCTTACTTGGTTAAATGACGCTGCTTCTTGATGAATCGATGATTGGCATGCTGGAATCCTGGCTGTGGCCGTTTTTTCGAGTAGCCGGTCTTCTAATGGCAGCGCCTGTTGTAGGGACGAGATCAGTGCCAGTGCGTATTCGCCTCGTGCTGGCGATTGCCATTACCCTGGCACTTGTGCCGGTCATTCCTATGACACAGTACCAGGAGCCATTTACCGCGACGTGGCTGATGACATCTATTCAGCAGGTGCTGATCGGTGTGGCCATGGGCCTGACAATCAGGACTATTTTTGTTGCTCTTGAAATTGTGGGCCAGGCCATAGGGCAGCTAATGGGACTGATGATGGCGGCCATGGTTGACCCGCAAAACGGTAACCAGGTGCCGATTGTTGGGCAGTTCTACCTGCTCTTTGCCACACTGCTTTTTCTCAGTGTAGATGGGCACCTGATGATGGTAAGTGCGCTGGCCATGAGTTTTCATGCTTTACCGGTAGGTAGTGGAGGTATTGCGAGGGAGTCTGCCTGGCTGGTCGTGGACTGGGTGGGAAGTATCCTCTCTACTGCTGTCCTCATTGCGCTGCCGGCAATCGTGTCGCTGCTGATAGTAAACATGGCGTTTGGCGTCATGACGCGAGCTGCCCCCCAGCTGAACATATTTGCAGTTGGTTTCCCGGTGATGATCATCCTTGGCGTGTTCGTCATCCTGTTTACACTTGATGGTTTTTTCCCCCACATGACTTCACTTTTTGAAGCATCTTTCGCCATGATTGAGCGAATGCTGGAGCGATAACGTGGCAGAGGGACAAAACGAAGGGCAGGAACGCACTGAAGAGGCGACGCCGAAGCGCCAGCAGGAAGCGCGGGAAAAAGGCCAGATTGGTCGTTCCAGGGAACTCAATACCATGGCCCTGTTGCTTATTTCCAGTGGCGCGTTCTTTGTGTTCGGGGCATACATGATTAATAACATGTCGTGGATGATGGTTAATTACTTTAGCGTGGACCGGGACACCATACTCAGTACACCGCTGTTGCCGGCTCTTTTCCTTGAAGGTTGTTTTGACGCATTGCAGGCAATTTCTCCAATATTGCTTGTCCTTTTTTTTGCGGCACTTTTTGCACCCATGAGTGTTGGCGGCTGGATGTTCTCCATAAAGGCACTGGCATTTAAATGGGACAAGATGGACCCCGTAAAAGGATTTTCCCGTATTTTTGGTGCAAGGGGGCTAATGGAGCTCCTCAAGGCACTGGCCAAGTTTTTTCTTCTATCAGGCTTCGCCGTGTTGCTGCTATGGATGAAAATGGATGAGTTGTTGAGTCTTGGTCACAACGGGCTGGAACAGGGAATGGCCGATGCCTCCAGCCTGATCCTGTGGTCATTCCTGATGCTGAGTGCCACTACGGTCCTGATTGCAGGTGTTGATGTGCCTTTTCAGCTGTGGCAACACTCGAAGCAACTGAAAATGAGCAAGCAGGAAGTTAAGGATGAACAAAAGGAAACCGAGGGAAAGCCGGAAGTTAAATCCCAGCTGAGGGCGATGCAACAGGAGCTTGCAAATCGTCGTATGCTTGAAGAAGTGCCAAATGCAGACGTAGTCATAACCAATCCCACGCATTATGCCGTGGCCCTGAAATATGAACAGGGCACGATGGCAGCGCCCAGGTTAGTTGCAAAAGGCGTTGATTTTATGGCTCAACGTATACGCCTTGTAGCTTCACAGAATGACGTTAACACCTTCTCATCACCGGTACTGGCGCGCGCAATCTATTTCAATACAAAACTGAACCAGGATATACCGGCAGGCCTGTACCTGGCCGTGGCGCAGGTGCTTGCCTATATCTATCAACTTCGTGCAAGTCGATACGATCGCAGCATTGAAGTTCCATCGAAACCCGGCAACCTGCCAATACCGGCAGAATTGAGGACCGAGTGATGTCATCCCAGGGCTTACTTGCGGGTGGAATCTCGAATGTAAACCGCATGGGGCGCGGGGCGTCGTGTAGGGAAAGAGTGTA
>CAZXDV010000326.1:0-2751 GCA_964639535.1 uncultured Enterobacteriaceae bacterium | reverse complement strand
ATCTCGTCGATCCACTGAACGTCTGGCCCGAATCGAACCTGCCCCGCAAGGTCGAGGGTGACGTGGATACCGAGACCGCCTTTTTCTGCGACGGGATAGATCAAGCGTGAGAAAGGCGCTTTTCCACCCAGGGTATAGTAGTGCCCCCTGGCATAGTGACGTGCAGGTATTTCAAGCGTGCTGTCAAGCAGCCGGGCAACGTCCCAGGCGTGAAGGCCGGCAGAATTTACCAGCCTGTCACAGGCAAGTTCAAATTCATTGTCGCCCTCGATTTTAATCACAAAGCGATTTGAATCCCGGTTTATGCTGGATACCTTTGAAAGGTAGGCAATCATGCCGTTGTTATGTTCAAGATCGCCAATCAGCGCCTGCATGTACTCATGGCTGTCTATTATCCCGGTGGAGGGGGAGAAGAGGCCTCGCACAGCTTTTACAGCAGGTTCCAGTTCAGCAATTTCCTCTGCCGATTTGAATGACAGGTCAGTCACGCCGTTCCTTGCTGCCTGTTCCCTGTAACGGTCAAGTGTAGCCACTTCGCTATCACTGCTTGCAACGATGAGTTTACCTATGTTGCGGTGGGCGACCCCTCGTTCTTCACAATACCGGTAAAGCAGCGCTTTACCCTTCACGCAAAGCAATGCTTTCAGAGAACCTTCAGGATAATAGATCCCCGCATGGATGACTTCGGAATTACGACTGCTGGTTTCCGTGCCAAAGCTGTCATGCTGTTCCAGCACCATGACATCGTGGCCCTGCATCGCGAGCAAGCGGGCACAGGCCAGGCCGACGGCCCCCGCCCCGATAACCACGCAATCGACATGCTCCATGTTAGCGCTCATCGATTCAGCCCGAGGCCCCCTTTTCAAACACTCTTCCAAGGTAGATACCAGTGAAAGCCCAGGCAGCAGCAATGACGGCGCCTACGGCGGCAACCGCACCCATACCCAGTCCCAGTCCTGCGGTGAGCGCGGTGAATGCCCATGCGTTCAAGGCATCTCCACCACGGTAGACAACGATATCGATGACAGGCTTTGCCTTGAAGCGCGTTTCACGGTCAACATTTGTAAACAGCATCTCGCGTCCCGGCTTGGTGATCGCGTAGTTGCCTGCACGTCTCGCAAATTGCAGGAAAAGCACGACGCCAACAATCGGGCTTGTAGCGAGTAACAGCATCCCGCCTATGATAAAGACGGGTACCAGGGCCAGGGTGGTGGGCATGCCGAACTTATTGACCAGGCGACCAGTTGCAAACATGGCTACCAGGAAAGTCATGACATTCACAGCCAGGTCAAGCACAGCAAGAATCTGTGTCCGTGAATCCTTGTCAAATACGGCAAGCAGGTTTTTCTGTTCAAAGTAAATAAACGAGGAAATGGCGGTGTAAAGAAAAATAAACACACCGATCGCCAGCAGGAAAGGACGGGTGAAAAACAGGCTGAAGCCACTAAAAGGGTTTCCACCGATCCTTTCATCATCAAGATTTATGCTGACATCCGCGTTTCCAAGTTCACTGACTTTCAGCCTTGCAATATACAAGGTCAGGAAAATTGGAAGCACCAGCATCGAGGCGGCAATTAGCATCAGGTTATCAGTTCCCAGCTTGCCTGCGAAAAGTGCCGGTATGGAGGGACCCAGCAGGGCCCCGGCACTGGCACCCGATGCGATAAAGCCATAAAGCCTGGTTGATTGTTGCTTGCTATAGACATCCGACATGAAGCTCCAGAACAGTGAAACGTGAAACAGGGCATAAACACTGACCCACAGGTAAAAGCTCTTGTCGATTAGCGTCCTGTCATCAAAGAATTTCACTCCCAGGTAAAACGCGATAAAGGAAAAACCAAAAAATATGTACATCCCCGGGACCAGGTGATGAAATTTCACCCGTGATACTGCGAATCCGTAAAGTGAAACAATTCCCGCACTGGCAAAAAAGTTCAGGGTCCAGAGAAAACTGACCTCCGCATCACTCCAGTCACTGGCCATGGCATCGCGCACCGGGCGAAGAATGTAGTAAGCGGCCATCAGGACAAAAACGAAAGAAAACGAGGCGAGGGTTGCCTTGAACTCATGCTTCTCGATGAGAAGCGCTTTTTGTAGCAGTTTCATATTTTTCTCGCCGTGCCGGACAGTTAATCCAAAGCAACTGGTTCTTTTTGTATTCGAAATGAAAAATAACAGGAAACGGATAAATTTAGTACTATTCTGCCGTTGCTCAACACTCGGAGAAAAGGCATGTTCCAGGCAATGACAGAGGAAGAAATCCAGGAATTTATCAACGGCAGTTCCCGCACGGGGAAACTGGCGACGGTTCGTGCTGATGGGCGACCGCACTGCATGCCGGTCTGGTGTCTATTTGAAGGGGGCGTGGTTTACTTTACAACCATGAACAGCTCGGTTAAGGCTCGCAACATTGCGCGAGACAGTCGTGTTTGCCTGACCTTTGATAACGAGTCGTTCCCGTTTGACTTTGTCAGTATCGAAGGGGAGGCCGAAGTGCTCGAAGTCACGGACGAGGAGCGCCTCGACTTCTCGACGAGAATTGCTGCGCGTTACGTGCCCGGCGGAAGAGCGGAGGAATTTGGTAAACGCAACGCTGTTCCCGAAGAACTGGTGATCCGGATAAGTCCCTTGAAAATAATCTCCGCCAGGGGCGTGGCGAATTAACCGGTATCACCCCGAAACACCTGGTGATACCGGTCAACGCAGAAGTTGGTTTATGGCTTTCGATATAGCAGGGTCATACGGTTAGAC
>CAZXDV010000325.1:0-2765 GCA_964639535.1 uncultured Enterobacteriaceae bacterium | reverse complement strand
ATCCAGACACGAATTTGCCTGTACCGTCAGCAACCGATGCGATTCACGCAGATGAATTACTCTCTTTTGCTCGTCCCGGTACCTGGGGCACGGCAGCACAACGCAGGGCCATCGCTGCGGAAGCCCGTAAAGCACGTTGCCAGGCGGGTGTGCAGGAAAGCGTCGGCGATGAGGAGATTGCAGACAGTGCAGAATTACCTGCAGCGGCACGTCGCCTGGCCAGGGAAGCGGCGCTTGGTGGTATAGGCATCGACCGCCAGTTTTTTGAACAAACACTGCAGGAAGGCGTGACGGAAGGTGCCTACGTAGAAATAGTTGGAGTGGTAGCCCGCCTGGCCCAGCTCGATGTCTTTGCCAGGGGGCTCGGGATTCCCTCCAGGGAATTACCGGAAGCCGTGGAAGATGCTTCTCCCAGCATGGAACGCCCGGACGTGGCGACACAAGTCGGTTTCTTTACCGCCGCCATTCCGGATGCCCCGGAGGGCGGAGCACTGGCGGTGGAACTGTGGGGCGATCAGCCCGGCCCTAACATCTTTAGATCCTTAACCCTCGTACCAGAGGAAGCACGTCGCCTGGTCAAGGTCATGAGTCATCAGTATTTCAACCTCGAGACAATGATGAAGCTTGACTATAGTTCTTTGAAAGGCATCGACAGGCCTCAACTGGAACTGGTTGCTGCGAAAGTATCCGCACTCAACCAGTGCTTTTACTGAACTACCTGGCACGCCCATGTCCTCCGTGAGAGTGGCAATTTACTAAAACAGGAAATCAACCTTTCCGGTATCGTCGATAGCAGCCAGGATACCGGTATTGAGTACGGAAAAGAGTTGCTCGACTTCTCTGCCGCGGTGCTGGGAAATGATATCAAAGCACTGGACAGCGCCAGGTCAGCATTACTGGCTTGCATGGGCGAAGATGCGCTTGTATCGGCGGTGACAACGGCGGCAAGTTTCAGCCTGGTTGATCGGGCGGCAAATGGTATCGGGATTTTTGTTGAACCGATGATCATGGAGCCAAGCGCTGACTTTCGCGAGGCACTGGGGATAAATGACTTCCCTTCTGCAAAAAACAGCCTGGGACAGGCTTAATTAGCTGATTCGCCGTAACTCAACTCTGTTGCCTTGCCCCTGAACACGCGATACACGAAGACCGTGTAAACGAGAATCGCCGGTACCGCAACCGCTACACCATAAAAGACAAACATCAGTGATTTCGTCGCGGCCGCAGCTTCCCAAATGGTCAGGCGGTCAAGCACGACATAGGGAAAAATAGAGTAGGCCAGCCCCATGGTTGCCATGATGCAAATCAGTATCGTGCCTGCCATGACCAGCCAGGCATAGCCCTCGCGGGCAAACTCTTCGTGACTTAATACCCAGTAAACAACCAGGAATGCAGCAGCGGTAGCCAGTGGAATAGGGGCAAGACCGATACTGTTTGGCAGGGTAAACCACTTTGCAGCTATTGATTCACTCACCAGTGGTGTGGCGATTGATATCAATACCAGTGCCAGTCCCATGATCGGCATGGCGCGACGCCCCCAGCGCATGGCCTTGGAAAACAGTTCTCCTTCAGCCTTGATCAACAACCAGCCCGAGGCCAGTACGATGTACAACGCCGGCATTGACAGGGCCACCAGTATCGCAAACAGGGTGCTGATCATATTGGT
Organism: uncultured Enterobacteriaceae bacterium; assembly: GCA_964639535.1. Lineage (GTDB taxonomy): Bacteria > Pseudomonadota > Gammaproteobacteria > Eutrophobiales > Eutrophobiaceae > WLWS01. The sequence continues at coordinate 1,099 of CAZXDV010000325.1, read as the reverse complement.
TTGAAGACCGGTAACATAGCTGCCCAGCATCCAGCCCTGTGCAATCGAGGCAACGAAAGAGCCGGCAAAAAAGCACTTGTTCCACATGGCCCTGTGCCTGTCCCCGGCCTTGACACGAAAATCAAAGGCCACGCCTCGCAGTATCAGGCCAATCAGCATGATGGTGACCGGGATATAAAGATGAGTCAGTACCATGCCGTGTGCACGGGGAAATGCAATCAGGAGTACGCCAACTCCAAGCACCAGCCAGGTTTCATTTGCATCCCAAAATGGGCCGATGGATGCGATCATGGTGTCCTTTTCTGATTCGCTAGCAAGCGGCAGGAGAATTCCTATACCGAGATCGTAGCCATCGAGAATGACATAAATAAACAGGGCAAGCCCCAGCACTCCCATGAATACAATTGGCAGGGCAGTTTCCATCAGCCCGCTTCGCTCGCCGTGGTGACCCCGCCAGTCACCTTCGGTGGTTCAGGCATTTTCAGTTGCGCGGCCGGCTTCGTGGAAAGGTAACGCAGGGTGGCGATATAGGCTACCAGTAGAAACCCATAGAGCAGGGCATAGCTGACCAGGGTCAGGAAAACCGTAGATGGCCCGTGGGGAGCGACAACATCTGCCACGCCCAGTTCTCCATAAACTATCCATGGCTGGCGCCCCACTTCGGTCACGTACCATCCTGCGAGCGTGGCTACCCAGCCGGAAAATGTCATGGCGGACAGTACCAGGAGCAGGTTTTTTGATGGTTCCTTCTTTCGTAGCAGGGTGACACCGGCCCACCATGAGCAAAGAATCATCAGCATACCGGTGCCAACCATGATGCGAAAAGACCAGAACACGATTGGGACCGGCGGGTGTTCGTTTTCAAATTCATCCAGGCCGCGGATTTCGCCATCCCAGTCGTGGGTGAGTATCAGGCTCGCCATGCGTGGTATGCCCACGGCGAAATCATTGCTGCGGGTTTCTTCGTTGGGCCAGGCGAAAAGTAAAAGCGGTGCACCTTTTTCCGTTTCCCAGACGCCTTCAATCGCGGCCACCTTGGCGGGCTGATGTTCAAAGGTGTTGAGCCCGTGCAAATCACCCACGAATAACTGCAGTGGTG
>CAZXDV010000324.1:0-2770 GCA_964639535.1 uncultured Enterobacteriaceae bacterium | reverse complement strand
ATGACGAACCAATCTCAACAATACGATGTGATAGTAGTAGGTGGCGGCCATGCCGGTACCGAGGCGGCGCTCGCCAGCGCGCGGCTGGGTGTTCGCACGCTGCTGCTCACGCAAAGTGTTGAGACACTGGGCCAGATGTCCTGCAACCCGGCCATTGGCGGTATTGGTAAAGGGCACCTGGTAAAGGAAATCGATGCACTGGGTGGACTGATGGCCGTTGCCGCGGATCACAGTGGCATCCAGTTTCGCACGCTTAATGCCAGCAAGGGTCCGGCAGTAAGAGCCACGCGGGCACAAATTGATCGCTCCTTATATAAGGCCTTTGTTCGGCCGGCCCTTGAGAGCCAGGCAAACCTGCACATCTTTCAGCAGTCAGTGGATGACCTGGTAGTGGAAAATGAGAAAGTCACCGGCGTTGTCACGCAAATGGGTCTCAGTTTTTTTGCGCCCTGCGTTGTCCTCACCGTCGGTACGTTCCTGGGTGGCAAGATCCACATCGGTGACAGCCAGTACCAGGGTGGACGTGCCGGTGATGCGCCGTCCAACGCCCTGTCAAGGCGACTGAGGGAGTTACCTTTCCGTGTTGACCGACTCAAGACGGGTACGCCGCCCCGCATTGATGGCAAGACCATTGATTACAGCCAGCTACAGGAACAGCCGGGGGATGAGCCGGTACCGGTCTTCTCTTATCTTGGTAAGGAGGAGCAACATCCACAGCAGGTAGCCTGCCACATTACCCGGACAAACGAGCGGACCCACGAGATTATTCGCGCCAGCCTGGATCGCTCGCCGATGTACAACGGCAATATCGAAAGTATCGGGCCACGTTATTGTCCGTCCGTGGAAGACAAGGTAGTGCGTTTTGCCGAGCGTGATTCCCACCAGATTTTCATTGAACCTGAAGGGCTCAACACCAATGAAGTCTATCCCAATGGCATTTCCACCAGCTTGCCTTTTGACGTACAGCAGGACCTGGTGCATTCCATAAAAGGGTTTGAAAATGCCCATATCGTTCGGCCGGGTTATGCCATCGAGTATGACTTTTTTGATCCGAGGGATCTCAATCCCTGGCTGGAGACAAAAATTATCGAGGGCCTGTTTTTTGCCGGCCAGATTAACGGCACCACCGGTTACGAGGAAGCTGCAGCCCAGGGACTGGTTGCCGGTCTGAATGCCGCGCGTAAAGTGCAGGGTAAGGAAACCTGGAGCCCTCGCCGTGACGAGGCCTACATCGGCGTGATGATCGACGACCTTGTTACCCGTGGCACCATAGAACCCTACCGCATGTTTACCAGCCGTGCCGAGTATCGGCTGCTGTTACGGGAAGATAATGCCGACCTTCGTCTCACTGGCATCGGCAGGGATCTTGGCCTGGTGGGTGATGAACGCTGGCAGTCATTCTGCAGCAAGAAAGAAGCCATTGAAAAAGAGCAACAGCGGCTTGAGAGCACCTGGCTGACACCGGAGAGGGTCAGCGATGAAGAAGCGAAGCGCGTATTCGGCGAACCCCTTGCCCGTGAATATAACCTGCTGCAGTTATTGCGCAGACCTGATGTCGATCACAGGGACCTGATGAGCCTCGATGCGGTTGAAGAACGAGAGCTTGATGTGGACGTTGTGAGCCAGGTTGAAGTGCAGGCCCGTTACCATGGTTATATTGAGCGTCAGCAGGAAGAAGTTGCGCGTAACCTGAAAGATGAAGACACGCGTTTGCCCGCTGCATTTGCCTACGAAGAAGTACATGGCCTGTCAGCCGAGGCGGTACAGAAACTGAATGACCAGCAGCCAGCCACACTGGGCCAGGCTTCGCGTATTCCCGGCATAACGCCTGCGGCTATATCTGTACTTCGCATACATCTGAAGAAACATTCCCCCCACTTAAAGCGCAGCGCCTGACTTGCTGGCACAGCTGGAAGAAGGCCTCACAGCCCTCGGGGAAGATCCCGCGGGGCATCCCTGCGACGCCTACCTGGCCTACCTGGATTTACTGGAGAAGTGGAATCGCAGCTATAACCTGAGCGGTATCAAGGAAAAGCAGGAAATGCTGGCTTATCACCTGCTCGATAGCCTGTCCGCACTGGCCCAGTTGAAGGGAAGTCGCTGCCTTGATGTGGGTAGTGGTGCTGGCTTACCCGGCTTGATCCTTGCGTTGGCGAACCCCGAAAACCACTGGACCCTGCTGGATAGCAATGGCAAGAAAACCCGCTTTATCCAGCAAGCCGTGATGGAACTGGGTGTCGATAACGTGGAGGTGGTAACGCAGCGACTTGATGACTTTCAGCCCGGGTACCTGTTTGACACCATCACCTGCCGTGCACTGATGCCCGCCGCAGAATTTTGTGCATCTTCTGCAAGACTGCTGGCCGACGACGGGCAAATACTCATGCTAAAGGGGCCGGGCGTGGAAGAAGAGATCGAGGCGCTGAAGGATGGCGCTTTTTGTACAGAGATTATTCACACCAGTGTGCCGGGCATACTGGGCAAGCGTTGTATCCTCGTTATCAAGAATAAGTAAGCAAGAAGAATCTTTTCGCGCTACGACTGCGTTATCAGTAAAGCGGACCCTCAGCGGCAGGGATGCCGCTGAGGAGCCTACATGGACGTACTTGTAGCGCGTCCGCGTACTGATAACGCAGTCAAGAGCGAGCTGGGGCTTGCTTAATTAATCAGCTTGCATGGGAATGACGGTAAATTATGTGTAATAATGATCGGCCCTGTAAACGACGGACTGCTGTAAAGACGTGACCCGCATAATCGCAATTGCCAATCA
>CAZXDV010000323.1:0-2773 GCA_964639535.1 uncultured Enterobacteriaceae bacterium | reverse complement strand
CCTTGCCTAGCTGGAAGTGACGCCACCTTGCAGCTACGTGCTGGTCGGGTCTTAGCAGGTAAAAGGTGCCTGGAGTTGCGTCATAGTGCTGCGCCAGCAAGCTCCCCTTGTCGTTAATATCGCCAGGTTCATCCCCCACGCAAAGAACGTCCATCTTGATATCGCCATTGGAGAGAGTGCTGAACTCGCCCTGTAGTTCTTCGTCGTCTTTCCTGAAATACAATCCGACAAAACGCTCGCCAACTTGATTCAGGAACCAGCCTTCTTCACCGGACACACTGACGGGTGCATCCATGCATGGGCTACCGGGGCGTTGCTTGTCGTTAAACTCATCTTCATCTTCCGTATTCAGGGGAGAGCCATCCAGGGTGCATGGTTTTGAAAGGCGTCCCGGGTTCACGATACTCCTGGCAAAGGCAAAGTCCTGCGCCAGCTCCAGCGTGGCGTCCCTGAAAGCAAGACTGGTTGCGCTCTTGGGTGTCATGAAATCCGTGCTGCGGGATGAATTGGTTATGTTTTCATCGGCGCCGTAGATCCTTTCGTCATCGTAAGTGTCAATGAAACCGGGTTCAGCAAGGCCGTTCAATACAAGGTCAAGCTTCCATACCAGGTTGTCCACGTCCTGCAAGCCACCGTTTGCACCACGCGCGCCAAAGGGGGAAACAAGGTGAGCCGAATCGCCGGCAAAAATTACCCTGCCATGAACAAACTTCTGCATGCGTCGACATTGAAAGGTATAAAGACTGACCCAGTCATACTCAAACTCGATTTCAGGCCCGAGAAAAGCGCGCACCTTGGCATCGATATTCTCTTCCTTCATCACCTCTTCCTTGTCGATGTCCCAGCCCATCTGGAAATCGATACGCCAGATATCGTCCGCCTGCTTGTGTATCAGGGAGGTTTGTCCCGGGTTGAAAGGTGGGTCAAACCAGAAGCGTCGAATAGCGGGAAAGTCTGCCTTCATTTTTACATCGGCAATAAGGAAGTGATCCTCAAAAATACGGCCTTCAAAATCCAGGCCCATCATGTTGCGCACCGGGCTCTTGTGCCCGTCGGCTGCAATGAGGTAATCACCGCTGATCCTGTATTCGCCCGCCGGGGTTTTGACCAGTGCGGTGACCTTGTCATCAGCACTCTCAATGGCCACCACCTCGTTTTGCCAGCGAATTTCAGTATCCGTGTAGTCAGCCGACAATTCGATGAGGTACTCCTCAGCATAGAACTGCTGCAGGTTGATAAAGGCAGGGTACTTTTGCTCCTTGTCCATGAGCAGGTCAAAACTGTAGATTGGATCGGGGTCTTCACCAAAATAAACCAGGCCCTGGTCCCAGACCACGCCTTTCTCCACCATGCGGTCGCCGGTGCCAATACGGTCGAGTATCTCCAGTGTACGCTTGGCCCAGCAAATAGCCCGCGAACCATCACTCACGCTATTGTATTTTTCCAGCACCACGGAGCGAATACCCCGCTGCGCAAGGCTAATGGCAGTGGCCAGGCCAATGGGTCCACCACCGACGATGACCACGGGAAAATGCAGCACTTCCCCGCTTTCTATTTCCCCGGGTGCAACGAAATCAAAAACCTGCCGAGCCTGCTTGGAGGTATTTTTTGCTTCGCCCAGTTCGCCATACTTCGCCATTATGTCTTCATACGCTGGTATTCAAGGTGAATTGACAGCATACACGCGTCAGTCAATATTTCCGTCCCCAGATTTAGGGACAGATGAAGATCTTGCCTGTCCCCGGACATTTAAGTACTGTGTTTCGTCTTGATGCACAGGTGAAAAACATGGGCGATAAAGAAAATTATCATATGGACCTCGAGGAGTTTCGCAAGAATGGCTACGCTGCCATCGACTGGGTTGTGGATTACCTGAAGAACGTGGAGTCCTATCCCGTGTTGTCCCAGGTAGCCCCAGGTGACATTCGAGCGAAATTGCCGGAATCTGCACCCACCAAGGGTGAGAGTTTTGAAAGCATGCTGAAAGACGTTAATGATATCGTCATGCCGGGCATTACCCACTGGCAATCACCAAACTTCTTCGCCTATTTTCCCGGTAACAGTTCCGCACCAGCCATTCTCGGTGAAATTCTTTCCGCCGGACTCAGCGTGCAGGGCATGCTCTGGGCCACCAGCCCGGCCTGCACCGAGGTGGAAACCCATGTCATGGACTGGTTGGTAAAAATGCTGGACCTGCCGGAGAAATTCCTCTCACACACGCAGGGCGGAGGCGTCATACAGCATTCCGCCTCCGATGCCACCCTCTGTGCCCTGCTTGCAGCCAGGGAAAAAGTGAGTGATGTAAACAAGGTGGGGGGTACAGGCAAGCTCATTGCTTACACCTCTGCGCAGGCACACTCCTCAATTGAAAAGGCCTGCATGATATCCGGAATAGGAACTGAAAACCTGCGCCTCATTGAAGTGGACGATATGTATCGCATGAAACCGGAAGCACTGGATGCGCAGATCCAGGCGGACATCGACGCGGGGCTGACACCGTTCTTTGTTTGCACCTGTGTCGGCACGACTTCCTCGCTCGCCCTTGACCCGGTTGCAGACATGGCCGCGGTAACAAGAAAGCATAATCTCTGGCTTCACGTGGACGCGGCCATGGCTGGCCCGGCGGCAATATGCCCCGAGTTTCGCTTCATCAATGAAGGGGCAGAGGATGCAGATAGCTACACCTTCAACCCACACAAGTGGATGTTTACCAACTTCGATTGCAATGCTTTTTTTGTTGCAGACAGGGCCGCGTTAATTAATGCCTTGAGTA
>CAZXDV010000322.1:0-2774 GCA_964639535.1 uncultured Enterobacteriaceae bacterium | reverse complement strand
TAGGCCGTCGTGCCGATGTCGCGGGCGGCGGTCACCTGCAACTCGGTCTGGCCGGTGCCCGCAGGCAGCACGGCCGCCCCGACAGCCCGCGCCCCGGATTCAAAGATCATGCCCGCAGGCGTCAGGTGATAGCCAAAGCAGTTCTGCACGATGTCGCCCGCACCGATGCCGACAGCATGCAGGAACCGGCCCATGCGCCACCAGTCATGGCCGATCCCGCCGGGTTCATAGATCGGGCCGGGGGATTGAAACACATGGGCGACGTTCGACACCGGGATGCCGCCAAAGGGAGGGGTGTCGGCCTGCCATTTGGCCAGTTCGGATTTGCGCAACACCGGCAGATGGGCCAGATCGTCGAGGTATTTCAGCTTGCCTATATCGGGCAGACAACTGTCAGCGGCGGCCGCGATACGGGGCAGTTGGGCATTCACCGCCTCCAGCTGCGCGGCATGGCGCGCGTCACGCGACCGGGTTTCGAGATCGTCAAAATAGGGTCCGTCCGGCATCGCTCACACCGCTCTGATCTGTTGGGGGCCGTTGACATCAAGTCGCTCGATCCTGCCCCGCAGTTCCATTTCCAGTTTCACCGTCACCACGTGCCAGCCCAGCTTGCCGAGCTTTTCCAGCGTGTCGACATCCAGCCGAGCCGCGACGGCCTCATTCAAATCCCTGTATAGGATCGGACCACCAGCCAGCGCATCCAGGATGGCGACGCGCACCGCTTCGAACTTCCACGCAGGGATGTTGGTCACCCCGTTCCGCCCCTTGGCGGGTGTACGGCAGGCAACGCGTTCCACCTCAGTCGACAAGCGCGATCAAAGGTTCGCCCTTGCGCACCACATGCGTGGTGATGGCAACCATCGGGCCATCGCCGACATTGGTCAGCCCACCATGCACCTGGCCTTCGGGGAAATACAGCGAAGTGCCGACGGCAAATTCAACGACATTGCCATTCGGCGCTTCGGCCTTTGCGGTCGTGATGACCACGGCATGCTCGTCGCCGGGATGCGTGTGCAGCGGAATCCTCGCCCCAACTGGCACAGTCAAGCGGGTGACGATCACTTCCATCTGGTCTGAACCGGGCACCGCTGCGAGCCGGATTTCATCGCGCGTGATCTCTTGTGCCCAAACGCCACCGGCGCACAGCACCATCAGGGCAGATGTGAAAAGTATCTTCATCATGTGTACTCCCTCCACAGCTTCAACTCAGCCAGCGCTTGCGGCGGCGATAGCTGCGCACGTCGCGGAAGGATTTGCGCCCCTCATCCGACATGCCCAGATAGAATTCCTTGACGTCAGGGTTCTCGCGCAGTTCGGCGGCAGGGCCATCCATCACCACGCGCCCCGATTCCAGGATATAGCCGTAGTGCGCAAAGCGCAGGGCGACGTTGGTGTTCTGCTCGGCCAGCAGGAACGTCACGCCCTGTTCTTCATTCACCGATTTCACGATCTCGAAAATCTGTTCGACCAGCTGCGGCGCCAGCCCCATGCTTGGCTCGTCCAGCAGGATTGTCTCGGGGCGGGACATCAAAGCGCGGCCAATGGCTGTCATCTGCTGTTCGCCGCCCGAGGTATAGCCCGCCTGACTTTTGCGCCGCTCGCGCAGGCGTGGGAAATAATTGTAGACCATTTCGAGGTCGGCCGCGATCGCGCCCTTGCCGTCCGTGCGAGTATAGGCACCGGTCATCAGGTTTTCCTCGACCGTGAGGTGTTCGAAACAGTGGCGGCCTTCCATCACCTGCACGACGCCGCGCTTGACCAGTTCGGCCGGATCGGCATGGGCGGTGTTCTCGCCGTGATAGAGGATCGACCCCTTGGTCACCTCGCCCCGCTCAGAGGCCAGCAGGCCGGAAATGGCCTTGAGGGTCGTGGTCTTGCCCGCACCATTGCCGCCCAGCAGGGCGGTGATGCCCCCCTTGGGAACCTTCAGGCTGACGCCCTTCAACACGAGGATCACGTGGTTGTAGATCACCTCGATATTGCTGACCTCAAGAACGGTGTCGGTCTTGGCCTCGGCGTCCAGCATGGATCACACCTTCATTGTTCCAAAAATATGCAAAATCCCCGGCGGCAGCAGGTACCACCGCCGGGGACCAAAGGCTTAGTTGCAGCCCGGAGTGATGCCGGATTCGGCGGCATAGGCCGCACTGTCCTCGTCGATCAGCGGCTGGATCACGTCCATATCCGATGGCGCGAAATCAGAGATCAGCGTCCACTTCTTGGCGGTCGCATCCCACTGGGTCATGCCGACAAGGCCGGGACCGCCGTGGTTGCCACAGGACACCGAAAACGCGGGGCCAAAGCCCGGCAGACCAAGTTCGGCCATTTTGGCCTCGGTGATCTCCAGCGATTCCATACCGTCGCGCATCATCGCAGGGGTGATTTCGGCGACACCGTGAATTTCCTGCGCCGTTTTGGCGGCTTCGGCAGCCAGCATGGCGGCATAAAGACCACGGTTGTAGAGAACCGTACCGATCTGGTCGCCCGAGCCCGCAGCCAGACCCTTGTCGACAACATATGTCTTGATGTCGTCAAACACCGGGAAATCGCTGCCGACACCGTGGAAGGTCAACGCCTTGTAGCCGTTGGCCGCATCGCCCGCGGGCAACACGTCGTTCTCGGAACCGGACCACCAGATACCGATGAAATTCTCCATCGGGAAACGGATGTTGGCGGCCTCCTGGATGGCAACCTGATTCATCACGCCCCAGCCATACATGATGACATAGTCGGGACGCTCGCGGCGGATTTGCAGCCACTGCGATTTCTGCTCC
>CAZXDV010000321.1:0-2788 GCA_964639535.1 uncultured Enterobacteriaceae bacterium | reverse complement strand
AGGCCTTTTACGTGTTTCCCGAGGTAAGGCTTGTTTCGATCGCCGAATGATAGGTTGAAAATACGGCAACCGTATTCGCCGTTGAAATAGCGAACCGCCTCGCTGATCTGGTTCTCGACGAACCCAGTTTCGTTCTGGTTGTTCTCATCCAGGATTCGGCCACTGAAAAGACGAAGTCGAGGCGCAAGATTTCCATCTCGAAGCGCGGACTCAAGGTCGCCATAAAGGGCGAGGCCCGCGACCAATGTGCCATGCCCGTGTTCGTCTTCAGGGCCCTTGCCTGGTAGGAAGCTTTCCGCATCACCGACTGCTGGAGCCAACAGCGGATGCCCAGTCGTCAGGCCGCTGTCGAGCACAACCAGGCCAGGGGCGTTGTCCGGCGGTGCTTCAGTAGCTGGGAGATCCTGGATGTCCGTGTAGACCAAGGCGAGCTCGAGACCATATTTTGGAGGAAGATCTACCGTTCGAATATCCCTGTGGTGCAGCAGTCGTTCTGCCTGACCGTGATCACAGCGCACTCTGTAGAGCGATAGCCCTTCATGCTTCACGCTATCAACAACAACCATCCCTTCGTCGGCTAGCCAGTGCTCGAATGCCTGCCACAGTCTCGTGCGTTCGTCCGGCCTGTCTTCCAATGGCCAGAGTTCAACGTCCAACGCAAAGGGTGAGTCCGCTGGCAGCCCTTCCTGCCGCAAAGCCCAGCCGGTGCGGTCATCTGCGCTCCAGCCGTCAATTCCCTGAAGAGCGTAGAGCACTTCTTTGTACTGAACGCGCTCGCCGCCGGCCAATGACGCGAGCCGGGCTTCGAATGACTCGAGAGCTGCAGTGCTAACGAACGCAACGACGACGTCGTCTCCCTCCTGGCTGACGATTTCGATATCGTTGGATATGTTTAAGAGGGCGTCCGGATCGAATCCCTTCTCCACAGTGAAACGGAATAAGGGTCGATCATCGAATCCTCCGACGTCAGTGGCTGCCTCAGCTTTGGCAGTGTCGAGGCGTTGACGAAGGGCCCGGCCGTGACCAGCAGGATCGGCCGGCGTGGCAGGTATTCGTCGCCCACCGGGCCTCTTCTCTGTGACTGGATCCTCGCGCTGCAGCGGCAAATGAGGAAAGGATTCGTCCGGCATTGGACATTAGCTCCGCTGGGCTCGCGCCCTTCGTGCATCTTCTCGTCGTATTGCAGTCTGCAAGTGCCGCTCGCTTAGAAACTCCTTCCCTGAGAGAACCATGTCTTTCGCAGCACGGCGCAACACCCTCTCGACGTCAGCGTGTGCCATTCCTTTGAACAGCCCGACTATGCGGGCATCATCGGCCTCGAACTCTCGTCGAAGCCCTCGTAACTTTACGTGCAAGAGTCGCTTTAGTTGCTCGAGGTTTGGGGGCTCGAACGCGAGTACTTCATCGAATCGACGCCAAACTGCTGAATCGAGGATCCTTTCATGGTTCGTAGCGGCAACTAGCAAACTCTTGCCTTCGTAACCGTCAATCATCTGTAGAAACGCGTTTACGACTCGCTTCAATTCGCCGTGATCCGCTTCGTCGGCGCGTTCTTTTGCCAGAGCATCAAATTCATCGAACAAAGCGACCATGGGAATTGCAGAAATGAAGTCGAATACCTGCCTAAGATTGGCCGCTGTCTCGCCGAGGTACGACGAGATAACACTGTCGATGCGAACGACAGTTAGCGGGAGTGCTAGCTCACTGGCTAGCACCTCGGCCGTGAGGGTCTTTCCGCATCCCGGGGGGCCGCAGAACAGTAGCTTGTCCGCGGGATACAACCCGTTACTCTTGAGCAAGTCGGAGCGGTGATGTTCTTGGAGGACCTCGTCGATCAAGGAGCTGTTTTCGTCGGAGAGGATGACGTCGTCGAGCCGCTTGAATGGCTCCTTTACAAGAAGCAGAGGAAGATTGCGTTCGCGGTCGGTAGGAACTTTGTCGCTAAGCGGAGACGGCCGCGCATTTGACGACTTCGTGCGGCCGTAGAGAATCTTCTCTAGATCATTGGCGAGAAGATGATGCTGTTTAGCGCGTTCCTCGCGAATGACTTCTTCCGAAACCTGACGAAAGGCATCATGGTTTCCCTCGGCGCCTGTCTTTATCAGCTGTCTGAGTAGTTTGCCGGATGCCATCGCCTCATTTCCTCCGCATAGCTTGTTTTAACCTCTGTTCCACTTCTCGAAAACTTTCTGACCGGCGTCGCCCGCATCTTTAGGTATCCAGCGATAGTAGACTCTAGCGGTGAACGTCCAGTCTGTGTGCCCCATCTGCGCGGCAACCCACTGGGGCGACTCGCCGGCCATCAACGACATCGAAGCGAACGTATGACGCATCTGACCAGGAGGACGATAGCGAACACCCGCCCGCCGACAAAGCGTGTTCCATTGCCGCGCGCGTAACGCATGATCTCCCGTCCACCGGTCGCGTGTGTGAGGATTCTGGAATATCTCGGCGCCTCTCAGGAACGTATATTCCTTTTGGGCCTTCAGGGCCGCGAGAGCCGGCGGCAGGAGGTTGACCATGCGCTCGCCAGCTTCCGTTTTCGTATCCTCGATTTCGTCCGCGTCCTGAGTGAGCGCACCCTCGACGTAGATTCGGTCGTTGATCCAGTCGACGTTGCCCCAGTTGAGGGCGAACAGTTCGGAGAGCCGTAGCCCTGTCCAGAATCCAAACTGGACTAAAGTTTGGAGCTGTCCCCTGGCGGCCCCGATGAGCGCAGTACGCTCTTCGTGGCTGAACGGGTCGACCTTGGATTTCGTGTCGGTCGCTGTTGCGCTCCGGGATTTGC
>CAZXDV010000320.1:0-2789 GCA_964639535.1 uncultured Enterobacteriaceae bacterium | reverse complement strand
CATCCCGCCCGCCTGCGCCATGGCGATGGCCATGCGCGCTTCGGTCACAGTGTCCATGGCCGAACTCAGCAGCGGGATGTTCAACGCGATGGCGCGGGTGACCCGTGTGCGGGTGTCGGCGGTGCTGGGCAGCACGCTCGAAGCGGCCGGGACAAGCAGAACATCGTCAAAGGTAAGCGCCTCGCGAATCTCCATGGGGGTCTCCTTGGGGAGGGTTCGTTTGACGATTTCGTATGTCACGGGAGGTTCGGAATGGAAAGGGCCGCTGTACCCTTTTCCGGTGCGCTTGCCGGGTTCCAATGCGCAACGAGGCCGGGATGGCTTTTCAAGGCCCCGCGACTGCGTCAGACATGATGCCAGGACGTGTTCGGGAGAGGACAGATCGATGAGCAACACCTATGACGCGGGCCGCCTGAACCTGCCCTTTGTCGGCATCTCGACATTTGGCAAGCGCCCCTTTGTCGACGATTGGGACAGTCTGGATGCAGATGTCGCGATCCTCGGCGCGCCTTTTGATGCAGGCACCCAATGGCGTTCGGGCGCACGGTTCGGCCCGCGCGCGGTGCGCGAGGCATCGACACTGTTCAGCTTTGGCCATGGCGGGGCCTATGATCATGAGGATGACGCCACCTACCTGCCCAACACGGTGCGGATCGTGGACATGGGCGACGCGGACATCATCCACACCGACACGATCGGGTCGCATCGCAACATCGAGGCGGGTGTGCGCGCCGCCCTTGCCGCAGGCGCCCTGCCCGTCACCATCGGTGGCGATCATTCGATCAACATCCCCTGCATCCGCGCCTTTGACGGACAGGGCGACTTTCATATCCTGCAAATCGACGCACATCTCGATTTTGTCGATGAGCGCCATGGCGTGCGGTACGGCCATGGCAACCCTATGCGGCGCGCCGCCGAGCAGGACTATGTCACCGGCCTTACGCAGGTCGGCATTCGCAACGTAAGTTCCACCGCGCGTGAAGGCTATGAGGATGCGCGCGCCATGGGCTCGGACATCCTGTCGGTGCGGCAGGCCCGCGATCTGGGGCCACGCGGCGTGATCAACCATATCCCCGAAGGCGCGCGCGTCTATATCACCATCGACATCGACGCCTTCTGCCCTTCGATCGCGCCGGGGACCGGTACGCCAAGCCATGGCGGATTTCTCTACTATGATGTTCTCGAAATGTTGCAGGTCTGCGCACGGCGTCATGACATCGTCGGCATGGATCTGGTCGAGGTTGCGCCGGATTACGATCCCACCGGCAGCACCGCGATCCTGGCGGCGCAAGTACTGATGAACCTGCTGGGCTTTGTCTTTCACGCGCGCGGGATTTAAACGGAGCGCCTGATTGTGCGCTCAGAGGGGGCCAGCCCCCGCCCTTCGGGCTCCCCCGCGGTTTAACCTGCGAAATGAAGCCCGGACCCGCCCCTGCTTCAATTCGCCAGATAAACCGTCCCCGAAGGGCCATTTTCAACCCGCGATCCGACCGATATGACGCACTGGGCGCGACCCGCGTCGCATCACGGCTTTTCCTTTCCTGTCCAACACCTATGCTGCGGGACAGCGTCACGCAGAGGTCATGTATGTCTAACGATCCGCTTATTGTTTTCACCCCGTCCGGCAAGCGCGGGCGGTTTCCCGTCGGCACCCCCATCCTGACGGCAGCGCGCCAGCTTGGGGTCGATCTCGATTCGGTCTGTGGCGGGCGCGGCATCTGTTCGAAATGCCAGATCACACCGGGTCTGGGCGAATTCGCCAAACACGGGGTCACCGTCGCGCCGGACGCTTTGTCAGAATGGAACGCAGTCGAGGAACGCTACAAATCCAAACGCGGGCTGATCGAGGGGCGTCGTCTGGGCTGTCAGGCCACCGTGCAAAGCGACGTGGTCATCGACGTCCCCCCCGAAAGCCAGGTCCACAAACAGGTGGTGCGCAAACGGGCCGAAGCGCGCGAGATCACCGTCAACCCGTCGACCAAGCTTTACTATGTCGAGGTGGAAGAGCCCGACATGCACGAACCCTCCGGCGATCTCGAAAGGCTGGTCCGCGCGATCGAGGCCGAGTGGGGCATCCAGAACATCCACGCCGATCTGCACATTCTACAGGCCCTGCAACCGGTGCTGCGCAAGGGCGATTGGAAGGTCACCGTGGCCATCCACCTCGGGGATTCGGAAAACGCGCCGCGCATCATGCATATCTGGCCCGGATACTACGAGGGCACGGTGTACGGCATCGCGGTCGATCTCGGCTCGACCACCATTGCGGGCCACCTGTGCGACCTGCTGTCGGGTGAAGTCGTCGCCTCGTCGGGCATTATGAACCCGCAAATCCGCTTTGGCGAAGACCTGATGAGCCGGGTGAGCTATAGTATGATGAATGCAGGCGGCGCGCAGGAAATGACCGATGCGGTACGCGAGGGCATGGCATCGCTCATCACCCAGATCGCCACCGAAGGAAACGTGGACAAGCGGCTGATCGTCGACGCGGTCTTTGTCTGCAACCCGGTCATGCATCACCTGTTCCTTGGCATCGACCCGTTCGAGCTGGGCCAGGCGCCTTTCGCGCTGGCCACCTCCGGCTCGATCCGTCTGCGCGCCGATGATCTCAACCTCAACATCCACCCCTCGGCCCGCGTTTATCTGTTGCCCTGCATCGCAGGTCATGTGGGGGCGGATGCCGCCGCCGTGGCGCTGAGCGAAGCGCCCGACAAGTCCGAAGACCTTGTGCTGGTGGTCGATGTGGGCACCAACGCCGAAATCCTGCTGGGCAATCGCGAAAAGGTGCT
>CAZXDV010000319.1:494-2795 GCA_964639535.1 uncultured Enterobacteriaceae bacterium | reverse complement strand
TCGGCCAGCAAAGTGCGGGCCGCTTCAGTCGCTCTTTTGCTTTCGGCGACGGTCTTCCAGTTCTTCCAGCTGTCGAATACGTTCAGCGGCCACTGTATTACCACCGCGAAGCTCGGTACCGTCTTCCAGCACGATGAGCTTCCAGTCCATCTTGTTACTGCCATCCTTTGCGGGGTTACCGGAAATGGTTATCACATCCCCTTTTTTTAATGTCTCCCGGGTCCAGCCACGACGCTTGAGGATCGCCGATGCATTTCCTTCGGCCAGCCACTTTTGTACTTCACCGTTCTCATCTGTGACATCAAAGTAAATGCGGGCATGGGGATTGATGAGCCTGAACCTGGTGACTGTCCCGGTGACTTCCACCATGGTGTCCATCTTGTAGTGGGAAGCAGGGCTGTGATGGGCGATAGCCTGTGGCAACAACATGTAGATAGAAACGGACAGCAAAATTAAAAATCTTTTCATAACAGCAGGCCTCAATATTCACCAGTTATAGCTTCGCAAATAAATTCATCCAGCTCCCAGTCGTCAACGCGGAAAAAGGAACGCTGGTTACCATAGGGTTTGCGAAAGTGCACGGGGTCGACAAGGCTCAGTTCCATGTCAAGCCGACCATTATCCGGATGAAAGGTATAGCGCTCGATAAACCTGGTGTCGGCGCTTGGTGCAAATGCTCCGCCACCGGGAACATTTGTCACGTTGGGAATCACGTTGGTGGTTTCAACAACCAGGGTATTGTCCTCGTAGTAGCCAGTGGAATGACCCAGTCTCGTTGCGGCCTGGCCGGCGGGTGGCTTTCTTCCATCGAGATAAACTACTCTTTCCGCGTTCCAGTACTCATAACGAAAGATGACGCGATCTTCGAGCTGTTCCACCTGCCACGGCACCGGCGCGATAATCTGGTGTCGCAGGCTATCACCTTCCGGTGTGCAATCCAGCGCCGCACCCTGTGATGGCTTGTATTCGGCCTGCTTCTTTAAGCCCAGCTCGGTGAGCATGTCCTTGTTGTGCTCTTTCTCATAATCGCGCATGTCAAAGTAAAGTTCCTTGACGCTGCGATCGGAATTGGCCTCATCGTTGAGCAGTTTTTGCAGGTAATTAAACCCAACCAGGGAGCAGCCGCTACGGGCGCAGGCCAGGTCTTCAATACGCCAGCGCTCATCGTCGGGGATCAGCAGGGGGTTGGCCCACACACCATTTATATCGGGGACGTTGACTTCAGCAGCCTGCAGCAGGCTGAGCGGGGACAAAACCGGCAACGCCAGAAGCAGGCAACAGCTAAAAAGGTGTCGGAACATATTTCGAACAAAGCTTGTAGAACATGACATGGGTTGAATTATAGAGCGAATCAAGATCACTGGCATCGCGGAATTTTGAGTAATTGCCCTTATTTGGGCTGGTTTCTCGACTTCTGACGTGGCCCCGAAACCCACTGTTTAAGCCACTTTTTAAAAAATATTAAAAAAATTTCAAATTTTTGCATCCAAATGCGCCTGCCATGACATCCAACTGGATAACTAAACGTTATTACATGGGAGACAGCAAAATGAAAACAATTAACACAATACTTATCAGCGGTTTAGTAGCCTTCAGCCTGGGCACCCCGGTTTCTGCCACGAGCTTTGAAGACAGCACCACGGAAATGAATCGCATCCTTGAGAACAGGATCGAATCGCAAATCCAGCACATCAGTGAATTCGTGAATGTTGAACTCGAAGTCAGCGCTGAGACGGTAAAGGTCCAGGCTCTTAACAGCACCGCGGCCAGCCACAGCCTGGATAACACCAGCAAACGTTCCTGATACAGCAAAGGCAGCAGATCTCTTCACGAGGTCTGCCTGCTTTTGTGTGAGTAGGCTCTTATGCAACCAGGCACCGCACAGGCTTCAACACCCGGTATGAAAGACCATCGTCATACCGGCATGGACAGGAGAATTGAAAAGGGTTTTCTTCGGCGTTACTGGAAACCCGGTTCGCTGGCTATCGCGCTGGCTATCACGGTCACCACGATTGCCCTCTGGCCCGAGCAGGGCAGGAGCCTGGTTATCGATGATTCGCGTATTGATGTTTCAAGGGTTGTTGAAGGCAAGTTCGATGACTTCATTCCCCTGCGCGGAAGGGTGACACCATTGAGCACCATCTACCTGGATTCGGTCGAAGGCGGGCGTGTCGAAAAGGTCCACGTGGAAGATGGTGCAAGGGTTGAGGCCGGTGACCTGCTGGTTGAACTCAGTAACACAGACCTGCAGCTGGATGTCATTTCAAGAGAAGCGCAGGTGACTGAACAATTGAATGCACT
>CAZXDV010000319.1:0-456 GCA_964639535.1 uncultured Enterobacteriaceae bacterium | reverse complement strand
TTGAGAGAAACAGGTTGAAACACGAGCGCGATCTCGTGGAAATCGATTACCAGGTATTGCGTCTTGAGCGTCTTGTTAAACGACGGGAAAGACAGGCACAGCAGGGAAATATTCCACGCGCCGATCTCGAGGACGTAGTAGACGAGCTGGCTTATTACAGGAAGCGAAGAACCGTCACCCTTAACAGTCAGCGCACTGACCTTAAATTACAAAAGGCCCAGTTGCAGCAGCTACGGGAAAACGCGGAGCAGCTGCAAAAGAACCTGCAGTACGCTCGCAAAAACCTTGAAGCATTAAATGTCAGGGCCCCGGTGAGTGGCAAGCTCACTGCTTTTAACGCGGAAACGGGTCAATCCCTGGCCAGGGGAGAGCGTCTTGGCCAGATTGATAACCCCGGGGAGTTCAAGCTCGTTGTTGAGATTGACGAGTACTACCTTAACCGTGTCGACCTTGAAC
>CAZXDV010000318.1:0-2802 GCA_964639535.1 uncultured Enterobacteriaceae bacterium | reverse complement strand
GACCCGGGACTTAAGCTACAGGTCAATTTTTCCCTGCTTCAATCGCGGGGAGTCAGCAAGTCCGTGGAGCATCGACCACGCCTCGCAATTCTCAGGGAACAGGGTGTCAATGGGCAGGTTGAAATGGCCGCGGCTTTTCATCGCGCCGGCTTTGAATGCATCGACGTTCACATGAGCGATTTAATACGGGGTAAGCAGGAATTAAATGACTTTAGTGGCCTCATCGCATGTGGCGGTTTTTCCTATGGTGATGTCCTTGGTGCTGGTGGAGGTTGGGCCAGGAGCATTCTTTTTAATGATAATTTACTACAAGGCTTTGCGGATTTTTTCGCCCGCAAGGATAGCTTCGCACTGGGAGTCTGTAACGGTTGCCAGATGCTGGCCCAGTTGCAGGAAATTATCCCCGGTGCTGAACACTGGCCTCAATTTACGCGTAACCAGTCAGAGCAATTCGAGTCTCGACTGGTAATGGTTGAAGTCATGCCTTCACCGTCCATCCTGTTGAGGGACATGGAGGGTTCCAAAATCCCTCTTGTAGTAGCGCACGGTGAAGGCAAGGTGAAATTCAATGACATAGCCGGACAGGATGTGGAGAGCTGCCTGCGCTACGTAGATAACCATGGTGACCCTACAGAGCGATACCCCGCCAACCCAAATGGTTCAATTGCCGGCGCCACTGGGTTTTGCAACAGGGATGGCAGGATTACGATCATGATGCCCCAT
This sequence comes from uncultured Enterobacteriaceae bacterium, assembly GCA_964639535.1. Taxonomy (GTDB): domain Bacteria; phylum Pseudomonadota; class Gammaproteobacteria; order Eutrophobiales; family Eutrophobiaceae; genus WLWS01. The sequence goes on along the minus strand of CAZXDV010000318.1, from coordinate 2,079 downwards.
CCCGAAAGGTTATACCTGCGAAAACAATATTCCTGGATTTCTCCGGAATGGACCTGTGAAGAAGGCCCGTGGATGCGCCTGTTTCAAAACGCCAGGGAATGGATCGGCTGAAATTTCCGCGACCGCTTACCCAAATTGGGTGATATTTGACACCGTCACCACCCGGTAATGGGAACTATGCACGTTTTTTATCACCTCTCATCACTGACAGCTTTTAAGCTGTGATATAAGCTATTGTTAGGTTTTGGGTTTTTGGGGCTGGGGAAATGGGTGGTAACAACACCGTTGATGACGATGATCGCGAACTATTTCGCTCCAGTGTCGGACAGGTATCACCGCTAAGAAATAATAACGTTGTTCACGACCTGGATAAGAAGTCTAAACCAGGGCCTTATCCGCGCCAGTCAATGGCCGATGAGCGCCAGGTGCTGGTTGAACTGGCCGATGGTAGTAACGACCCCGAGTTCCTCGAGACTGGTGACGAGTTACAGTTCAAACGTGATGGTATTCAACAATCACAATTCAGGAAACTGCAGCGTGGTCAAATAAAAATAGAACATGAAGTGGATTTACATGGCATGACAATCGCCATGGCAAGGTCAGTCCTGGCGGAGTTTCTTACCGAGGCCAGGAGTTCTCACTGGCGCTGCATACGAATCATTCATGGCAAGGGGATAAATTCCCCAAACGGTATTCCAGTCCTCAAGGGCAAGTTGAACCAGTGGTTAAGGCAACGAGATGAGGTATTGGCATTTTGTTCCGCACAACCCCGTGATGGCGGAACAGGGGCGTTGTATGTTCTCCTGAAGAGAGCCAGATAATAATATAGCAAGGATTAAGTTGAACGAACCGGGCAATGACCCGGGCCAACGTTCGCGCAGCAGGTTGTAAAGGTATAAACCAAATGACAATAATGTTGGATCAAAAGCAAGAGCACCCAATGGTGGCTACCGTGATGGTCATCGACGACCAGATCACGAGTCGAATAATTCTTGAAACGGTAATTCAAAGCATTGGTGATAACATCAAGGTGCAGTCTTTTTCAAATGGAAAAGAAGCACTTGATGCTGCAGCAGGCAATCCCCCGGACCTGATTACCGTAGACTACAAGATGCCGGAGATGGATGGTGTTGAGTTCACCAGGCGTCTTCGGGAAATGCCAAACTGTACTGATGTCCCGGTGATCGTTATCACCATCATGGAAGAGAAGTCTGTTATGTACCAGGCACTGGAAGCCGGGGCCACGGATTACCTGCACAAACCGGTAGACCACTATGAGTGTAAAGTACGCTGTCGAAACCTGCTGACCCTGAGAAGACAGCAACTCATCATAAAAAATCGCGCGGTTTCACTGGAAACGAAAGTACGTGAAGCCGTCGAACAAACTCATGTTAGGGAGAAAGAAACATTATCTCGCCTTGCCAAGGCCGGTGAATTTAAAGATGGCATGACCGGAGAGCATATCAGGCGTATTGCCAGCATCTCCCGCAATATTGCAGAAGAGATCGGCATGGAGAGAGAGTTCTGTGATGTCCTGGAAGTGGCTGCCCCAATGCATGACATAGGAAAGATTGGCATTCCTGACAGCATTTTATTAAAGAAAGGGAGTCTTACTGAAGAGGAATTCAACGTGATGAAAACTCACAGTGAGATTGGTTATGAAATATTAAAGGATAGTCCATCACCTTACCTGCAGATGGGTGCGATCATAGCGCGGCATCATCATGAAAAATTTAGTGGGAATGGATATCCAATGGGGCTTGTTGGACGTGACATCCCCATAGAGGCAAGAATCGTTGCTGTAGCTGACGTGTTTGACGCACTGCTGTCAAAAAGACCATACAAGGAAGCCTGGAATCTTGAAAATACCATGGAAGTACTCACCAGGAATAAGGCAAAGGACTTTGACCAGGATTGTGTTACAGCCTTGCAAAACCGCATGGATAACATACTTTCAACAAAAGAATTCATTCAATCCTGATACAATTTAATCGCATTTAATAACTGGCATAGCTCAATCATGTACAGGCAACTTGCAGAAAGATTAAAAAATCGACCTGACACCGAACACGAACAGGC
>CAZXDV010000317.1:0-2805 GCA_964639535.1 uncultured Enterobacteriaceae bacterium | reverse complement strand
ACCGGTTTTCTGCCCGGGTCCTTGATGGAGTCATACTCGCCGCGTCCTTTTGCAACAAGCTGCTGTTGAATACGCTTGGCCATCGCAGCATCAGCTTGCTGCGCTGCGACCCTGCCATTGCTAACCAGGCAAAGTACTGCGACCACGTGAACAAGCAGTACCCTGCGGTCAGTAAAAAGGTTTCGCACTTTGATTTGTCTCCTGTTTAAAGACGTTTTAAATGTTGTTGCCCGAGTTCTTTCACATCACTGACCCCCAGTAGGGCCATTGAACGTTCCAGCTCCGTGACCAGCATGTTGAGTGCTTTCTCCACTCCCGCCTGGCCTCCCGAGGCAAGGCCGTAAAGATAGGCCCGGCCTATGGAGCAGGCATCAGCACCCAGCGCCAGCGCCTTGATAATATGCGTGCCACGTCGAATACCGCCATCGACGATGAGTTCCAGCTCGTCCCCAACGGCATCTCGAATCGGCGCGACACAATCCACCGGCGCCGGTGCTCCTTCCAGCTGCCGTCCACCGTGGTTGGAAATCATCATGGCCGAGGCACCAATCTCCACCGCTTTTTTAGCATCACTCGTTGACTGGCTGCCTTTTATCACGAAGGGGCCGTCCCATTGTTCCACCAGCCAGGCTGCATCATCCCAGGTGACGGTGCGGTCAAACTGGCTGTTAACGTAGTCAATCAGTCCCATGGCGCCACCCTTCAGCGCGTCGACCCGGTGTGCCACGTTGGCCAGCTTGAAGTCGGGAAATCGTAACAGGTTAAATATCCATTCAAAGCTCGTCGCATAACTCAGCATGTTCTTTGGGGACACCGTCGGTGGCACTGTCATACCGTTGACAAGATCCCGTTCACGATTTCCGGCCACCATGGTATCCACGGTCAGGCACAGCGCCTGGTAGCCACTTTCCTTACACCGTTGTACAAATTCCTTTGTCAGCTCACGATCCTTGAGAATATAAATCTGGAACATCTTGGGACCTGGTGTTGTCGCTGCGACGTCTTCCAGTGTCGTGGTTGCCATCGTGGACAGGCTATAAAGGGTGCCGAAATTGTGCGCGGCTCGGCAGGCAGCAAACTCCTTTTCATGATGAAAGAGTCGATTCATTCCGGTTGGTGCGAGGAAGAAAGGTAACTCGAGGTTGCTGCCAAGCACCCTTGTCGCCAGCTTGATATCGTCTATTTTTCGAAGATACCCCGGCATAAACTGGTAATCATCAAATGCCTCGGTACTACGGCGGAGTGTCCATTCGTCGTCGGCACCGCCGTCCATGTAGTGAAACATCGGCGCGGGTAACTTTACCTTTGCTCGTCGTCGCAAATCGAAGATGTTGTGGCAATTTTTCAAAGAGGGCATGGACAGGTCTCAGCCAGGATCGGTCGATTATTCTTCAGCCCGATAGTATCACCAAGCTACCGGCTTACGCTATTATTGCGGCGGCCATAGTCTGCAGTAATTCTATATGTGACAATAGGGCAGAAATTACCGGCAAAACAAAAATCCGCAGGAGGAGAAATGAGCGCGTTCAAGGCATTACAGGTTACCCGCGATGGTGATGAATTTAATCGAGCAATAGTGACACGAGCCGTTGAGGACTTGCCCGAGGGTGATGTGCTTATCGAAGTGCGCTTTTCCTCGCTGAATTACAAGGACGCGCTGTCTGCCATCGGGAATCCCGGTGTGACCCGAAATTTTCCCCATACGCCGGGTATTGATGCCGCCGGTGTTGTCCTGGAGAGCAGTGACGCTGGATTCAGCGCCGGCGACGAGGTGATAGTGATTGGCTTTGACCTGGGAATGGGAACAGCCGGCGGATTTGGTGAAAGAATTCGTGTTCCTGCAGGCTGGGTGGTACCGCGACCGGATGGTCTGACACTTCACGAAAGCATGCGTCTTGGCACCGCGGGGTTTACCGCAGCCGAGGCGGTCGACAAGTTGCTGAATTCGGGCATGACCGTGAACGGCGGTCCGGTGCTGGTTACCGGTGCAACCGGCGGCGTGGGCTCGGTGGCGGTGAAGTTGCTCGCGCAACTTGGTTTTGAAGTCGCCGCGGTGAGCGGCAAGCCGGACAAGTACGACATGCTCAGGGAACTGGGAGCAAGCTCCATCCTCAGCCGCGAAGAGGCCTCGGAAGGTGCTGACAAGCCCCTGCTCAGGGAGCAATGGGGCGGCGTTGTTGATACCGTCGGTGGTGACATTCTATTTAACGGTGTAAAGGGGCTTAAATATGGCTGCAGCCTGGCCGCCTGTGGCCTGGTGGGTAGTTTCGATATACCGGCTACGGTTCTTCCATTCCTGCTGCGCCATGTGAACCTGCTTGGAATTGACTCGGTGCAGTTTCCGATTGAAGAAAAATCACGTATCTGGGCCCGCCTGGCAGGCGAATGGAAAATGGATATCAGCATGCTGGAGGAGGAACTGGATCTTGATTCCCTGTCCGGGGCCATTGACAGGATACTGGCTGGCAAGATGGTCGGTCGGGGCGTGGTTCACCTCTAGCTGTAATTCTTAATAGGGCAATCCAACGTAGTTTTCTGCAAGCGTCCTTTGGGCGTGTTCAGAATCCCTGAGATAGTTGAGCTCTGCCTGCTGCATGCGCCTGTCAAAGGGGGTGTCCTCCGGAAACAGGTGCAGCAACTTTGTCATCCACCAGGAAAAACGCTCGGCCTTCCAGATACGTCGAAGACAGTTGTCTGAATAGTTATCGAGTCCGTTGCTTTTGCCTTGCCTGTAAAACTCGATGAGTGCTTCTGAACAATAATAAATGTCCGAAGCCGCAAGATTGAGTCCCTTTGCCCCGGTGG
>CAZXDV010000316.1:0-2843 GCA_964639535.1 uncultured Enterobacteriaceae bacterium | reverse complement strand
CGTGCTCCTGTGGCAGAAGATCGGCAAAATCAGACAGCATTCTTACCGAGGGTATCTGCCAGGCAAAAAAAGCCGTAATCAGTGCGATGACAGCGAGGACTACGCGCCTGTTATCAAACAGGAAGTTGCTTAGCTTGGGAAAGAAACCGGTATTTTCCATGACCTACTCTCCTTCACTATTGGCAGCAAGATTAACGTTCTCGTCGAACAGTCCCGCGTACTTTGGTTTAAGCTGGTTCATATCCAGGATGTGCAGTATCCCACCGGGCCCTGCCACGAGGACACGGTTATTTTGCAGGGATACGATGCCGCCAAGATAAAGACGTATGGTTTGTCCGTGATCCATCTCAGACCACTGGTCATTTTCAAGACCAAGAATTTTTCCCTCACCCCCGACAACCAGCAAGGGGCCACTGGTCTTTTCCATGCGGAAAAGTGATACCAGGGTATTGCTTTCCTGTGGCGTCCAGCTACGTCCACCGTCGCTGGTATGCAGGATGACACCGACAAGGCCGACCACCCAGCCCATCTGGCTGTTTTCGAAATACATGTCCTGTGGATAGAAGTCTTCCTGCATGGGTGGCATGGTTTCCCAATTCTGACCACCGTCGGAAGACTTCATCAACGTACCAAATTCACCGCTGACAAATACTTCGTCGTCATTAATAAACTGGATATTGTTAAGGATAATGTCTTCCTCGGTTGAGTAAGATGACCAGTTTTCTCCTTTGTCAGCTGAGTTCAGTATTGTTGCAAAGGCACCCACAACCCAGAGTTTATTACTGCTGTCACAGGTGATTGCCTGGGTGGTTTCTTCCGTACCGACTTTGCGCGCATTCCAGCTGGCCCCGGCATCTTCTGAAATCCACACGTCGCCCTCAAAGGACAGGGCGGCGACAGTGCTATCATCACAGGTGGTGATATCAATCAGGGCCGGATAGCCGGGCAACTCCTGTCGATTCCATGATGCACCGTCGTCATTTGAATTAAGCACCAGTCCATGGGATCCGACCACGTAAAGATTTTCACCCTGGGCTGCCACCGCGAGGAATGTATCGGTGCGCCTGGCGTGCTGTTTCTTTGCTTCTTCTACCGCATCCAGTACCAGTGGTGCTTCGCAGGCAGTGAGCAACAAGGACAATAAGGCGAATAATGCCAACCTTGATGTCGTGCTACTGTTTGAACAAAACTTTTGCAATTTCTCTCCCCCGGGTAAATTAAATACTGCTATACAAACCGCATGGACACCGTGCCAAGATCCTGGCAGCGCATGGTGATGTTATCCCCTTTCTCAACGCCAACTGCTGCCGTGATACCGCCGGTCATGATGAAAGTCCCTGCAGGGATCTCTTCGCCCCTTTCTGCAAGCATGTTGGCAAGCATGGCAACACTGGCCGCCGGGTGTCCCAGAACTGCAGCCCCTGCACCGAGTTCAACCACTTCACCATTTTTCTCCAGCACAACACCCAATGTTGGCAGGTCAAGGTTTTCCACTTTTGCAATGTTGCTGCCCGTCACAAAACCCGCAGCGGAAGTGTTATCAGCAATCACGCTTTTAAGGTCAAATTTAAAATCCTTGTAGCGTGAATCAATGATTTCAATTGCAGGTATGACAAAATCAATGGCGGCAAGTACAGAACCAATATGGCAACCTGGCCCTTTAAGGGTTTTCTTTGTCATCACCGCCACTTCACCTTCAATGCGAGGGTGGATGTATTTTGACGTATCAATCTCGGCACCATCAGCATGGGAACCATAGTCCGTAAGAAAACCGAATACCGGTGTTTCCACGCCCATCTGTTTCATCTTGGCATGGGAAGTCAGGCCCATCTTCAGGCCAGCGAGGCCGGTGCCTCGATCCAGCTTTCGTTGCCTGATGGCATATTGAATGGCGTAGGCGTCATCCCAGTCCATGTCCGGATGGTCGTCGGTAATCTTGGTGATAGCTGACTTGTTCAGTTCAGCGTTCTCCACATGCTCCGCCAGGGAAGCAATAGTTTTTTCGTCCAGGTTCATGCGTTTACACCTTCTTCAGTTTCCAGGGCTTTTTTCATATTTAATGCCACGTCTTCAATCATGTCTTCCTGGCCACCCACGGTTTTCATTCGACCGAGCTCAACAAGGATTTTTTCCGAAGGCACGCCGTGTTTATCACCCGCTCGCTTGGCGTGCAGGAGAAAAGAGGAATAAACACCGGCGTAGCCCATGACAAGGGAGTCTCGATCTACCCTGATGGCCTGGTCCATCATGGGTACAACCAGTTCCTCGGCGGCATCCATCAACTTGAATACATCAACGCCGGTCTCCACACCCATGCGATCCAGCACGGCATTGAAGACTTCAAGCGGCGTATTGCCGGCACCGGCACCAAGACCGGCGGCGGAACCATCAATCCTGTCGGCACCTGCTTCGATTGCAGCAAGTGAGTTAGCCACGCCCATGGCCAGGTTGTGATGACCATGAAAACCAATCTCGGTTTCCGGCTTGAGGTGCTCCCTCAAGGTCGAAATCCTGGCCGTGACATCATCCGGCAGCATATAGCCCGCAGAATCCGTGCAATAAATACAGTTGGCACCATAACTTTCCATCAACTTTGCCTGTTCAAGCAAACCATCGGGCTCGTTCATGTGCGCCATCATCAGGAAGCCCACCGTATCCATTTCCAGTTTTCGTGCCAGGGCAATGTGCTGTTCGGAGACATCAGCCTCGGTGCAGTGGGTGGCCACGCGCATGGTGTGTACGCCAATTTCATAGGCCATGTTGAGATGATCAACCGTAGCGATACCTGGAAGCAGGAGCGCAGAAATTTTTGCCTGCTTCATTTTTGGAATCACTGCACCGAG
>CAZXDV010000315.1:0-2864 GCA_964639535.1 uncultured Enterobacteriaceae bacterium | reverse complement strand
TGGCCCTTGCCTGCGGTTTCGCCTCGCCCTCGCATTTCTCGAAATGCTACCGCGCCCATTACGACACGACGCCCTACCGCGAGCGCGGAACGCACGCGGCCCGCCTGTCCATCTGATTTTCATCACATTGCGTCCCCATCCCTGCCCGATTTGGCAGGTAGTGCGGTGCGATGATGTTGTCCGATCCCAATACCCCGCGCCACATGCGCCTGTTCGAGTTGATGCGTCAGCACGATGTCGCCCTTGATCGCGCCGATCAGGCAAGGGCACTGGCCACCCGCCGCCTTGCTCCTTCCGAATTGGAGCAAGTCAAGATGATCGCGCTGCGCTCCTTTGCGGACAAGACTGTCAGACGTCCGGGTCGGCCCTGAACCCTGTCGCCACCACGAATTTTTCGGAACTGTCGGCGCGTGACGATGGCGGTTTGACGTTGGCGACCTTGGCGAACCGCTGTTTCAGCAGCTTTTGCAAACTGCCCTCGGCCCCGCCTGCAAGCGTCTTGGCGACGAACGTGCCGCCGTCTTCGAGCACGTCAAAGGCGAAATAGGCCGCCGCCTCGCACAGCGCGATGATGCGCAAATGGTCGGTCTGCTTGTGCCCGGAAGAGGACGCAGCCATGTCCGACATCACCACATCCGCCTTGCCACCCAGCCATTCCTTGACCTTGAGGTCGGCGTCATCCGCCATGAAATCGAGTTGGTGCAGCTCGCAGCCCGCGATGGGTTCCATCTCTTGCAGGTCGATGCCCAGAATGGTGCCCTGCGCCTTGCCCGACTTTTCGCCCAGCACGTTGCAACGTTTCACCGCCACCTGACACCAGCCCCCCGGTGCGGCGCCCAGATCGACGATCCGCGCGCCGGGCACGAGAAAGCGGAATTTTTCGTCCAGCTCCAGTATCTTGTAGGCCGCACGCCCGCGATAGCCTTCGGCCTGCGCGCGTTTGACATAGGGGTCGTTCAACTGCCGCTGCAACCAGCGGGTCGAGGACAGCTTGCGCCCGCGTGCGGATTTGACCTTGACCTTGAGGTCACGCTGCCCGCGCCCGGATGTGTTCTTGCCTGATGGGGTCTTGGCCACGTCAGCCACCTTTTGTCTCGTGTTCTCACGCCATGTAAGCGATCCGCGTGCGAATTGCACGGGGACCTCAGACCGATTGATCCTCAAGCACGCCATCCGCGCTCATCTGCGCATACAGCAGCCCTTCGCGCAGGCCCCGGTCGGCCACGGACAGCCGGTCCGTGGGCCAACAGCGCATGAGCGCCTGCAGGATCGCCGCGCCGGACATGATCAGCGCATGTCGGTCCGAGCCGATGCGCGGGTCGGCGCGGCGCCCGCCCGGACCCATGTTGAGATAGGAGCGGATAACGGTGTCGATCTGTTCGGAAGACATCCGCAAGCCATCCACCTTGGTGCGGTCATAGCGTTTGAGGCCCAGATGCGAGGCGGCCACGGTCGTGACCGTGCCCGAGGTCCCGACGATCTGGAACCGCTCGGTTGGTTCAGTGGCGTGATAGGGCGAAAAGCTGGACAGGTTTTCCTCGAAAAACCAGCTCATCAAGGCAAAGCGGGCTGCATCGTCATCCACATCGTTGAACTGTTCACGCAAGGTGGCAACGCCCAGGGGTACGCTGATCCAGTCGACCACACGGGCCTCGGGCACGTCGCTGACCGCTCGGATAAAGCCCGAATGCAGGCGCATGATCGCTTGCGGACGGTCCCGTTTCGGCACGCTGGCCAGATCGATCCAGACCAGTTCCGTTGATCCGCCCCCGATATCCACCACCAGCAGATTTTCCGTCTTGGGACTGACCAGCGGCGCGCAGGAAACCACGGCCAGCCGCGCCTCTTCCTCGGGTTCGATGATGTCGAGCCGCAAGCCGGTTTCGCGGTGTACCCGTTCAATGAATTCGCCGGCATTCACGGCACGGCGACAGGCTTCGGTCGCCACCAGCCGCATGCGGCGCACGTTATGGCGTTTCAGCTTTTGCTGGCAGATCCGCAGCGCCTGTACGGTGCGGGTCATCGACCCGCGCGACAGCTTGCCGGACCGTTCGAGACCAAGGCCCAGTTGCACGGATTTGGAAAAGCTGTCGACAACGTGAAACCCCGCGCCTCGCGGCTCGGCGATCAACATGCGACAGCTGTTCGTGCCCAGATCCAGCGCGGCATAAAGCTCGGGCGATCCGGGGGCACGCGGCGCGGGCTTGGACCCCTGTTCAAGGGTCCGGTGGTCTATCGCGCCCGCACCTTGGGGACGCTTTGGCGCCATCTTTCGCGCCTTTCAAATCGGGTTGTCGCAACGATATGTCCTATGACGCAATCGCGCAAGTGGCTTGGACACGGGCTGAGCCGCTTCTGCGCCGCCAAAGGTCATCAAGAATATGAAATATTTGACGTTTACCGCGCCGGGCAGATGCGCGAAGACCAAGGCGGGCCACATTGCCCGTGGTGAGCCAAGTCGCAACAGTGGTTGCATCTGTCGAAAACAAGCCGCGATGCGGGGTCCGCGTGCCTTATCAGAGGTCAACTGGAACGGAGGAATCAGATGCCTGATGTCACAATCGTCTACTGGCGCGACATCCCGGCGCAGGTGATCGTTGGCAAGGGCCGTCGTGGCTCCAAACGGCAACTGGCCGAGCGGTTCGAACAGGCCATCGACCGTGCCGCGATGAAGGTGAACGCCAGGGACGCCGACGCCTACCTTGCCGAATGGCGCAAGGCCGATCCCTATTCCGTCGCCGGCGACCCCGCCGAAGTGGCCGAGGCCGAAGCGGTGCGCCTTGAGACCGAGTACGACACCGCCCGCGTCAAGGCGCTGATCGACAATGAAGGTTGGGCCGCAGGCGCACAGTAGCGGGCGGGCC
>CAZXDV010000314.1:0-2889 GCA_964639535.1 uncultured Enterobacteriaceae bacterium | reverse complement strand
ATATTTGGGACAGCCGATTTTCTGCCTCGGCCCCGTTATACGGTTCAGTCAGGCGGCTGCAATCTTCAAGGTAGTGTTGATTAGCTTGGCGAAAATAGGATAAGGCGGAATCCATATCGTCTTCTTTTTCACTGGCAAAGCCCAGGCAAAAGCAAAGATCAATTCTTTCAGCGGATGGCAAATCCTGGATTTGCAATAATTTTTCCATCGTGACTTTTTCTTTATTGCTAAAAGCACCTCCAAGAAGATGATTCAACTGTTTAAAAGCAGGAACAAATAATGGATTCACAGCCAGGGCACGGCGACAATATTCCTCGGCTTTTGCTAATTGACCCATGTAAGTAGAAACAAGGGATTGGGTCACAAGAGTATCGAGATGATATGGGTCGAGGGCTTCAGACTTATTTAAAGCGCTTTGCGCGCTGTCAATTTCATAACATTGAAGGCAGATGTTGGCATATACGGAAAGTTCGCCTGGCCCGACGTCAACCAGTTTCATGAACTCCCGAAAACTGGATTCCGCTTTTCTCACCAGGCCTCTTTCCATTTGTGCCGTAGCGAGGGTGCGCCAGGCCATTGGATTTCGTGAGTCCGCAGAGCACCACTTTTCAGCAGTTTCTTCCATGAATTGCCAGTTACCCTGTCTCAATCCTGCCTGGCTGAGCAGGTGCCACGCTGCAGGGTTGTTTGGCTGTGATCGAAGTATGGTATGCACTTCAAGTTCGAGTTCCTGGTATTGCCCCAGTCTTAGCAAGCACTCCGCGTAATTTATCCTGAAGCCCACAACCCCAGGCTCGAGTTGTACGGCACGTTTAAGACAGGGATAGGCCTCTTCCAGGAGATTTAAAGTCGTAAGTGCAAGGCCTTTCAGGCTTAGAAGCTCAGCATCCTCTGGGTGGTGCTTTAAAGCGTCCGTAAAGTGATTCAGTGCTTCCCGTGGTTTACCATTCCTCAGCGCGCTGATGCCAGATTCGGTAAGCACATCAACCTTGGACATGAGCTATCCGTGACCCTGGCTGTTTGGGAAGAAGGCCTGTACGTGAGGGGAAATTACTCGAACAATTATTGGCTAGATGGTGTCGTTTTGAGCAAGCCAGATAACGACATAGGAGGCAACAAAGGTCATCAGGGCGGCAGTCCCAAGGGTATAGAGGGGACTGAAAACCGGGATTTGAAAAGAGGCCCCTTTCAGTGCGCCAATCCAGCTGGAAATGGGCAGTTGCCAGGCGGCGAGGGCTGAGCCGAGGGTGGTAAAGCCAAGCAGGATCAGGTTGGCAAGCCAGGTTGGTAATTGCGTGGCCTCCGGGATCCTTGCCATAACAGCCGATGTAAAACCGTCATCGTCAAAGTAAGGCTCCGTGGTTCGCATTGTTGCGAACAGGTCATCTAGGTTATCTGGGGTCGCCATTGTTACTCTCCTGTTGCCAACTCTTCATTTGCTTTTTCAATTTATCCTGTCCCCTGCTTATGTGACTCTTAACCGTTCCCAGGGGACATTCCATTACCTCGGCAATTTCGCTATGAGACAGCTGACGTTGGTAAAACAAGTGTAGCGCCATTCGCTGCTCTGGTAAAAATGTTTTTAAAGCCCGGGCAAAGTCCCTGTGCAAATCCATCTCTGTCTCCGGGCTGAAACCCTCTTCCTGTAACATCTCTTCATCAAGTGCCACTTCATTTTTACGGCTTCGATAATGAGCCGCAAAACAGTTATAAGCGATTCGATAGACCCAGGTGAAGAATTTTGCATCACCCTTGAATTGGTGCAGGGACTTGTAAACCTTGATAAAAGTTTCCTGTGCCAGGTCATCGGCAAGTGCCTCGTCCCAGCCGGTTAGTTGTCGCAGCGAATATCGCAGTTGCGATTGATAGCGTTTAACCAGCTGGGCAAAGGCATGCTCATCGCCCTTGTTCAGCACCCTGTCAATCAGGGTGCGATCATCAAGCTCCATCAGCGTTTATGTGTCGGCGCGTGTTACTTAATCCCTTGGCTCCTTGTTTTCCAGTTTCCAGATAAGTAGCTGCGCCAGGCCGATAAACAGGGGTATCAGGCCAAGGGCTGCCGCGGTCGATGAACCAATGATAGTAAAGCAGGCAAATATACCCAGGCCTATGCCACTCATCACGAGGCCGCGATTCAGGTTATTCTTTGGGGTCACTTCTTTTTGCAGCCCTTTCAATACTTCCGGCGGTATGTCCTTGCCGCTGCTGACGTACTGGTTGATGGTGTCATGCATCAGGCGTTTTTTACGATAGCTGGAATACAGCACAACCGCGACGATCATGATAGGCATACCAAAGGTAAACACGATGGCGGTAAGAGGTATCAATGCCTCCAGCAGGGTTAAACCATCATCAAAAATACCACCACCATCAGCATTGATAACCACGCTATGCTCGTCCTCGAGCTCTTCCGCGGCTTCCTCGATTTCCACGATGGCTTCTTTTATGTCCTGCTTGATCTCGGCTTTCTCTTCATCAGTGAGGTCATCTTCCGCGGCATCGACGATATCGCCAATAATTGAAAATACCTTGCCCTTGATTTTCCGTTCCAGTTCCTCCTCGGTCATGGGTTTTGAATCTTCCGATTCGTCATCCATGTTAACTTCGATCTTGAAACCCTCGTCCTCGACCCCGGCTTCTTCGCCTGTCGATTCTGCCCAGGCAGCCTGGCCCAGGAAAAGTACCAGTAATATGCTGTATAGATAAGCTCTCATGTCATGTCTCCGCTGTTGTTACTTGATGATGATAAAAAGTTCTACCTGCTAGATTACCCGCGTGTGTAAGTGACACAGGCAATCCGGCATGGAATAAGTCTTTTCCGTGCTATGCTCGTTCCGGTCAATGTGAACCGGTCGGCGCGCTGGCCGGTATTTAAAAAGCATTTCTTTT
>CAZXDV010000313.1:0-2891 GCA_964639535.1 uncultured Enterobacteriaceae bacterium | reverse complement strand
TCAACCCAGATGTCGGTTAGTGGCTCCGAGGTGCGTTCTTTCAGTTCGATCCGGTAACCCATTTTTTGAAGCCTTGATTGTACCTCAGCGGGCGTGCCATCACGAAGCCGGAGTTTTCCCGGTTCCGAGGGGTGGTCCCTGAAGGAGCCGCGCATCTGGAAGCTGTTGATATTTGCTGCTTCCGCCGCTTCCTGTGGCCCCATGTTCCAGTGCTGCATATTCAGCAGGAATTGCAGCAGGTTCTGGTCCTGGGTATCTCCACCCTGTACAGAAAACGCCAGCCAGGGTTGGCCATTTTTCATGGCTATGCCCGGTGTCAGGGTCGCGCGGGGTCGCTTGCCCGGTGTAACAACGTTAAAAGGGTTTTCCGCCGGATCCAGGACAAAGCTTTGCATGCGCTGGGACAGGCCGATGCCGCTTTTACCTGCAACGAAGGCCGGTATCCAGCCACCACTGGGTGTCACCGATATTATCCAGCCTTCTGCATCCGCAGCCTGGATGGAAGTGGTGCCGGCCAGGAACGATTCATCAATGGCCTCGTCGTCCAGGGTGATGATATGACCGTCAGCGCCTTTTGATTTTTGTTCGTGCCATTTTTCCAGGTAATGCAGGTAGGGATTGGTTTCTCCCTGGAAAGGGTATGGGTCGCCGGGCTTGCTTACAGGATCATTTTTTTCCCAGTTAATCTGCTGAAATCGTTGTTTTGCATATTCCCGGGAGAGGAGCCCCTCGAGGGGTTCCTCGGGCGGGAAGTAAGGGTCGCCGTAGTAAAAATCCCGATCCGCGAATGCCAGGTTCATGGCCTGGTACAGGGTATGAATATAGTCAGCGCTGTTATAGCCCATTTTTTCAAGATCAACATTCTCGAGGATATTCAGTGTCTGCAGTAAAACAGGCCCCTGTACCCAGGAGGTTAACTTGTAAACGTCAACACCCCTGTAGTGAGTAGAAACAGGTTCTTCGATATAAACCTGCCACTTGTCGAGATCTGAAAAGCTAAGCAGGCCTCCTGCCCCCCTGGTTGACCTGACAATTTCACGGGCGATGTCTCCACGGTAAAACCGCTTGTACGCGGTATAGATCGCTTCTTTTCGGGACTTTCCTTCAGCAAGGGCTTCCGCTTCTCGCTGCACCAGCTTGCGCAGGGTTGATGCAAGGTCCGGCTGGCGGAATATTTCACCAGCGCGGGGCCCCGGGTTTTCACTGTCATCGGGATGAGTGAAGAAGACTTCCCGCGAAGCAGGCCAGGATGCAATATCCTCGGCATACTTTTTTATGCTCTTTGCGGCGGCGGCTTCCATGGGGTAGCCATCCGCCATTTCAATAGCAGGTGCCAGGACCTGGGCCAGTGACAACTTTCCCCATTCTGCGAGCATGGTCATAAGCCCGCCGGGTGTGCCAGGAACTACCGCAGCAAGTGGGCCCTTATCGGGAGGGTACTTGTAGCCCTTATCAAGAAAAAATTCCGGGGTTGCACCCGCCGGAGCGGTACCAAGGGCATTGATGCCAATGACCCTTTTTTCGTCCGGATGGTAAATCAGTGCCTGTGTTTCACCTCCCCAACCCAGCACGTCCCACATGGTGCTGGTGGTTGCCAGCATCGCCATCGCAGCATCAATGGCATTTCCACCTTGCTGGAACATCATCGCACCACTTGTTGCTGCCAGTGGTTTACCGGTCACAGCCACCCAGTGTTTACCGTGCAACACCGGTTTCTGGGTATCTGCCGCCTGGGAGCCTATCGTGAAAAACAGGCCCGGCAGGACACAAACTTTTAGCAGCCACCTGCCTGGTGAATATCTACCCATGATTAACACCCTGGTAATGTACCTGGAGGCTATTATGCACCGACTTTTATCGCCGGTCGTTGTAATATTACCTGGTGTGATTGATCAACCAACTGCTTTGACTTGAGGCTTGTGGATGTCGAATAGTTTCTGGGAATTTTCCGTAGCTACCTATGCTAAAGATGGCGTGCCCTCGGCCTGCCTTGCCCTGCAGGATAGTCTCGACGTGGATGTTAATGTCCTGCTGTTTTGTTGCTGGTTTGGATTAACGCGTGGTCCTATAGAGGAAGAGAGATTTGCGCGGCTACTGCTGGCTTCTGAAACCTGGGCGAGCAGGGTGGTGAGACCACTTCGAGCAGTAAGACGCTGGATGAAACAGGACGTGTATGAATCTCTGCAGCCGGAGACACAAAGCGTGTCGGGCCTGCGTGAGAAAATCAAGAGCAACGAGTTGAGTGCAGAGAAGATCCAGCAGGATTTACTCCTGGCAAGTGTAGAGGACCTTGCAGGTAAGCAGATGAATGTTGAGGAGCAACTGGATGCCGTTGTGGAAAATATACGGCTCTATCTCGATAAAAAGGGAATCGAGGCTGACGGCGCCAGCGCCGCTGAACTACGTCATGTTATCTCGTCTGCCAGTGACAACTTCGAAAGCGCTACCGTGAAAGCCAGGCTGGAACAACACTCCTAGTTTCTGCGCCGGTTTCCTTCCCAGCGTTTCACGATACCGGAATCCATGGCAAACAGGTCCAGTACGCGGCCCACTGAATGATTGACGATGTCATCGATGCTTTCCGGCCGGTTGTAGAATGCTGGCATCGGGGGTGCCAGCTGGATCCCCGTCTGCGCAGCTTCATAAAGCAGGCGGCAGTGCCCCACATGAAGCGGTGTCTCCCGGGGCATGAGGACGAGCTTGCGTCCTTCCTTGAGAACAACATCTGCTGCCCGTGATAACAGGTCGTCGGCATAGGAGTTAACGATTGCCGACAGGGTTTTCATGGAACAGGGTGCGACGATCATCCCGTCAGTTCGGAATGAGCCACTTGATATCGTAGCCGCCACATCATTGAAGTTATGCTGCACGTCGGCGAGCGCTTCAACATC
>CAZXDV010000312.1:0-2909 GCA_964639535.1 uncultured Enterobacteriaceae bacterium | reverse complement strand
TGCTTTGTTCCTCCTCCCTTCGGCACCGGCAGCACAAACAGTACCAACCCGGTGTGCTTTAACTCCCAGTGGGTACCTTCTGATCGGGATCGAGAATTTGGTACGGTTCCTGCCAAGGATGAGCTTGATGTTTTTGGAATCGCCGGAACTATTGAATGGGAAGTGAATGATAATCTCACAGTAAAATCCATCACCTCGTTTCGTGATACCGATGGTGAATTCAATCTTGATGAAGATCATTCACCATTAACTGTCGCGCAGGTACTCAGTGATTCAACTCATGAGCAGTTTACCCAGGAAATTCAATTACTCGGTACCGCCTTTGATCAAAGACTAAACTGGATTCTTGGTGCCTACTATTTTGAAGAAGAAGGTGCCTACCTGGAGCGTGTGACATTCTCTCCGGTTGATTTTCAGTCAGGTGGTTCAGTTGACAATGACAGCCTTGCGTTTTTTGCACAGGGTACTTACGACGTTAATGAAAAGCTAAGCCTGACCGTGGGACTGCGTTATACCGATGACACCAAGCGCTTTACTCCTGACCAGTTCATCATCGCTAACAATAACGCTGCTGTACCACCCTTTTTACTGGGCTTCGGCCCAGGCCTGGTGCCCCCCATTCCTCCACCAGGTTTTCGTATTTTGCCCAATACCGAGGCCAGCATTGATGTGCAGGAGTTAAATCCCATGGCAAGCATCGGTTATCAGTGGACGGATGAACTTCTTACTTACTTCACCTACTCAGAAGGTTTCAAAAGTGGTGGCTTCACCCAGCGTATTTTTCCACCACTGGCTGCGGCCCCGTCGTTTCAACCTGAGTTTGTGACCGTGTATGAAGGTGGTTTCAAATGGCAGGGTTTTGACAACCGCGTACGATTAAATGGTGCGGTTTTCTATAGTGACTATGAAGATCTGCAAATCGTATCCCAGGCAAATTCCGTTGCGCCGCTGGTGCAAAATGCCGGTGAAGCAGAGGTTGTCGGCTTTGAACTTGACCTGCAGGCGGTGCCTGCGGCCAACTGGTTGCTTGAGGCAGGTCTTGGTCACATCGATGGAGAATACAAGGAAGTTGATCCGGGTACCGGACTGACCCTGGACAACAAGCTCGTGAAAACACCAAAGTGGTCGGGTACTGCAGCGCTCGCCTATACCTGGGAATGGGCAGACTATGGCACCGTCACGCCACGAATTGACTATACCTATCGCAGCTCCTACTTCAGTAATGCCATCAATTCAGTGACCACGGCACAGGATGCTTTTTCCATGATCAACCTGGCGCTTACTTATGAAAGCAATGACGGCAAGTGGTTTGTTTCAGCACAGGGCAGAAACCTGACCAATGAGCGATATATTTCTGCGGGATACTCTGAGCAGAATGGACCAACCGCGAACCTCGGCATTTCGGAAGTGATTCGAGATCGAGGTCGGGAATGGAGCATTATCATACGTCGTTCTTTCTTTTAGTCATGCCCCGTCTTAAACCATTGTCCATCGATGTACTGGAACCAGAACACCAGGACCTGATTGAAAAGCTCAACGAACTGCTGGGCTTTGAATGTAATGACTGGCTTACCATGGCGAGAGTGCCGCCAATTATGACGGCGGCCCTGGACCTGTGTAACACGGTCCTGGAAAACGCAGTGGACGTGGGTGAGCACCTGCGTTGGCTTGTCTGCTATGCCTGCTCACGCTCCTATGGTTGTCAATACTGTGTAGCCCATACCGCATTTACTGCCAGTCGATTCGGTGTCCCCGATGAGAAACTACAGGCAGTGAAGGAGTTTGAGTCGTCTTCGCATTTTAATGAAGCGGAACGTGCGGCGCTGAGAGTGGCGGTATCCGCTGGTAAATGTCCAAGTGATGTCAGCGATGCAGAGTTTGAAGAGCTTTCAAAGCATTTCAATGAAAACCAGGTGGTGCAGATCATTGCCCTGGTTTCCATGATGGGTTTCTTTAATCGATGGAATGACACCATCGGTACCGAACTTGAGCGACCACCACGGGATACGGGAGAACGGGTATTAACGGATAGTGGATGGACGCTGGGAAAGCATGGTGTCTAAGCACCCTGAATATTTTTGGAAAAATCGGATATCACTTTCGGTAGCGGTGGATAGTCGCAGTCGATCATTTCCAGAAGAATTGTAAGCAGTCAAACCATCGAGGTTTGCGAGTATACAAACAAGAATGAAGTAGCAGGAAGGAGGCGACATGCTCAATATTGGCGTAGACACCGGCGGAACATTCACGGATTTTGTGGTTTTCGACGACCAGCAAAATACCCTCAATGTCGCCAAGACCGCATCAACCCCCGATGATCCTACCCAGGCTTTCATGAATGGCCTGCGCGAACTGGATATTAATCTTGGCGAAGTGTCCCGTATTGTGCACGGTACTACCATCGCCACCAATGCCGTCCTGGAGCGTAATAGTCAAACCGCTGCGGTGGTTGTGACCAGGGGGCATCGTGACATCGTCGAAATTGGACAGCTCAGAGTTTATGCGGACAACGTTATTTTTAATCGGCACTATCAACGCCCGCCGCCATTTGTCCCAAGAAACCTGCGCTACGAAGTCAGCGAACGCATCGGGCCCGAAGGGGAAATCCTGATCCCGGTTAATGATGCGGAACTGGATGACATTATTGAGCGCATAAAAGCAGATGGGATCAAGTCGGTTGCGGTTTGCCTGTTGAATTCCTATGTCAATGCCGAGCATGAACAGTACATCGCTGAACGTCTTGAAAAAGCGCTGCCGGATGTGGGTGTTTCACAATCCATGGTGGTGTCTCCGGTATTCAGGGAGTTTGAACGCTGGGCCACGACAGTGTTAAACGCCTATGTCGACGATTCGGTAAGCGGGTACCTGAGCAAGCTTAGTAACACCCTGAGGGATGAAGGCTACAAGGG
>CAZXDV010000311.1:0-2937 GCA_964639535.1 uncultured Enterobacteriaceae bacterium | reverse complement strand
AATTAATGGAACAGCTGGAGATCATGCTTGCAGCTGCAGAAAACCTGGATGACGCGTTGAGTATTAAACTGGCCAGGAAGGAACTTGAAATACTTAAAAAGCCCGGTGAATATGAATTCAAGCTTTATTAATGAACAATCCACTGACGCACACATGATTCCAGCATTGTTTCACTGATGAGTAACTCCCACAGACCTGTAGTTCCCAGCGACGATAACCCGAGCCTGTTGCAGGCGCTTTATCGATTTGTCCCGATGATCACGCTCTATGCGCTGCGCCATCTTACCGTTGGAACAGTTGTGCGCAGGAAATTAAAAAAATTTGAGGAGCGCGGTGAGAAATGGATCGTGGAAGACCATCTCAACTAGGCAGACCTGCATGAAATTGAAATCAAACCCGCCCGGCGAAGCAACCGTTGTCTACAGGGAACCACCGTGTTCGGGGAATGAAATCAACGGTCTTGGGGAAACCGAGTTCCGGCGAGCCAGCTATATCTATCACTCCAATGGTAAATCTGGTCCCCTCCCTTTCGATCGCATGCAGCATGTATTCAGGTATAGCGTTCCGGCAAAAATGTTACCTGCCATTGTCAAGGGTGCATGGGCTACGTTCAGACCACAGGGCGACCTCAGCCAGGAGCGACGCGAGGTGACTGACCCCGCAGCCATGACAACAGAAATAAAAAACAAGGCAATGGAACTGGGTGCAGGCGTGGTCGGAATCTGTGAAATGAAGGATGAATACCTCATTGAAGGGGCAACGAATAAATACCGCTACGCGATTTCCATTGGTCTGCCCATGAACCGGGAAAAAATGTTGAACGTCCCCGGTCACACTGCGGCCATGGAAGTGCAGCGGGTCTATACGCAGGGCTCGTACCTGACAGTCAATCTATGCCGCTACATCCGTTCCCTTGGATGGCCTGCCAAGGCCCTGCCCGTGAACAGCGCCAGCGACTACCTTCATATACCAATTGCCATCGCGGCCGGTCTTGGCGAACTGGGAAAACACGGTTCGCTGATCTGTAAAGAATACGGGTCGAATTTCAGGCTAACCACCGTGGTTACGGATCTCCCCCTGGAAATCGACCAGCCTGTCGACATTGGAGTGGATGATATATGCACCACCTGCCAGGCCTGTAGAAAGGGCTGTCCGCCTGATGCCATCTACAATGAAAAGCAAATGGTTCGTGGAGTACGGAAATGGTACGTGGACTTTGACCGTTGCGTGCCCTACTTCAGCAGTACCTATGGCTGTGGAATATGTCTTGAAGTTTGCCCCTGGTCGGAGCCCGGGCGTGGTCCTTCCCTGTCGGAAAAGCTACTGAAGCTGCGCGAAAAAAATTCTGCCTAGCCTTTTATTTCCCGGCGATATTTTCCAGCCCCTGTTGTACCAGGGTGGTGACCATTTGCCGCCGATAGTCTGCCTGGGCACGAAAATCGTCGATCGGGCTGGCTTCTTTTTCCGCAATCGCGGCCGCTTCGGCAATACTGCTTTCATCAAGTGACTTGCCGACCAATGACTTTTCAGCTTCAACAGCACGAAAGGCCACTGGTGCAACCGCGCCAAGAGCAATACGTGCCTTCTCAACCCGGTCACCATCCAGCTTTACGGTCATGGCAAGACTAACAATGGAAATTGCATCGGCCTTGCGCTTGCCCAGCTTGTAATAATACCAACGTTCATCCTCAGCAGGTTTTTTGAAGGTCACCGCTGTCACGAGCTCGTTAGTGTTTTTCGTTGTGACCCTGACACCCTTGAAAAAATCTGCCATTGCCAGCTCGCGCTTTCCATTGTTAAGACTTTGCAGTTCCACGCTGGCATCAAGCGCAAGCAAAACGGGCGAGAGATCTGCAGCCGCAGAGGCGTCACAGATATTGCCACCCACCGTGGCAAGGTTTCGAATCAGCGGCCCGGCAAAAGCCTCGCACATGGGTTGCATAAGTCCCTCGACGGCACCACCCGGGTGCCAGTCCAGTAGTTCGGCAAAGGTAACACCAGCGCCGATGCGCACATCCCCGCCTGTGTCACTTATTCCCTTTAGCTCTTCGATTTTTGTCAGGTCAACAACGCAATCAGCGTCCAGTGGTGCACGCTTCAAATTCACCATCACGTTGGTACCACCGGCTATTGCGACGATGTGCCCGTCGCCGCTAAAAGCCTGTAGCGCCTCCTCAACGTTTGCAGGCTGAACAAATGTAAAATCGTTTATCACTTGCTAGCCTGGCTCACGAGAGACGATACCTGCTCCGGTGTCAGGGGCAGTCGATTAATGTCTACTTTCACAGCATCGGCAACAGCATTTGCCACGGCACCCGTTGGAGGTGCTATGGGCGGTTCACCAACGCCCTTTACACCAAAGGGCCCTTCCAATGCCGGTTGCTCGACGAGGATAGTTTCAGTGGGAGGCATGTCTTCCGCGGTCAGCATGAGGTAATCGGCAAAACCCGGGTTAAACACTTTACCCTTCTCTTCCCTGACTTCCTCCATAAGCGCGATACCCAGGCCCATGGCGATACCACCTTCAATCTGTCCTTCACAGCCTGTCGGGTTGATGGCATTACCCACGTCGTGGGCCGCGGCATAACGCAAGACTTCTATTTCACCGGTTTTTTCATCCGCTTTCAGTTCAACAGCGTGGGCACAGAAACTGGCCGCGGGAAAACCACCGATCGGGTGCTTTTTCGTTGTAGGTGGTCCGGCTTCAAGCACCGACGACACGCCAACCATGGGGCCTCCGTGCTTCTTGTGACGGTTGTAACACAGCGTGGAAAGCGTCACGTGCTTGGAAGGATCGCCCCTTACATGAACGCGGTCACCGTCGACTACCATGTCGGCAGTGGCAGCTTCCAGGTAATCTGCAGCTTCTTCTTCCAGCTGCTGCCTGAGATCCTGTCCCGCCTGGAAAGCGGAACGACCATTGGTAAACACAGCACG
>CAZXDV010000310.1:0-2975 GCA_964639535.1 uncultured Enterobacteriaceae bacterium | reverse complement strand
ACGGAGAATAGACCTGCCCGGTCATGGGCCAGTATGAAGGCTTCGGCAGGCTGGAATGGGTTTTCCGCGACACCGTGGACAGGACACTGGTTGAAGGTTTAATTCATCCTGACACTTTCCCCTGGAAAGTGCCGGCCTATAATTTCTTCAACCTGCGCGCCGGTATTCGTAATGACACATGGTCTGTCACGGCCTATGCCGAGAACCTGTTTGATAACCACTTTTACCAGAACGCCTACGTAAAAGCCTGGGCCAGCGGTGTGGCACTGGAGCCTTCCATGCAGAGTTACGGCATTCGACTGAGATATAACTACGGCCAATAATCTGTTTCCCCCCAAAAAACGCACTGTCGAGGCGGCATCAGCCGCCCTGGCAGGGCGTTTGCTTTATTCTCCAGAGAGGTAACTGAAATGAAGACGAGACGAAGTCTGTTCATTCTGATTTTTTCCTTGATGATTTTCCTTCCTGGTGCACCAGTCTATGCAGCTACCACTGCCATAGTGGGTGGCACGGTTGTCGATCTTGATGGTAAATCGCCCATTGAAGATGCCGTTATCCTCGTCGAAGGTGAAAAAATCACGGCGATTGGTCCTGCATCTGAAGTCTCTATTCCCGGTGGCGCGGAGCGCATCGACGCCAGCGGCACCTGGTTGATACCCGGCTTGATGAACATGCATGTTCACCTGGGGCTGATTCTTCCCGGTAAAATGAAAGCTGAACTGGCCAATGAAACTGAAGCTGCGCTGGCCCTGCGCATGGCCGCGTCAGCACGCGAAGTGCTGCAGGCAGGAGTGACTACCATTCGACTTCCCGGTGACACGGCCCATGCTGACCTGGCACTGGATCGCGCAATAAAGAAAGGCCAGGCCATCGGTCCGCGTATATTCAGTTCCGGAGAAGCCCTGACTATTACTGCCGGTCACGGCTCAAAAAAAGACGGCAAGAAAAATTATGATGGTCCCTATGAGTTGATCAAGGCGGCCCGGACACAAATCATGGCGGGCGCAAAGTGGATCAAGATACTGATTTCCGGTGGTATCGCCACTGATGGAGGCGGTCTTGCCAATGCCCTGATGACACCCGAAGAGATCGGTGCAGTGATTGATGCTGCCCATCGCTTCGGAGTCAAGGTTACTGCCCACTCCGGTTCATCTGCTGCTACTAATGTTGCAGTGGACGCCGGTATCGATTGCATAGAGCACGGCTATTTTCTGGACAGAAAAACCCTGAAGAAAATGAAGAAGCAGGGTACCTGGCTGGTGCCCACCATTGTCGTCAGTCAACCTGCTACAGAGCCCTTTTTCGAAAAAATTGGCTCACCACAATGGTACCTTGACCGACGTAACTCAGCGGGTAAAGGCCACTGGAAGGCTCTTCAAACGGCTATCGAGGTGGGAGTTAACATTGCGCTTGGCACCGACCAGCTTCCCCACGAACCCAATGACGGCACCACGGCCACCGCGAGAGAGGCACAGTACTACGTGGAGGCAGGTATGACCCCGCTGCAGGCCCTGCGCTCTGCAACCATTGAAACCGCTAAATTACTGGAAGCTGAAGATACCATTGGCTCCCTGGAAGTTGGCAAGTACGCGGACATCGTGGCCGTGGATAAAGATCCCGTCGAGGACATAAAAGCCCTGCGCAATATTATGCTGGTCATGAAAGGAGGCGAGGTCTACCGCAACAAGCTGGGCGAATAGCATGAAAAGCAGGATCGCCTGGCTGCTGCTCGCCCTGCCCCTGTGCTTTTCTGCCTGTGATAGCCCCAGGGATGACGCTGCAAAGGTTGAAAACACCGTCATCGAAAATCAGGCCGGCGCGGGTATCGATACACCTGGGGAAATCTTGCTCAGGAATGTCACACTCATTGATGGCACAGGTAGCGCACCCCGTGCGGGTGTCGATATTCGTATTTCTGATGAGCGTATTGCGGAGATTGGCACAGCGCTATCTCTCCGTTTCGGGGGCGAAGCCATTGATGCAAGCGGCAGCTATGTCATCCCCGGTCTCATTGACACCCATGTTCACCTCGATGCACCGGTAGTTTTCCAGCTCAAGCCTGACGAAAAAGCCGAAATTATCGAGCACACGCCGAAAGCATTTCTCTATAACGGTGTGACCACTGTGCTCAACGTCTCCTCGGACACGGACTGGATATTTGCGCAACGCGAGGCAGAAAGGGCGGGAGAATTGCTGGCACCACGTATCTATGCCATGGGACGCTCCCTGACACCGAAAGGCGGATGGGGAAGTCGACATGGTGGTGCCTTGACCGACGCCGCCAGTGCAAGAGAGCAGGCCCTGGAATATGTCTCCCGCGATACTGATGGGTTCAAGGTGATGATTGAAGATGGTCTCGGGGCCTCAGGTACGTATGTGAGAATGAGCGAGGAGATGATGAACGCCATCTCCGAAGTCGCAAAGGAACACGATATCCCCATCTACACTCATGCCATTAATCTCGATGAATTTCATTCAGCCGTGGAAATTGGATCAAGAGCTATTATCCATGGACTCGAAGACCCCATTCCGGAGGGAGATTCGATTTTGCAGGATATGCTCGATAACAATGTAGCCTTCGTTCCTACACAAAGCCTGTGGGAATCGTTCCTGCGTCACGATGATGCGGCGGCGGACCTTAACGATTCTGTGCTACGTGGCAGCGTCCCCCATTTCCTACTGGACTACATGCAGGACTCGATTTACAGGACCGAAGAAACCCGGCGTTTCCTTGCTGTTGCCAACATGCCTGTCTACGAATGGGCCGAGGAAAAGATCCCGGTTTTTCTGGAGAATATCCTCAAGGCCCACCGGGCAGGTATCCTCATCGCCACCGGCACCGATGCCGGCGGACCGGTAGGATTTAACTTCCAGGGTTACAACACACCCTGGGAAGTAAAGTTGCTGGTTAAGGCTGGATTGAGTCCAATGGAAGCACTGGTCGCCGCGACAAAAAATGGCGCGATTGTCATTGG
>CAZXDV010000309.1:0-3030 GCA_964639535.1 uncultured Enterobacteriaceae bacterium | reverse complement strand
ATGTCCCTTGTGCAGGTTACCCATGGTTGGAACAAAGGCGACGCTGGCGCCCTCGCGTTTCCAGTCACTCACCACGCGATGCAGGCCGGCAAGATCGAAAACGGTTTCCATGTTCCCCCCGGACTGGGTGGACTGAATTTCAGATGGCTTCATGTAAAAAACTCGGTAAAAATTTTCTCAGCTAAAGCTGTGCTCCGGTGCCGGAAATTCCCTCGATTTCACGGCGGCGATAAAGCGGGCGACAGCATCGCGGATATTGCCGCCTTCTGCAAGAAAGTTTTTTGCCATGCGCGGCGTTCTTCCAGAAATGTCAAGTGCATCGTAAATCACCAGCACCTGGCCATCGCAGTCGACACCGGCACCGATGCCGATGGTAGGAATAGTCAATGTTTTACTGATGTTTTCAGCCAGCACCGAGGGAATACACTCCAGCACGATCATCGCTGCGCCGGCCTCCTGTAGGGCCTTTGCCCCATCAATGATGTAATTCGCGCTCTCCTCGTCCCTGCCCTGTACCTTGAATCCACCGTATTTTTCAATGGACTGTGGCTGCATGCCCACGTGCCCGCATACTTCAAAACCTTCATCACAAAGTTTTCTTACCGTCTCCGCCATCTCCACGCCACCTTCAAGCTTGACCACTTCCGCGCCGGCTTCATCGCGCAGTCGTGCCGCGTTGCTCATTGCCATGGCCGGGCTTTCGTAGGATTGAAAGGGCAAATCCGCCACCACCATGGCGCGCTGGCACCGGGGTGCAACGATCTTCGTGTGATACACCATGTCATCCATGCTCACGGCAAGCGTGGTTTCCTTTCCCTGCAACACCATGCCAAGTGAGTCACCCACCAGCACGATATCGATACCGGCATCATCCAGGATCGTGGCGAAGCTGGCATCGTAGGCGGTAAGACTGGTGATCTTCTCCCCCGCCTTTTTCATTTCCATCAAGGCCGCGGAGGTAACTTTCGCGTTCATAGGCTTTGCGGGTTGAGGTAGTGCTTGCCGGGGTTGAGTTCCTGGATGTAATTCATCAGGTACTGGTAATCTTCATCACTGTCGGAAAGATTAACCTCCGTGGTGTTGACAATCAGCGTGGGTGATTCAGCGTAGTGATAGAAAAAGCGTATGTAGGCGTCGGAAATTTTTTGCAGGTACTCTGCATCAATACGACTTTCAAAACTGATCTTTCTTTCCCTGATACGCTTGTGCAATAACTCTACCGGCGCCTGCAGGTAGATAACAAGATCCGGTATCGGTGCCTCCGGCATGAGCCGGTTATACACCTGGGAGTAAAGTTCAAACTCGCTTTCATCCAGCGTCGCCTCGGCAAACAGGCAGTCCTTCTGCATGAGAAAGTCTGACACCTGTGCCGGCCTGAAAAGATCGGTCTGGCGCAGTTCTTCAACAAGCTTGATACGTTCAAAAAGGAAATGTAGCTGGGTGGGTAAGGCCGCCCCTTTCTTGTCCTCGTAGTATCTTGGAAGGAAAGGATTCTCCAGGGCTTTCTCAAGCAGGAGTTCAGAGTTCAGCGTGTTGGCCAGGCGTTTTGCCAGCACGGTTTTGCCCACACCGATGGGGCCTTCCACCACGACATACTTCAAAGGCTGCTTGTTAAAAAGCGGTTCGATGCTTGGATTAACTGCCATCGATACGCTCCAGCCCTTCTGAATTGACGTGCTGCAACAGCTTAGCTAAATCGCCCATACCCGGAATTGTCAGTTGCGGAGCGATTTCATACAAGGGAATCAGCACAAAATTTCGATTTGGCATCTCCGGGTGCGGGACTTTCAGCTCCGCGTGGTCAATTTCCTTCAGCCCGTAAAGCAGCAAATCAAGGTCCAGGGTGCGCGGCCCCCAGTGCTGTTTTCTCACCCGGCCATGCTGGTTTTCAATGTCCTGCAGGGCGTGAAGCAGGTCCAGGGCTTCGAGATCACACTCCAGCCGCGCCACGGCGTTGATGAAGTCGGGCTGGTCCTGGGGGCCAAGCGGGGCACTTCGGTATATGGAGGAACACTGGAGTTGCTCGACCCCGTCCATGGCAGCAAGGTTTTCCAGGGCCTTTTGCACCTGCTGCCTCGGGTCATCCAGGTTACTCCCAAGGCCGATATAGCATGTGATCATTGCTTGTTGGGCTTGCGCGGCCTGCGCTGGAATTTCCTGCGGCTGCCTGATGGTCGCTTCTTACGCTGCTGTCCTTCGGCCAGTAGCTTGCTGTTTTGCTGTTGAAAATCAGACCACCAGTCCACCAGCTCATGCACGTCTTCGCCTGCCTGCGCTCTCAACACGAGGAAATCATAGGCGGCGCGAAACGAGGGATGGGTCAACAGCCGATGTGGTCGCTTGCCGTTCCGGCGCCACAGCCGCGGCTGTAATTGCCAGACGTCACGCGCAAACTTGGTAAACCTTCGCGGCATGGCAGTACAGGCAATTTGCCTTGAAATCACCACGTCGGCAGCCAGGTTCATGGCATCGTGTTCTGTTTGTCCCTGCGCGGTGTATTCGCGGGCCAGTTCCTGCAGCGGTTCCCACAACATCGCCGCGATAATAAAGCCCGGGGTCACCGGCTTGTTCTCGGCCAGTCTCTTGTCGGTGTTATCCAGTGCGTGGATAAGCAGGGTATGGGGAAAACCGCCTTCCTGTGTTTCAAGGACGGCCTCTGTCTGCGGAAACAGCTGCGCAAAGAGATTGTAGTGACGCAGGTTTTCAAACGTCTGCAGGGCACAGCCACCGAGAAACAGCTTGAGTGATTCTTCAAACAGGCGCGCCGCCGGGATCTGTTTCAGCAGGTGCGCGTTTTCGATAATAGGTTTTTCGGTTTCCTCGTCGATACGAAAACCCAGCTTGGTGGCAAAACGCACCACGCGCAGCATGCGCACCGGATCTTCGATGTAACGCTGCAGTGGACTGCCCACCATGCGAATACGCCCGGCCATAATGTCCTTCATACCACCGACGTAATCCACCACGGTGAAATCCTTGATGATATAAAACAGGGCGTTGACGCTCCGATAGCGTCGCCACACGTCTTCA
>CAZXDV010000308.1:0-3046 GCA_964639535.1 uncultured Enterobacteriaceae bacterium | reverse complement strand
TTTCCTGCTGCAGGAGACCTTCGTGGCCGCCACCGACCGCAGGCAACTCAAGTGGCAGCAACAGGGTGACAAGCAGGGACAGGAGCCGGGCAGTTTGTTTAAGTACCGGGGCACTGAACGACAACACCGCACTGGCGGAGGGTACCAGTGCGGTGTTTTTGCACGGAAGGCTATTCGCCTTCGATGTTATGAATGTTAAAGACCTTGCGAATGGTTTCATGTACTTCCCAGGTCACCTTTTCCCCGGCCACGGTAAAGAAACTGTCTCCCACGCCAAAGTCATGGGCATTGCCATCAGCATCGGTGACGGTGATACGACCGGCGAGCAGGGTGCAAATTTCGTCGCCCGGGTAGGTGTATTCAAACTTGCCCGGCGTGCATTCCCAGACCCCAACCTGGATGCGCGAGGTAAATCCGCCATGGTCAAAGCGCCCGGCGTGTTGCGGGTCGCCTTCAAGCACGTTGACAAATGGTAGTTCACTGAAGGGCGGCCATGCTTCGAGGCCGCCCTTGTCTTTTAATTCTGCATAATCAAGCATTGTTCGTTCTCCTCGAATTCGCCGGGCAGTACAGGCTTAGCCCAACAGTGTTTTGACTTCGCGCGCCGCATAGACCCCTTGCTCAATCGCACCATCGATAAAACCACGCCAGCCGTTGGCCCAGTCAGCACTACCAAAAATAATACGTCCTTCAGTTTGCTGCAGGTCCCTGAGGTACTTTGTGTATTGTCCCGGACGAAATACGGCCCACGTGCCCTGTGAAAAGGGATCGTAACCCCACTGGTATGCCGCCAGTTTTACCACTTCAGCGTCAGGCAGGAAGCGACGCACCGCAGACTGCACCTGCTCAGTATCGTTTACATCAAGTGCTTCGGGGTCAGGACCAAAGCCAATCATGTGGGTCATGCCATGGCCCACGTGCTCGGTAAATAACCAGTTCAATGGGTTCTTGCCCGGTGCAAGACAGCCGACCACACCATAATCTCCCTTGAGTAGTACATGGACCTTGGTGCAGTTACCGGCATGCTTTTCACTGGATGCAGCCAACTTGTTTTCCATGATTTTCGGAGACCACTCGATATCAGCCAGCACGTTGAGCGGCAGCGTGCAGATTGCGGTCTTGGCCACGATCTCATCGCCGTCTTCCGTGGTGATAATCACGTGGTTCTTGTCCTGGGCGACTTTCTCAATCGGCGTGGCCAACCTGACCTCGGGCTCGGCATCGGCGATCATGGCGTTGATCAATGCAACAGTGCCATCCCTGAAACGATAACGCGAGATGGAGTCATTCATGTCCGCAAGGTTGTGGCCGGGCAGGGCATACCAGCGGATCATCTCTACCCAGGCCGACTCGCTAATATAGTTTCCGCTGCAGGTGCCGAAAAAACCATCCAGGATATCCCGGTCCAGGTCACTGATTCCGCTGATTGAAGCCAGTCTTTCCGCGCCACTTATGGCATCAATTTTTTTATAGGCATCAGACGCAAAGGGTGAATGGGGTTGCGGAAAAATTTCGCGGGATGATCCCATGAACTTCGCCGCTGATTCTTCCAGCTTTCCCCAGTGACTGGCAAGGTCAATGTTTTGTATGTCACCGTTGGCTCGTCGCGCGATCATGGTGGATGCAGCTGCGCCGGGAGTCTCTTCAAGCGGTAAGCCGTAACGCATTATTTCGGACCAGACATAAGGTTGTGACCAGTGTACCCATGTTCCGCCAAGGTCTGTTGCACGGCCATCAAACTCCGTGGTGAATGTTCGCCCGCCGAGCCGGTTCCTGGCTTCCAGCAGCACCGTCTTGTATCCATTTTTCTGGCAGTCCCTGGCCGCGGAAACACCGCAGAAGCCGCCACCGATGACGACAACATCATAAATCGAGGATGAGCTATCACCTGTCGCCGAACTGGCAACGCGCGTCCCGGCCGCGGTTGTTGCTGCTATCGCAGCCGCGCTCGTGGTTTTTATAAAATCACGTCTATTAACTTTGTGCTTGGTGGCGTCAGTCATGGCGGTCTCCGGATTTCAACATTCTGTATCAAGAAGGTAGCAGACAAGTGCCTTGCGTTCGGCATCATCTTTTAATCCCGCAAATGCCATTCGATTGCGGGGGACATATTTCATGGGGTTTTGCAGGTAGGCATCAAGCGTTTCCGCGTCCCAGGTTATCCCGGACTTTCTAAAAGCCTTGGAAAACTTGAACCCCTCTACGCTCCCGGCCTTGCGATTGGCCAGCATGTGAAGGCTTGGCCCTGCACCGTGCTTTCCTTCCTCGAGCGAATGGCAGGCCATGCACTTGTTCCATGCGCGTTCGGCAAGCTCATTCGCCAGCAGCTGCCCCGGAACAAGCAGGATAATTAGTATGACAATAGGCATTGGAATAGATTACCAGTTAAGTTGAAATTAAAGGTCAAAAGCAGAATCTTCATTTTTGTTGATACCTGTATTCCTTCCACGCCTGTTTTATAACAAAGGCACGCAAGGCTTCAGCGTCGGATGCGGATAAATATTCATGCGCAATCATACCATTTTCTTGCTTGGCACCTTTAACGACCACTTCAAACCAGGCTTCCCTGGACTGGATCATCGGTGACGCCCTGAGATCGGGCGCAGAACCATTAAATCCCGTGGCCTGTTCACCGTGGCAAATCCAGCAGCTACCAGCATTGAACAGTTCTTTGCCCAGGGCAAGGGCCTTTTTGTCGCCAAATTCTTTCGGCGGTTTCGGCACCACCGCCTGTTCCATCACGGCTTTTGGCATGGCTTTCCCGCCGTCCAGTGAAAAGGCCATCAGGCGGGACGGACCACGGGCATCCCGCGAGGCACCGTAATCAGCAAGCGCATTTCGAATCATGGTAGGCGCGCCAACCGCGGCGAGGATGTATTGCTTGCCGTCGACACGGTAGGTAATCGGGCCACCCTGCATGGACGATCCGGTTTTCACCGACCAGAACATGTGCCCGGTTTCGGCATCATGGGCGCGAAGTTCGCCGGTGCGTGTACCGTGAAACACCAGGTTGCTGGCGGTGCTGAGGGTGCCACCGTTAATCGGC
>CAZXDV010000307.1:0-3068 GCA_964639535.1 uncultured Enterobacteriaceae bacterium | reverse complement strand
CTCGCAGATGCAGGCCGCAATGTTCTGCTCCTGGAAGCAGGGCCGGGACTGTCTCTACCGCCGGACTGGCAGCAGCAGGCGTTTCTGCTGCAGCCGGAGCGGGTGCCGGTGCAGCGGGTGCGGCAGCTGGCTTCTGTTGTTCAAGGAATTTAAGAACATCTTCCTTGGTAAGCCGATCGCTGTCTCCCAGTACCGGTACCTGGTTCGGTGCCAGGTTATTTTCTTCCAGCAAATTACGTACTGCCGGGCTTAGCTTTGGTTCGCTGGTGGCTGGCTCCAGTTCGGGAATGGACTGCTGCTGTGGCTCACTGCTGGTTTCAGGCTCAGCCGCAGGTGCCGCGGCAGTTGCGCCAGCCTCGGTATCGATCCGCGCGATGACCTCGTTGCTCTCGACAAGCTCGCCATCTCCCTTGAGTATTTCCACCAGCACACCGTCGTTGAGGGCTGCAACTTCAAGCGTCACCTTGTCAGTCTCAATGTCGATGAGGCTGTCACCCCGGCTTACTGCGTCTCCGGGTTGTTTATGCCAATTCATTAGCGTGGCTTCCGCCACGGATTCTGCCAGTACCGGTACTTTGACGTCGACTTGCACGCTGAGCTCCTTTAGTTTGTGTTTCCGATGTGAGTAGTAACTTCAAGTTTATTAAGTTGTAGTGCATCACTAACCAGTTGCTTTTGCTGTTCCAGGTGCAGGCTCATGTAGCCCACAGCTGGTGATGCAGAATAGAAGCGGCCTGCGTAACCAAACGTGTGCTGTCTTCCGAGGCAACCAATCATCGTGCCGCGTGACTGCATATAGTACCAGCTACCCTGGTTCTTTGGCTCTTCCTGTACCCATACTACTTCTTCAAGTTTTGGATAGGAATCTATCACCTGTTTCATTTCCTCATGGGGAAAAGGAAATAACTGTTCGATCCTGGCTATCGCGATATTCTCAATGTCATTTGCGCGTCGTTCTTCAAGGAGGTCGTAGTAAACCTTGCCGCAGCAAACCAGTAAACGGGTAACTTTTTCGGGATCAAGTTCGTCGATTTCATCGATAACAGTTTTGAATCCGCCTTTAAGGTCGTCCAGTGAGGATGTTGAAAGCTTGTGTCTTAGCAGGCTCTTCGGACTCATGACAATCAGGGGTTTACGGTAGGGTCGAATAACCTGGCGACGCAGCATATGAAACATTTGTGCCGGTGTACTGGGGACGCACACCTGCATGTTTTCCTGCGCGCAAAGCTGCAGGTAGCGTTCCAGTCTTGCCGAGGAATGCTCCGGTCCCTGGCCATCATATCCATGGGGAAGCAGTACAGCGAGTCCGCAGTAGCGCCCCCACTTTGCTTCACAGGAACTTATAAACTGGTCAAAAACTACCTGGGCACCGTTGGCAAAATCGCCAAACTGGGCTTCCCAGATAACCAGCGCGTTTGGTTCAGCGCTGCTATAACCGTATTCAAACGCCAGTACCGCTTCTTCCGACAGGGTGGAGTTAATCACGAGGAATTCAGGTTGAGCCTCACGAATGTGCTGCAGGGGTAACCAGGTTTCCCCGTTTTCCTGGTTGTGGATTACGGCGTGCCGGTGAAAAAAAGTGCCGCGACCACTATCCTGCCCGGAAATTCGAATGGGCGAACCAGTATTGAGCAGGGCTGCGTAGGCGAGGTTTTCGGCGAAGCCCCAGTCCAGTGGCATTTCACCCCTGCCCATTTTTTTACGGTTATCGATAATCCTTTTCACGGTCGGGTGAAGTTTGAATTCGTCCGGGATAGTGGTGAGACGTTCGGTCAACAATTCAATGGTAGCGTCATTCAGGCTGGTATCCGCTTCCTGGGTCCAGGGAATGTCGCGAAAAGGAGCATAATTGATGAGGTGTGTCGTGTTGACGTTTTCCGCCTGTGGTCCTGCGACGGCAACATTTGATTCAAGCGAATCAATGTACTTGTCGGCGATATCTTTTGCTTCCTGTTCTGTCAGGACGCCTTGCTCAATCAGTGCCCGGGTATGGCTGCTGCGTACATCGGTATGATTCCTGATATGCTGGTACATCACCGGTTGGGTGGCGGCGGGCTCGTCAGCCTCACTGTGTCCGTGCTTACGGTAACAGACCATGTCGATTACCACGTCTTTCTTGAACTTCATGCGGTAATCCAGCGCCATCTTGGCGACAAAAACAACTGCTTCGGGATCATCTCCATTTACATGGAAAATGGGGGCCTGGACCATCTTGGCGACGTCGGTGCAATAAAGCGTAGAGCGGGAGTCCAGCGGATCACTGGTAGTAAAACCAATCTGGTTATTGATGATCACATGCACGGTGCCGCCGGTTGTATAGCCACGCGTCTGTGAGAGGTTAAATGTTTCCATCACCACGCCCTGCCCGGCAAAAGCAGCATCACCATGAATGAGAATGGGCAGCACCTGTTCCCTGTCCCTGTCCATACGACGATCCTGGCGTGCTCTCACTGAACCCTCGACTACAGGATCGATGATCTCCAGGTGCGAGGGATTAAAGGCCAGTGTCAGGTGCACACTGCCCTTGCTGGTTTCAATATCTGACGAGTAACCGAGATGGTATTTAACGTCACCGGACGTGGTTGTTTCGCCGGGTTTACCTTCAAACTCGCCGAATAATTCGTGGGGCAGCTTGCCAATAATGTTTACCAGCACGTTGAGACGTCCGCGGTGCGCCATGCCAATCACTATTTCGCGCATGTCCAGGTCGCCGCAACCCTGCACGATTTCATCCAGCATGGGAATGAGGCATTCGCCGCCTTCCAGCGAAAATCGTTTTTGACCTACGTATTTTGTGTGCAGGTACTCCTCGAGGGCATTGGCAGCGATAACGCGACCGAGGACATGCTTTCGTTTTTCCACGGAAAAATTGGGTGTTGAGCGACATCCCTCAAGATATTGCTGGATCCATCTTTTTTGCTCGGTCTCATTGATGTGCATGTACTCTGCGCCAATATTCCGGCAGTAGGTCGTTCGTACCGTGTCGAGGATCTCGCGCAGTGGCGCTTCGTCAGGGCCGACCAGTGAGCCCGTGTTGAACATGGTGTCCATGTCCTGCTCGGTCAGTC
>CAZXDV010000306.1:0-3098 GCA_964639535.1 uncultured Enterobacteriaceae bacterium | reverse complement strand
TAGACTTGAACTGTAGCAAATCCAGGACTTTCGAAGAATGTGACAAATTGTCGCGCCCCCCATGCAAAGGTTCCGCGATATAATTCACCGCAGACATCTTATAATTTACTGTATGCACAACAACCTCAAGTACCTGCTATCTATACGCATGATCGCCATGAGCGGCCAGGTGCTGGCGCTTGTTCTCATGCAGCGCTTTTTTGCTGTTGATATACCCCTGGCACCAGTTATCACGGTGTTTACCGTACTGAGCCTGGTAACCATTTACTCCTGGCGTCGCCTGCTGAATGAAAAGGAGATCACCGAGAAGGATTTTTTACTACAGTTGAGCTTCGATCTCGTGGCACTGACGATATTGGTGTTTTACACCGGCGGCTCGTCAAACCCCTTTATTTTTTTATTTATCCTTCCAATTATTTTTGCCGCAGCCAGCATGCCAGTGAACATCACTCTGTTCCTGGCACTGGCGGCTGTTGCCTGCTATACCTTCCTGATGTTTTTTCATGTCCCCGTAGGCCACCAGCATGAAAGCAACAGCGGAGTGACCCTGCATATCTGGGGCATGTGGTATGGCTTTGTGCTGAGTGCGGGCCTGGTGGCCTACTTTGTTTCCCGCATTGCCCGGGCACTACGCCAGCGCGATCGTGCACTGGCGGAAGCGCGTGAGGAAAAACTTCGTGCCGAGCAGATCCTCACTCTCGGCAGTCTCGCCGCGGGAACCGCCCATGAACTGGGTACTCCACTTTCCACCATGGCTGTGCTGGTTAACGAAATGGAAGAGGAATATAAAAACAACCCCGAGTTCAGCGAGGACCTGCACACGATTCGAAATGAAATAGAACGCTGCAAGGAGATACTTGGCCGAATGGCGTCCGACGCCGGGCAGATCCAGGCCATGGAAGGACACGCCCAGGCACTGGACAGTTACCTGCAGAAAACAACCGGCGACTGGCACAGCGTTCGCAACGATATAAAGATGCGTGTGAACTTCCACGGTTCAAACCCGGTGCCGACCATCATTGCCGACCAGACGCTGACACAGGCCATCATCAACGTGCTCAACAACGCCGCCGATGCATCTTCCCACGCCGTGGAAATCGATGGTGAATGGACCGACCACTCGCTCACCATCTCGGTCAGGGACGATGGTTCCGGCCTGCCCGCTGACAAGTCTGGACAACTTGGTCATGCCATCCTTGCCGGACAAACACGGGGCCTGGGTATCGGCCTGTTCCTCGCACAGAACACCCTCAAGCGACTTGGTGGCAGCATTGACCTGAGCGATTTAAAAGTGGGTGGTGTGCTGGCGCGAATCGAGTTACCCCTTTCTTCCCTGCTTGCCGCGAGAGCCTGATGAGCACTCAGCAGGAAACATCACCGGTCATGCTCATCGTCGATGACGACCTGACTTTTTGCCAGGTCCTGTCCCGCGCCTTTGAACGACGCGGGTTTGAATGCCACGTTGCCCACGACAGGAATGATGGCAAGCAGCTGGCGCACATCATCAGGCCAAGCCATGCCATTGTGGACCTGCGCATGCCCGGGCCATCCGGTCTCGAGTTGATCCCGCCCCTGCTGGAGATCAACGAGGATATTCGAATCATCGTGCTCACCGGCTACGCCAGTATTACTACCGCTGTTGAAGCAATAAAACTTGGCGCCATTCACTATCTCACCAAGCCCACCGACGCGGATCAGATCATGAATGCTTTCAATGAGGATAAAGGTCGTCCCGGGACTGATGTGCGTGACAAGCCCATGTCACTGGACAGGCTGGAGTGGGAGCATATTCAAAAAGTGCTGGGCGACTGTGACGGCAATGTGTCCGCTGCCGCACGCCAGCTAGGCATGCATCGTCGCACCCTGCAGCGCAAGCTGGCCAAGCGCCCGGTGAAGTTTCATTGAAACAGGCCGAATGAATTCGGCCCTACCGTGGTATGGTGAACTTGTAGGGTCGAGAAGTGGTGCATGGACGCACCGTTTATGGACCAAAGGACGGAATTTATTCGACCTGCATTTTTCGATACGTTGACCTGTCTCGTGACTTCCAGGCGCGACAATGAGGACTCAAGCTTCCCGATCGACCAGCACCTTTACGTTATCGATAAGACGCGCGCCGCCAAGCCAGACAGCGGTAAGAATGGAAAGACGCAAATCGTCTGCATGGGGCTCACCGAGATCCTCGGTACGACGCACGCTGAAATACTCCGGCTTGAAACCATAGTTCTCCAGAGCCAGCATGCCTTCGGCTTCGATGGCAGGGATCTGCTCCGGCTCGTGGCGCAGACGTTGCGCGGCGGATTGCAGCACCTGGTAAATATGCGGCGCCTGCTGTCGTTCAATCGGGCCAAGGTAGGTATTGCGCGAACTCATGGCGAGGCCATCTTCTTCACGCACTGTGGGCATGCCGATAATCTCGGTAGGAATACAGAGATCGCTGACCATGCGCTTGATCACCAGTAATTGCTGATAGTCCTTTTCGCCAAATATGGCGAAATCAGACTGGGTGTTGGCGAGCAGCTTGCACACCACCGTGGCAACACCGGAAAAGTGACCGGGACGAAAACGTCCGCAAAGAATATTACTGATCTCCGGCACGATGATACGGGTATCGTTATCCATGCCGCCGGGATAAAGCTGCTTCAGGTCAGGCGCGAATAATAAATCGAGATTGTGTTCCGCGAGCACGGCCTGGTCCTCTTCCAGGGTGCTGGGGTAAGCCTCGTAGTCTTCTCCCTCGCCAAACTGGATCGGGTTTACAAAAATACTGACGATGGTCTTGTCTGCCAGTTCGTGTGCGCGCTCAAGCAGGGACAGGTGTCCCTTGTGCAGGTTACCCATGGTTGGAACAAAGGCGACGCTTGCGCCTTCACGCTTCCACTCGCGCACAACACGATGCAGGCCGGCAAGATCAAAAACGGTTTCCATGTTCCCCCCGGCACGGGTGGACTGCATTTCAGATGGCTTCATGTAAAGAATAACTCGGTAAAAATTTCGTCAGGTAAAGCTATGCTCATGTGCCG
This sequence comes from uncultured Enterobacteriaceae bacterium, assembly GCA_964639535.1. Classification (GTDB taxonomy): domain Bacteria; phylum Pseudomonadota; class Gammaproteobacteria; order Eutrophobiales; family Eutrophobiaceae; genus WLWS01. The sequence goes on along the minus strand of CAZXDV010000306.1, from coordinate 75 downwards.
GAAACTCCCCTGATTTCACAGCGGCGATAAAGCGGGCGACAGCATCGCGGATATTGCCGCCTTCTGCAAGAAAGT
>CAZXDV010000305.1:0-3106 GCA_964639535.1 uncultured Enterobacteriaceae bacterium | reverse complement strand
GCTCGGGCACCATGCCAAAATTACCTGAGCGATAATCGTCGTTTACATTATATAAGCCGGTAAATTCGCCTTCCCAGGAAGAATAAGGGGATTCCCGCTTGTCAAAAAATACGCTGATCTCATCAAAGTACATGTCGCCTTCAAAAGGATAAGGACTACCACTACCGGCACCGCTGGCATCATATACGCTGCCGCGAAGGGTGTTGCTGCCATTGATACTCCAGTCGGCTGCCTGTGCTGCGGCAGCGCCGAGCAGGAATGGCAGTACGATTATGGAAGACTTTAAAAGACGACTCATCACATCAATTCCTAGTAACCCGGTTTCTCCGTGACTTTGAGGATAAATTCATTAACACCGGGTACCGCGACATAACCGGATTCGGGATCGTTGTATTCCAGCTGAGTTCGCACGGTGGCAGAGACGATGCTGACCCGGCTATTGCCATCATCACCCGGCATGACATACTGCTGCAGGGTTTGAACACCCTGCACCGATTGCACTCGAAGTATGGCATCCCTTGGCACCACGTTGTCCACCACGTCGGTCAAGCGGGTGCGATCAAAGAACTGGTCGGACAATGTTCCTTCCATTTCCCCGGTATTCCATTTTGACAGGACCTGGTCCACCGCTGCTTTAACCTTGCTGCGATCCAGCTGTTCCGGCTTATCAACTGCCTGCGCGCCATCAGGTAACGCTGACTTAATTCTTGCCGGAGTGGCTATGGGAACAACGGAGCGGAACTGCCGTGACTCTACCGGGCTGGCGAGAACTACGGCTAACAGGGCCAGGCAGGCGAGGCTAAGGCGAGTGTAGTGCTTGCAATTAATCATGGGTTATCACAGTCCAGTTCTTCTATTTGGATCACATCAGTGTCACTGCCGAATCCGCACACGCCTGGGGCCGGATCATTCACCAGGGAACCGTCACAGGCCTCTGCGGGGCCACCGTTTTCGTGGTAGTGGTTGTTGGGGCATGCATCCGGACCCACCAGGAGAAGCTTGCTCACGGGGATGAATGTTGATCCTGAGGGCAGTACATCGATCAGGTTTGTTACCTCGTTGGTCACCGGAACCATGATCGTGTCAGTTTGGCCGGTGACAGTATCGGTAATCAATGCTGTGACATCACCGTTGCGAATGGTGGTAGCTGCGGATGCGCAATTAAATTCAAAGTCGATGTTATGGGTTGCCAGGTCCGTGCTGCCACTTGGGTCATCAGCCAGAACAAAACCGTTTACGGCGCCATTTACCTGGATATCAGTCACGGTAAAAGGATTGTTGCTGGCCAGCTGGATATTCACCGAGCCCATTGGGTCATTACAGGGATCACTACCCACCACGTGACGGTCCTGGATTGAAGAGGGGCTTACCATGACCATAATGGGATCGGGTGTACTACCGCCGCCACCGGTACTGCCGCCACCGGTACTGCCGCCACCGGTACTGCCGCCACCGGTACTGCCGCCACCGGTACTACCACCACCGGTACTGCCGCCACCGGTACTGCCGCCACCGGTACTACCGCCACCGGTACTGCCGCCGCCGGTACTACCACCGGTACTGCCGCCGCCGGTACCACCACCACCGGTACTGCCGCCACCCGTCGTAATTCCACCACCACCGGTAGTGATTCCACCACCACCGGTAGTGATTCCACCGCCACCACTGCTGCCACCACCGGAAGTGCTGCCACCAGTCTGGCCGGAGCCATCGGAAATGGGGTCGCGCGTGTTGTAGGGTTCGTTACCGGAAATATTCTTTACGTCGATGATTTTAACATCAGCAAACAGGTCACCGATGAACCTGCCGACAGCCTCGAAATCGCGGTCATAATCCTTGCAGTATTGCTCCTCGCAATAGCGCAGGTCCGTGCGCAGGTCACGCCTGTCATCCAGTAGTTTTGAAAGACGTTCATCGATGCTTTCAAGTTCACTCTTACTTGCTTCAAGGCGGTCAATCTCCCGCGACATTTCTTCTATCTGGCGCTGCAGGTCACGGCCGCGGGCTTCAGCCTCGCGAAGCATAATGCCAAGGCCACCACCCCAGTGAAAACCAAATGCTTTCGAATTTGCCCGTCCCTGGTTTAACTGCTGTATTGAACGCCGGTTACTGGCCTTGCGGCTTTCCAGTACGCCGCGACGTTGACGCAGGGTCTCCGCCTGGCGCAGTTTCTCTTCAATGGCTGCTTTTTCCGCACGCCAGTAGTCGGTCTCGCTGAGGTTTGCCGCGAGCTTGTCGGCGATGGGCTGGCAGCGTGGGCACTTTGCCGTAACGGCATGTGTTGGCGTGAGGTTAGTGTTGGTGCCAATGACACTGATGTTTCCGGAGCCCATGCCATCACCGGTGAAAAGTGAAATGGCGGTTTCAGTACCGGGGCAATGATCCTGGACATCAAAGGTACCATCGAGCCTGGTAAACAGCCCCCGTGTCAGGCCATTGAAATGACGAAGTGCTGCACCCCAGCCATCAAAATTGGTGCTGACATTGGGGCGGGTCAGGCTCATGGCGCCACAGGCCCTGGCCATGCAGGCCATCAGCGCGCTCTTCGCAGCACGAATTGCCTTGAGGGCATCCTCCACGGCAAAGCGGCGATTATTTGTTTTCTGCAGGAAGGCCATTGAGGACGCAATCACACCGGCGTTTGCGCCGATGTTCCTGATGTATTCATCCATCTGTCTCTGGCGTTCCTGCATCTTGCCGGTAGAGATGGTTTTTACGATGCGACCAATGGCCTTGCCGACCGCGGCCGTGGGGGTCCTGCCGGCCTTTGCATCCTCGATGATGGAAATGGCGTCATTGATCTGGCTCTTCATGTCATTAATGGCAGACCCGATTGCTTCCGGGGTCGCATTGGGTGCCCCGACAGAATCCGCGATGGCATCTCCCCCCAGTGCACCAATGACATGCCCAGGTGTATTGGACACGGGTGCGGGTGTATTAACATCATAGGCCCCACCAACGGTACCAACGGCGCTTTCCAGGTCTTTCAGGGTTTCGTATACATCATCCAGCTGCTGGGCCGAGCTACCGGAGGCAAATTCACCACTTTTGACCTTGTCAAAGGCTTCCTTGAGTGATGCAAGATCCAGCAGAAGGCTACCGATAT
>CAZXDV010000304.1:0-3179 GCA_964639535.1 uncultured Enterobacteriaceae bacterium | reverse complement strand
CATTGGCCACGAGGACACCGTTGATCCTTTCGTTGTTTATCGAATTCTTAAGCGGGCCGTAGTGATCAAACACGTGATAGAGCAAGCCGGTACCAGCCGTTGCGGTGAGGTAGTCAGTTCTGAAGCCGATGATTCCCCGCGCGGGAATGAGATAGTCCAGGCGCACACGGCCTTTTCCATCTGACACCATGTCCTTGAGCTCACCACCTCGAGCCCCCAGCATTTCCATCACTGCACCCTGGTAATCAGCCTCGAGATCGACTGTCAGGGTTTCCATGGGTTCGCAGGTTGTGCCGTCGACGACCTTTAATATTACTTCGGGCCGGGATACTGCGAACTCATAATTTTCCCGTCTCATGTTTTCAATAAGTATGGAAAGGTGAAGTTCACCACGCCCCGATACCTTGAACTTGTCCGGGTCGTCCGTCTCTTCCACGCGCAGTGCAACGTTGTGCTTGAGCTCCCTGTTCAATCGTTCCGCGAGCTGCCTGGAAGTGACAAACTTGCCTTCCTTTCCGTTAAAAGGTGAATCGTTTACCTGGAAGGTCATGGTCACGGTGGGTTCATCTACCAGCAGGGCCGGAAGGGCGCTGACCTCTTCGGGGTGACACAGGGTGTCCGAAATATTCAATTCCTCGAGTCCGGATATGGCAATGATGTCCCCGGCACTGGCTTCCTCGATCTCGATCCTCTCCAGGCCCAGCAGGCGAAAGAGTTGCAGTATCCTGCCACGGCGTTGCTTGCCCGAGGCATCGACCACTGTCACCGGCGAATTGCCCCTGGTACTGCCTCGGGAAATGCGGCCAATTCCAATGACACCGATATAGCTGTTGTAGTCCAGTGCACTGACCTGGAACTGGAAAGGCCCCTGGCTATCTACTTCGGGGGCGGGGACTTCACTGACGATGGTTTCAAACAGCTGTGTCATATCGCCATCACTGCAATCCGGGCTGAGGCCCGAGTAGCCACTTTTTGCCGAAGCGTATATGACCGAGAAATCAAGCTGCTCGTCACTGGCACCAAGACGATCAAACAGGTCAAATGTTCGATCCAGGACCCAGTCCGGCCGCGCCCCATCGCGGTCAATCTTGTTGATGACGACGATTGGTTTCAAACCACGGGCGAGGGCCTTTTCCGTGACAAAACGGGTTTGCGGCATCGGACCTTCAACCGCATCCACCAGCAGCAGGACCGAATCTGCCATGGACAGCACGCGTTCAACTTCACCGCCAAAATCAGCATGCCCGGGGGTGTCGATAATGTTTATGCGGAAGTCCTGCCACTTCAGCGCGGTGTTTTTCGACAGTATGGTAATACCCCTTTCCCGCTCCAGGTCATTGGAGTCCATGACCCGGTCAAGGGGGCGGTTTCGAGTCTCCAGGGTGCCTGATTGTCGAAGCAGCTGGTCGACAAGGGTGGTTTTCCCGTGATCAACGTGGGCGACAATGGCGATATTTCTAATGGATTCAGACATGCTCTTCGCTTGCAAAAAGCGGCGGATTATACAGGAATGACCTTAAATAAAAGGCATTTGTGGCCCAAAACCGCAAAAATAGCCTGAAAACCGGGATAAATGCCCCGGTTTCACTTGGCAAAAGCCGATTTAATGGACTATCCTGACCACCATGCAGTTGAGGTATAGGTCGTGTCAGGTCTCGCTTTTGTCTCTGTCGTCCCATTCCAGGCTGTACACTATTTATCCAATTTCATAGGGGGAGATTGCAATGAGTAGTAGTGGTACTGTTAAGTGGTTTAATAATTCAAAAGGGTTTGGTTTCATTGAACCCGAGGGGGGAGGGGACGATATCTTCGTTCATTACTCATCAATCAAGTCGGATGGATTCAAAACACTGAACGAAGGGCAAAGCGTTACCTACGTCGCAGAACAGGGTCCAAAAGGTTTTCACGCAACGGAAGTTGAAGTGAAAAACTGACTAAAGCACGTAGTATAAATTTCTGACCCCGCTTCGGCGGGGTTTTTTACGTCCATGGATGGACCGTATGCCGCGAGAGGACAGGATGTCCGAAGCGGCGATGTACAGGGACGTACGGGCCGAAAGTTGTTCCATACACTTTCGGCATTTCCGCCTTCCATGGCGGTCATACTCCGGTTTTGCATGGAGCAAAAACCGGCGGCGTCCATGGATGGACCGGCCGAAAGCTGTTCCATACGCTTTCGGCATTTCCGCCTTCCATGGCGGTCATATGCCGCGGACGCTGGATGCGCAGGAGCGGCGTCTGGCAAAAGCCATAATAATGGGACAATTGGCCCACAATAAAATTTGTCGTGAGAGGACAGGATGTCTGAAGCGGCGGTGAACAGGACGCAGAGCAACAGCAGGAGATTGTCATCATGGGTTTCTGGGCTCAATTACTGGGTGTCATAATGGGTGTAATGCTGGTTGTATTCCTCTGGCCCTCGGCCCAGGCAGCCATGCAACGCAGCAAGGAAGTCGAAAACCCTGACTGGAAAGGCGCGCTGGTGCCAATCGCAATAGTGGTGCTATTCGTGATAGCGCTGATTGCCCTCGCCAGGGGTTGAGCCCCGCTTGCAGCTTGCACAGGAAATCCTCCACTACTGGTTTGGCGAAGCCGATGATCCAGGGCAACAAATCAGCAAGCAGTCGAGCCTTTGGTGGGGCAAATCGCTTGCGGTGGATAAGGAAATCAAGACGAGTTTTGGTGCCGCCCTGGATCTTACTGGCAGCGATGACCTTCAAGCCTGGAAGAATAATGCCAGTGACTGGCTTGCCCTGATCATCCTTCTCGATCAATTTTCCCGGAATATCTTTCGTGACGAGGCCCGTGCTTTTGCGCAGGATGCGCTGGCCCTGACCCTGTGCAAGGAGGGAATTGAGCTCGGTGTTGACCTTGATCTCAATCCGCTTCAGCGCGTGTTTTTCTACCTGCCCCTGGAGCATTCGGAATCACTACAGGACCAGCAGCGATGCGTGGAACTGATGGAGGGACTGGTAAAAATAGCGCCAGCCGGCTGCCGCAAGGAATTCGAGGGGTTTCACGGCTATGCCAGGGCTCACCATGCTGTCATTGAAAAATTCGGTCGTTTTCCTCATCGCAATGCCATCCTTGGGCGAGAATCAACTGCGCCCGAGAAGGAGTACCTTGCACAACCCGGTGCCGGATTTTGAGTTGGTGGATGTGCCGCTGCACAAGGAATG
>CAZXDV010000303.1:0-3225 GCA_964639535.1 uncultured Enterobacteriaceae bacterium | reverse complement strand
ACAGTTATTACTGGTCGTCAGCGTGGATAATAGCAACACCGATGATGCGCCCCGCCCCATCGTTATTGATCGCTACTACTTCAAGGAAGACGGGACAGGCTATCTTGAAACAGCCCGAACCCACCTGTTCCTGCTTGATATAGATTCACAAAGCTCCGTGCAGTTAACCCATGGCCCCTACGACGAAATGCTACCAAGCTGGTCGCCGGACGGCAGCAGGATTGCCTTTGTTACAAAACGCGGTGAGGATTTTGATCGGCACAGCAACTGGGACATCTACCTTACCGAGCCGCGTTCCGGCGCTGTTCAGCAGCTGTTAACCCGCAACCCGGGTACCGACTGCGAACCCAGCTGGTGTGCCGGAAGTCCGCCGGCCTGGCATCCTGCCGGGGACAGGCTGTCCTATATTCGTGGCGGTGATCCGAACCTGACCTGGTTTGCCCTGCAGCAGGTCGCCACGATTGATATTGCTGATGATGAGAGTGAAAAGCTACCCACCCTCTCCCTGGATCGAAATACGCTCAATCCACACTGGTCAGAAAATGGCAAAGCCCTTTACTTTATTCTCGAAGAAAATCTTGACCAGGCCCTGGCGAAAATTGAGCTGCGAAGTGGAAAGCTGACCCGTCTCACTCAACCTGGCAGGGTTGTAAGCCACTTTGACGTGGGTGCAGATAACAGGATAGTTTTGCTTTCAAGCACTGCCAACAGGCCCTACGAAGTGGGTGTGATTGACAAGGGTAAGTACCGCGCGTTGCACGATCATAACCCCTGGCTCAAAGATATTGACCTTGGCACTACAGAAAGCATCAGCTTTACCAGCAAGGACGGCACTGCTATCGATGCTCTCCTGGTAAAGCCGGCAAACTACCGGGAAGGCGAGCGCTATCCGCTGATCATGAACCTGCACGGTGGTCCTGTTTCCCAGCATGCCCATGACTTTCACTTCGACTGGCAGCTGTTAGCTGCCAATGGTTACCTGGTCGTGGCGCCCAACCCACGGGGCAGCTCGGGGAAAGGCCTCGATTTTCAAAAGGCCATTATCAGCGACTGGGGCAACCTTGATGTGGATGATGTACTGGCCTCCGTGGACTACCTTGTGAACAGGGGTATCGCCGACCCCGAACGTCTCGCGCTCTACGGCTGGAGCTACGGCGGTATGTTGACCAACTACGTCATCGCCTCGGATTCCCGCTTTGCTGCCGCGGTCAGCGGCGCCGGTGTTTCAAACATGCTGGCAGGTTACGGTACCGACATGTACATACGCGACTGGAACATTGAACTGGGGGCGCCCTGGGAAAACCTGGACGCCTGGCTTAAGGTTTCCTACCCTTTTTATAATGCTGACAGGATAACCACACCGACACTTTTCATGTGTGGTGAACTGGATTTCAACGTGCCCCTGATTCACTCGGAGCAGATGTACCAGGCGCTGCGGCAGCTGAATATACCCACGCAGCTGGTAATCTACCCGGATGAATACCATAGTTTTAATCGCCCCAGTTTTCGGGAAGATGAAGTTGCCCGGCACCTGGACTGGTTTGATACCTATCTTTCTGCTCAATAGTCGAAGTAATAAGACCAGTCATGGATAAGAATGTAGAACTTCCACGCCTGCTCGCCACTTCCGTAGTACGCGGCAGCCAGCAGGGCGATAGTCACGGTGGTGTCTACAGCATCGATTTTTCAAGGCAGGAAATTATCCAGCACCTTGACTGGAATACCACTGACATTGATTTTAAAGGGCGGGGCTGGGATCGCGGCCTGCGCGGAATCGAGTTTTTTCGCCAGAAGATTTTTATCGCTGCCAGCGACGAGCTATTTGTTTATGACCCGCAGTTCCAGAAGGTCAACTCCTACAGAAATCGTTACCTCAAGCACTGCCATGAAATCGCCCGAATGGGTAACATGCTGTTCCTGACATCGACGGGCTTTGACAGCCTGCTTGGATTTGATCTTGGACGAAGTTCTTTCTCATGGGGTCTTTACATTTCCAGGGATAATGATGGCTTTAGAGGACAGGTTTTTGATCCCCTCGATGCCAATGGCCCGACTATCAGTAATGAACTTCACCTGAATAATGTTCACGTGGACAATAGCGGCATGTACTGCAGCGGCCTGCGTACCGAAAGCCTTCTCTACGTGGATGAAAAATTCAACGTAAGGAAGTTTTCCAGCCTGCCGTCCGGGGCCCATAATGCCCAGCCCTTCAGTAATGGCATACTTTTTAATGATACGGCAGCAAACTGCGTGCGCTACGTGGACCGTAAAGGAGAAGACAGGGTATTCCCTGTGCCAGTGTACCCGGAAGAAAAGCTGGAGTTCAGCGGCGTGGACGACAGCAGGGTTGCACGCCAGGGCTTTGGCCGCGGGCTTTGCACCTTCGCCGAGCGTTTCGTTATTGCCGGTTCCTCACCGTCAACGGTGACGGTCTATGATCTTCATAGCGGTGACCGCGTAGCCTCAGTGAACCTCACCATGGATGTCAGGAATGCCATACATGGCCTGGAAGTGTGGGCAGATTAGGCGGGCGAGGAAAGAATAAAAAAAGGCCGGTGACCCGCTCGAGCCACCGGCCTTTGCGTTACAAGGATTAATTAAAATATCGTTTTATGCGCAGGCCAAAGTTCCTTGGTCGGTTGGTAACAACCCTGTCGCGACCAAAGTGACGCTGCAGTTCGAAAACAGGATGGTAAAGCACCGCCCTTTCATCCCAGACGTTATTTACATATACCTCTGCCTGCCATTTTTCATTTCCAAAACCGGCACGAATATCACCAATGGTGTAGGCGGGCTGCTTGAGCTGGGGAATCGGCTCTGCATCAGGCACAACCTTGTTGAGAGAACTTCCGGTATGACTGAACTGGAACCTCACAAAGGCGTTGGAACCACCCATCAGGTTAATCGGCCAGCCGTACTCCGCATAACCGGCAATATTCCAGTCAGCCACCAGTGGCAATCGACTGCCGGCCGGTAAGTCTATAGCCGGGGAAGCCGGTGCCCTTGGGTCAGTCACCGTGAAGCGATCGTCTGTCTCGTTCTTGATGATGTGGGTACCACTCAAGCCGACTTCAAGACCGGCGGTGGGAATTGCAGTAATTTCAAAATCGATGCCGTCTACGGTCGCATCACCGACGTTAGTGACCACGGTTTGGAACACCTCGCCGAGGTTAAAGCTGGGATCGGTAACTTCCAGCTGGTAATTTTCCCAGGTCTGGTGATAAC
>CAZXDV010000302.1:0-3240 GCA_964639535.1 uncultured Enterobacteriaceae bacterium | reverse complement strand
GCGAAATGCTGATCGTGAGCGAGGACCCTGTTGAACTTATAGATAAAATGCGTAGCCAGCCTTCGGAGTACCAGGACAAGTGGATGGACAGGGTCTAGCTGCTTATCCAGGGCACGCCTGGAGTGGTGCTGGCTGTGCCTGCTACTTAAAAGTTTCCGTGTATTTCCTTGCCCAGGTCAATAAACCCGTGTGTATCAGTGACGACCACCGGTGACATACGGGCGACAACAGCAGGACAACTGAGGCTCTCATCCATATCAGCCTGGTTTTCTGCGTACCAGTCGTCGTGGGACTGTTGCATTTGACCTTCAATAAAACCGGCCTCGTACTCTTCTCCACCCCAAACCAGCCAGGCAGCCGCTTGCTTACCCTGGTAACCGTCCTGGTAGCCCTGCTGGTAGTCCGAGCAGGCAGCGATAAAGATACACAGGAACAGGGAGCACAGGCGTATCCCCGGGCTGCCTGCTGCCCCGGTTAGCATGCGCCAAATTTTATTCGGCAGCGGTAAAAACCTGGGCATGATCGCGAACAAAATCACGGAAGCTAATGGGTGCCTGTCCGGTCACCTCGGTGAAAGTCTCGGTAACACGAGCACCATCATCCCGCGCCGTGTGATAAAAAAGATCGCAAAGGGCTCCAACGTACCACTCGTCAACACCGAAACTCAGCAATACCTTGCTAAACTCTTCCGGCGGTATATCGATGTACTGGATTTCGCGTCCAAGCACTTCCGACATTTGGCTCGCCATATCAGCAAAGGACAGGATCTCGGAACCGGTAATGTAGTATGTCTTTGATTCATGCCCCGAACCTGTCAGGACTGCCGCAAGAAAGGTGGCTACGTCGCGCACATCTATTGCGCCTACGCGCCCCTTGCCCATGGGTAAAAAGATCTTGTCATCAGCAACGATGGTTTGTGCCGAGGCGAAGTTATTTTGCATGTAGTAATTTGGTCTCACCGAGGTCCAGGTAAGCCCGGAATTGGCCAGGTATTCTTCTGACTCTGCATGGAACTTCTTTAAAAGCGCGGCCGTGTCTTTCTGCGAACTGGATGCGGAAAGCTTGACCAGGTGCCCGGTGTTACACTTCACCGCAGCATCAATAAAGCGCTTTTCGCACTCCAGCTGGTTGGGGGAATTGGACATCATCATAAACGCCTTATCAACACCATCCAGCGCAGCTTCAATTGACGCGCTATCCTCGAAATCACCGGTGACTATTTCTAGACCAGGGATGGAGAGGTCCTTGACCTTGTCCGGATTGCGAACCGTCGCCCGCAGGGGAATGCCCTTTCCGGAGAGCTCCTGTAACAGTAACGAACCGGTGGTACCGGTAATGCCAGTTAGCAAAATCATGTTATAATTTTTCTCCTTTAAATTTAAGGCGTTAAATCACAATTTCACAATGAGTAGTGTTCGCCTCGCGCATGTGTATGCTGTTCTATTACCTGGCCCATAGTATAACCTGACAATTCAATGACCCCTTCACAATATTTAGCCCGACTGGTCGTTTTTGTCCTGTTGCTACCACTTGATGCTGCTGCCAACTCCGTCAACGTGGCGGTAGCGTCAAACATGTCTCATGCCATCAGCGAAATAGCAAAGTCTTTTGAACGCGAAGAGGGAATTCGACCACGCCTCTCCTTTGGTTCGTCAGGGAATTTTACACGCCAGTTGATCCAGGGCGCACCTTTCAAGGTGTTTCTCAGTGCCGACGATAAATACATCGATATCCTGAGAGACAATCATGTCAGTATGCTGGAAAGCGTGACCATCGCTCGTGGCCGAATTGCCCTTTTTGTTCCAGCCCGCTCCTCGCTCGCGGGATTGAATAATCTCAGCGCAGTAGTCCGGGATCTGCAACACGGAAATTATTCGCGCATCGTGATCGCTAACCCTGAACATGCCCCCTATGGAATCGCGGCCCGGCAGGCAATGCAAACAGCAGGGCTTTGGGCTATTGAGAGGCAGCGCCTGTTGCTCGCGGAGAACGCTGCACAGGCAACGCAGATTTCACTCAGTGGTAATGTCGATGCGGGGATCGTTCCACTGTCCCACGCCATGCTGCCCGAGCTTGCCGGCAAGGGACGTGTTTTTCCAATACCGGAGACCTGGCATACGCCGCTGACACAGCACCTGCTCCTGCTCCATGGGGCCAATGATTCCGAGACAAGGTTCTACCAATTCCTCAAGTCCGACAAGGCCTTGCATATCCTTGAACAACATGGCTACGTTGTTTCTTCCTTGACCCCGAAAGCAGGCACGGATGGACTGGCAGGCCCTTAAACTCTCCCTTGCACTGGGTCTTTGCACGGTAATAGTGCTGGTGCCCGCGGGGATCCTGTTGTCACGCATCATCGCCTGGCAGCGTTTTCCTGGAAGGAGCGCTGTACAAACCTTGCTCGCACTTCCCCTGCTTCTTCCACCGACGGTTCTTGGTTTTTACCTGCTGTCGCTCATGGGCAACCAGTCGGTGATCGGAAGAACTTACCAGGGTATTTTCGACGCCCCACTGGTATTTTCCTTTCAAGGGTTACTGATTGCCTCTTTCATTTTTAATATCCCTTTTGCTATTCAACCCATGCAGCGTGCATTTGAGTCCATTTCGATCTCCATTCGTGAGGCTGCCTGGTGCTGTGGGCTCAGTGGCTGGCAGACTTTCTGGAAAATAGAGCTACCCCTTGCCTGGCCCGGGATACTCTCGGCTGCCATTCTTACCTTTGCACATACGCTGGGAGAATTTGGGGTTGTGCTGATGGTTGGAGGCAACATCGAAGGTGAGACCCGCACGATTGCGATTTCTATCTACGACAGGGTACAGGCTTTTGATAATCAAAGTGCCGGGATCATGTCCGCATCCCTGCTGCTGATGTCTTTCGTCGCGATATGTGGCATTTATGTTCTGAATGACAGGCTGGACAGGCGTCATGAGCACTGATCTCATCGAGGTAAACCTTGCGCAAACCGGGCCAATTCCACTGGCTATGGATTTCTCCTGTGGTGTTGGTGAAATCCTTGTGCTGCTTGGACCATCTGGTAGTGGTAAAACAACTGCGCTTCGAAGTATTGCGGGACTTTATCAACCCCGGCAGGGAAAGATCAGTGCCGCAGGCACACAGTGGCTGAATTCGGAGAACAATATAAACCTGCCGACACAGCAGAGACGAGCCGGGCTGGTTTTCCAGGACTATGCGCTCTTCCCGCATCTCACTGCCTTTGAGAATATCGCAGTTGCCGTGGA
>CAZXDV010000301.1:0-3291 GCA_964639535.1 uncultured Enterobacteriaceae bacterium | reverse complement strand
GATGTCGCCAAACGCGAGCTTATCTGTTTTGGCGATATCTGCAAGTACCTTGCTGTCGACAGCAATGTTTGCCTTGTTCAGACCATCAATCAGGCGGCTATAGGATAAACCCTGCTCTCTCGCTGCCGCGTTGATTCGCACGATCCACAGTGCGCGCATCTGGCGTTTACGCTGACGACGATCACGATAGGCATATTGACCAGCCTTGGTGACGGCCTGCTTGGCGACACGGTAGGTGTTCTTGCGACGGCCGCGATAACCCTTGGCCTGTTCAAGTACCTTCTTGTGTCTTGCGTGTGCGGTAACACCGCGTTTAACTCTGGGCATGACTATTTCCTCTTAAATGTACGGCACCATACGTGCGGCTGCCTTTTGATCCCGGTCATTCAGGAGAATGATGCTACGCAATTGACGCTTCCGCTTGGTACTTTTCTTTGTCAGTATGTGACTACGATGAGATTGCCTGTGCTTGAGCTTTCCCGAGCCGGTCTTGGAAAAGCGCTTTGCGGCACCCCTGTTTGTCTTGATTTTTGGCATTCTTAAACTCCAGTTAATTCTCTAAATTCTACTTTTTCGGTGCCAGCACCATCACCATTTGCCGACCTTCCATTTTAGGAAATTGCTCTACCACTCCATGGTCTTCAAGGTCGGCCTTGATTCGCTCAAGCATTCGAGCACCCAGTTCCTGGTGTGCCAGTTCCCTTCCCCTGAATCGTAAAGTGACCTTGACCTTGTCACCGTTACCAAGGAAGCGTAGCAGGTTCCTCAACTTCACCTGGTAGTCCCCGTCCTCGGTTCCAGGTCTGAACTTCACTTCCTTGACATGGATCTGCTTCTGTTTTTTCTTCGCCGCGTGTTTCTTTTTATTCTGCTCAAACAGGAACTTGCCATAATCCATCACCCTGCATACGGGTGGTTCACTGTTTGGAACTATTTCTACCAGGTCCAGCTCGGCTTCTTCTGCCAGTCTCAGTGCTTCATCTATGCTGACTACTCCGACCTGCTCCCCGTCGGCACCGATTAAACGTATCTCCGGAACCGTAATTTCTTCATTCAGACGATTCTGCTTTTCTGCGACGATATTTTATTCCTCCAAAATATTACGGCCATGGCACGCGATGTCCTCTTCCAGGCGGGAAATGAAAGCATCAAGGGTCATTGCTCCCAGGTCCTCGCCATCACGCGTACGCACGGCCACAGTGTTATTTTCAGCTTCGCGTGCCCCCAGGATTAGTTGGTAGGGTACACGCTGCATTGCCTGCTCGCGGATTTTAAGGCCGATCGTTTCATTTCTCAAGTCAGTTTCGCTCCTGAACCCCTGATTTTTCAGGGATTCCGCGATTTTTTCGGCATACTCTGCCTGCTTTTCCGTGATCGAGGCCACCACGACCTGCACAGGTGCCAGCCACAGGGGAAATGCACCGGCGTGTTCTTCGATGAGAATCCCTATAAATCGCTCCATTGAGCCGAGTACCGCCCGGTGCAGCATGACCGGTACCTGTTTCTCGCTATTGGCGTCCACGTATTCCGCGCCAAGCCGGCCCGGCATCGAAAAATCCGCCTGGATCGTGCCACATTGCCAGATGCGTCCGATGCAATCTCGCAGGGAAAAGTCGATTTTCGGACCATAAAACGCCCCTTCCCCCGGCTGTAGCTCCCATTCCAGGCCCTTGCTCTCCACTGCCAGCTGCAGGGCCTGCTCCGCCTTGTCCCAGATTTCGTCACTGCCCACGCGGTTTTCCGGGCGGGTCGACAGCTTGATAATAATGTCACTGAAGCCAAAATCTGCATAAACCTCGAATAGCAGGTCAATAAAGTTGGAGACTTCCTCCTGTATCTGCTCCTCGGTGCAAAAAATATGTGCATCGTCCTGGACGAAATTGCGGACACGCATCAGGCCATGCAGGGTGCCGGATGCCTCGTTGCGGTGACAGGAACCGAACTCGGCAAGGCGCAGGGGTAAATCCCGGTAACTCTTTAGCCCCTGGTTATATACCTGGATATGACAGGGACAGTTCATGGGCTTGACCGCGTAATCCCGGTTTTCAGAGGCCGTAGTAAACATGTCCTCGCGAAACTTGTCCCAGTGTCCCGATCTTTCCCACAGGCTCCTGTCCACCAGCTGCGGCGTACGAATTTCCTGGTAACCGTGATCGCGCATTTTCTGCCTGACATATTCCTCCACGACCCGGTACAGGCGCCAGCCCTTGGGATGCCAGAACACCATTCCGGGTGCTTCTTCCTGGAAATGAAAAAGATCCTGCTTCTTTGCCAGTTTACGATGGTCGCGTTTTTCTGCTTCCTCAAGGCGATGCAGGTACTGCTTGAGGGATTTCTTGTCTCCCCAGGCTGTGCCGTAGATCCTTTGCAACATCTCGTTGCTGGAATCGCCGCGCCAGTAGGCCCCGGCCAGTTTCATTAGCTTGAAAGCCTTGATTTTACCGGTGCTCGGCACATGCGGTCCGCGGCACAGGTCAATAAAATCACCCTGTCGATAAAGCGAGAGTTCCTCGTCGGCCGGAATAGACTCGATGATTTCAGCCTTGTACTCCTCGCCCATATCGCGAAAAAACCTTACCGCCTCGTCACGTCCCATCAGCGAACGTTCAACCTCGAAATCCTGCTTTGCCAGTTCCTGCATCTTCTTTTCAATGGCCTGGATATCTTCCGGGGTGAAGGCCCGCTCGTAGGCAAAATCGTAGTAAAAACCATCCTCGATCACGGGGCCGATGGTCACCTGGGCCTCCGGGAAAAGTGACTTTACCGCCTGGGCCATGAGATGAGCACAGGAGTGACGAATAATTTCCAGGCCCTCTTCGTCACGCTCGGTGATAATGCGCAGTGAACTGTCCGAATCGATCTTGTGAGAAGCGTCGACAAGGGTGCCATCGACTTCACCACCGAGGGTCGCCTTGGCAAGGCCGGGTCCAATATCACCCGCGACATCAAGCACGGATACAGGGGATTCAAACTGGCGGCTACTGCCGTCAGGTAACGTGATAACGGGCATGTTATCTCCTCGTATTTTCAGTGGTGGTCCCCACAACAGACCACATGTAAAAGAGATAATCCGGGCACCCTGCTAACAGGGTCCCGGCTTTGTGGTTTGGTAGGCACGATTGGACTCGAACCAACGACCCCTACCATGTCAAGGTAGTGCTCTAACCAGCTGAGCTACGCGCCTAATATTCGTTGGTCAAATAAATTTGACCCTACAATTGCTGTTTCTACATCTCCAGTAGGGCCGAATTCATTCGGCCTGAAACTGCTCGGTAACTAAAGGCCGCACAG
>CAZXDV010000300.1:0-3305 GCA_964639535.1 uncultured Enterobacteriaceae bacterium | reverse complement strand
GTTCGTATTTCCTAGTCTCGTAAATCAGACTAACATTGATAATCAAGCAGTTAAATTGAATCTCGAATTTGCTACGGCTTGACTTGCAGCTGGCTCCAGCGCAGACTCAGGTCATCATTTAACCTTAGTAATCCGGGTGTAGAGTATGAGCATAAGCGCAGTGCCAAACACACAGTCTGCTGGCTTGGATACCATGAGTCGTTCCGGTGGTATCACACGTTTTCGTACTAACAATGTGGATATCGCCATCAAGCGCATCTCAAGTTTGTTCGGGCCACACCAGATTTTCCCCAACAGCACACGCCGGGAAATTTCCTTTGAGCATAGTTTCGTCTGGTTGCGAGACATATGCATAAATGAACTGGCCTATGGCGCAGAGTTACGTAATGACATTGGTGAGTTCGCTGATGCAAACTATTGTGTCATGTTTCCGGTTGAAGGCGATTATGCTATCAGCGCGCAAGGTCGACGGGTTGAAGGCGACAAAGCAACGGTAACTGTCATCAACCCGACCTGTCCGGTTACCCTTGAGGCTTCGAGCGACTACAGAAATATCAGCGTTAGTTTGACACGTAATGCGGTGGACACTGCACTGGCCAATCACCTGGGCAGAATACCTGAAGGTCAGGTTCGTTTTGACCCGCATCCACAGGGCTTGAATCTTGGTGCTGAGCCGGTCAGAAACCTGGTCATGCAGCTTTGGGGCGAATGTCAAAAGCATGCCTCTCATATTACTTTTGATGCGGTTGGCCGAGAGCTGGAGGTGTTGCTGGCATCAATGCTCTTGTTACGTGTTCCTAACAATTTCAGCAGTTTGCTGTTGGAAGAATCTGATGCGCGGCCGTCTGCAGCCTGTAAACACACCGCCAACTTCCTTAAACAACACGCGCGCGAAGATATTCGTCTTGAGGATGTTATTGCCGCATCAGGAATGGCAAGAACCTCCCTGTACACCGAGTTTAAAAAACATTATGGCGTGACACCCATGGAATACCTGCGCCAGGAGCGCCTTCGACTTGCCCACGATATTCTCATGACCGCAAAATGTTCTTCTGTTTCGGTTACCACTGTGGCCATGGACTGTGGTTTTAATCATTTCAGCCGATTTGCCAGCTACTACAAGAATCAGTACGGCGAATTACCCTCTGAAACCCTGGCCCGTCAAACGCAGTAAAACAGTTTCACTCAAATTAGTTCGCACACCTGCCGTGGATTTTTCTCGGCGGCGGAATTATCGGATAGTACACGGGTAAACTCGGATAGAAGTTTGTTACCTGCTGTCGTCAAAATGCCTGTCATAGACACTGGCAGGAATACCGCGAATCATGACAGAAACAGGCCCCTACTTATCTCCACTTAAAAGAGAAGATGTGCCGGAACTTGAGGATACTTTCAGGATCACCGAAGAATACCTCGGATTTTCCGCCAATGACGTGTTAACAATGGCGCGCCTGCCGGCTGCCACAAAAGCCTATATTGAATTTGCCATTGCGGTTATCCAGGAAGCCACCATTGACCCACAGTTAATACAGCTGATTACGCTTATAGCCAGTGCTGTTTCCGGTTGTCGTTATTGCACGGCTCACAGCGCAAACAATTGTAATGACGCTGGCGTCGATGCGCAGAAGATTTCCGCGGTGTGGGAGTATCAGACCAGCCCTTTGTTTAGTGAGAAAGAGCGTGTGGCACTGGATTTTGCTTTCAAGGCGGCACAAAGCCCCAGCACACTGGAACAATCCGACTATGACCATGCAAAGCAATTTTTCAATGAGACTGAGTTAACTGAGATCATCCTGGTTGTGTGCCAGATGGGTTTTTTCAATCGTTGGAATGACTCGGTGGCAACCACGCTGGAACAAAAGCCCCTGAAGTTTTCACAACTGGCATTGCCGGAAGAGCACTGGCAAGTGGGTAAGCATCAGTAAAAGAGCGAATCAATATGAAAAGCAAAGGACCCTATTTAAAGCCACTCAGGCGTGAAGACACGCCTGAACTTGAACCGACGTACCAGGATTTAATTAATTTCCTTGGGTTTGTGCCCAATACGGAATTAACGATGGCGAGAGAACCTCGTTCTACGAAGGCTCTTATAGATTTTGTCAAAACGCTTTATAGCTCCCCGGTGCTCCCTGAACCATTGCTCTACCTTGTGGGCCTGGTGACAAGCTCCGCAGCTGGGTGCCAGTACTGTGCGTCGCATAATGTAAACCGCGCCCATGACATGGGAATCAGCGGCGAGAAAATTGCCGCGGTCTGGGAATTTCAGACCAGCCCATTATTTGAGCCCAACGAACGCGCGGCTTTGTCCTTTGCCTTCAAAGCCGGACAATCACCGAGCGACGTGGAAGCGGAGGATCATGAAGAGCTGGCAAAGTACTTCAATGAAGTGGAAATAACCGAGCTGCTGTTTGTGATTTGCCAGTTTGGCGTGTTCAACCGATTTAATAGCGCAGTCGCAGCGACCATTGAGGCCACACCACTGGCACTTTGCAAAAGTTATTTATCCAAAACCGATTTCGATCCCGGTAAGCACGACGTATCTTAAAAACACCCGTCATTCTTTCTCTCTTGTACCAATAATTTCTGGTGCAATTTCTGTTTGCCAATGCGCACTGCTTTTGTGCGCTTTTTCCGATGTGCTGGAATATTTGGCTACTTTCTCTGGCAAAGGTGGATAGAGCTTCCAACACCTGGGGCATATAAAACATGCTGGATTCTGAGATATGTTGAGGGGAAAGTAGCAATGAGCAAAATTAAGCTAAATAGTATTTCGCGAATTATATGGACCTGCGTTGGACTGGCGATGTGCCCAATTCCGATGTTGCAAATCCAGGCACAGGAAATCGAAGAAGTGATTGTTACTGCCCGTAAACGCGAAGAGAGTCTGCAGGATACGCCAATCTCTATCCAGGCCTTTACCGCTGAAGGACTGGAAACACGTGGTATCGATAATCTTTCGGAAATAGGCAGCTTTACGCCAAACATGACCTTTGACAAGGCAGCCACCATCGGCGGAAGCAACAATGCTGCGATCGTCTATATACGAGGTATTGGACAGGATGCTGCCATACCGACAATTGATCTTGGCGTGGGTACCTACGTCGATGGTGTTTACCTGGCGCGTTCGGTTGGTGGTTCACTGGACCTGGTGGACGTAGAACGTATCGAGGTGCTTCGCGGACCTCAGGGCACGCTGTTTGGTCGCAATACCATTGGTGGTGCCATCAATATCACTACAAAGAAACCGGACGAAGAGTTTCGAGCAGACGCGACATTTACTATCGGTTCCGATGACATGTATAACG
>CAZXDV010000299.1:0-3316 GCA_964639535.1 uncultured Enterobacteriaceae bacterium | reverse complement strand
GCATGAGCCCCTGCCACCACCGCCTCCACCTTCCGAGGAAGAGCTGGAAAAGCGACGCCAGGAACGAAAGGAAAAGGCCGATGCGAGGCGAAGGCGTCTACCGGCAATGAACCCGCGAGATGCCTGCGAGAATCGTCGCTCCGGTGCCTTCTGCCGCTTTCGTACGCGGGACATGCGTGTGATTGAAGGCACCTGTCGCGCCGACCTGGGTAACCTGGTTTGCGTGCCTATCTGGCGGTGACAATAGATGCTACGACTGGAACTTGGTTAATCTACGACGTTGCCCCTTGATGATAGATTTTCCTCTTTAGTTTCGTAAACGCGGCATCCATGCCGCACTATTCGGATATTCGCTTCGCGAATTCCGGAATGACGAAGTAAATTTTAAAAATGAAAGACAGTACAAAATACGTGAAAGTCATAGAGTGGTCTTCAGAGGACAATTGCTACATCGGTAGTGCCCCGGGCCTGGTCTATGCTGGCTGTCATGGTGATGATGAATCCGCAGTGTTCGAGGAGTTATGCCAGGTTGTTGAAGAATCCATCGAGATCTACCGAAAGGAAGGTAAACCTCTGCCTCCCCCCACCGCAGGTAAAGACCTGGTCAACAAAATCTAAAAACCCGCTCCTGGAGTGCTACTTCTTCGGCGGGTTGTAAGCAAACTCCAGCCGGTTACCGCTCGGCTCACGCAGCATCATGTGCATGGTGGGTCCGCCGTAGGCGGGCTCAGGTGCGAATTCAATCACCACGCCTTCCACTTCTTTTGCTTTCTCATAGATTGCGTTGAGCATGTCCATGCTGGCCACGGTGAAGGCCAGGTGATGCAGGCCCACGTTGTTCTTGCGATCAAAGCGGGTGGCAGTGGCGGGATCGCTCACCTGCCACAGGGTCAGGAACATCTCCCCGTCGGTGAGAAAGCTGGCCGGGTAATCCGGGTCCTGGCCATCCAGTGTCCAGCCCAGGGTGTCTGAAAAGAAACGAGTGGATTTATCAAGATCAAGCACGGCAAGACCCACGTGGTTAAAGCCGGCGGTCATGGGTGAAGAGGTGTCCGCGGCATGGGCGCTGCAAAATAGTGACAGTAGCAGCAGTATCGACAGGTGTTTTTTCATTTTTTCTTACCCCCTTTTTCTTTTGTTAGTGCCCCTTGGAGTCGCTTAAGTTCAACAGCTAGAATGCGCACATGGATATCCTCACTCAAGGGCTGCTCGGCGGTGTCATGGCACAGGCCGTGGCAAATAAGGACGAGAAAAAACTCGCGACCCTGAGCGGCGTTGCGGCGGGCCTGCTTGCCGATGCGGATGTGCTGATTCGTTCGTCATCCGATCCGCTGCTGGCCATTGAGTATCATCGCCACTTCACCCACTCGCTGTTCTTTGTGCCCATTGGTGCTGCCATTGCCATGGCGTTGCTGTGGCCTTTTATGCGTCAGCGCCTGTCACTGTCTCGGCTTTACCTGTTTTGTTTTGCTGGTTATGCCCTGAGCGGTGTGCTGGATGCCTGTACCTCCTATGGCACCCTGCTGCTGTGGCCGCTTTCTGATGAACGTATCGCCTTTAATATTATTTCCATTGTCGATCCCGTGTTTACCCTGGCTTTGCTGTTGTCGGTGCTGGCCGGGCTCTGGCTGGGCCAGCGTCGTCTTGCCCTTTGTGGTATTGCCTTTTGTGTTGTGTATCTCGGCTTTGGCAAGTTACAGGAACAGCGCGCCAGCCTGCTGGTAGAGTACCTGGCGCAGCAGCGAGGTCACGAGATTAATAAGCTCGTGGTCAAGCCCACACTGGGTAACTTGCTGCTGTGGCGCTCCACTTACCGAGATGATGAGCGTATTTACATCGATGCCCTGCGTCTCGGGCTTTTTAGTGAAGCGATGGTGTACCAGGGAGAGACGGTGCCGCTATTTAATGTGAACAAGGATCTCGCCTTTCTTGAAAAGGATTCAGTGGTATTCAATGACATTGAACGCTTTACCCGCTTTTCCGATGGCTACGTGGCGCTGGACCGGGACGACTTCAGCATCCTTGGTGACATGCGTTACAGCATGCTGCCTATCAGTGCGAAACCGCTGTGGGGGATCGTGATTGATGAAGATAATCCCGGGCGGCACGTGGAGTATCGTTTTTTCCGCAAGATGGACGATGAATCGCGCCAGGCGTTTTTAAATATGCTCAAAGGAAAGGAAGTGCAGCTGGGTGAGCAGGTGAAAGATGGAAACCCTTTCCAGTTGCCTGGAAAGGGGATCTAGTTGGTCGAATAAATTACTTCCTTAGTTTCGTAAACGGTACATCCATGTACCACTGCTCGACCCTACAGGGAATGGAATATACAAGGTAGAATGAATTACTTCCTTAGTTTCGTGAACGGTACATCCATGTACCACTTCTCGACCCTACAAGCATTGGAATTTACAAGGTCGAATAAATTCGACCCTACTGTACTGTTTCGTTGTCGGTAAAGCTGTCTGCAAAGAGCGCGGTGGAGAGATAGCGCTCGCCGGAGTCAGGCAGGATGACCACGATGTTCTTGCCCTTGTGTTCTTCCTGCTGGGAAACCCTGACTGCAACAGCCAGTGCAGCGCCGCAGGAGATACCGGCAAGAATGCCCTCTTCTGTCATGAGACGGTGGGCGTATTCCATGGCTTCTGCGTCACTTACCTCTTCCACCTGGTCGACCATGTCGAGATCCAGGTTACCCGGCACAAAGCCGGCGCCGATGCCCTGCACCTTGTGCGGCGCGTGGTTCGGCTCTTCACCGGCCTTGGCGGCGCGAATCATGTAGGAAGATTCAGGTTCCACTGCCACGGTGTGAATCGCCTTGCCCTTGGTGTTCTTGATGTAGCGTGATACGCCGGTGAGCGTGCCGCCGGTGCCCACGCCGCTGACGAAGACATCAATCGCGCCATCGGTGTCTTCCCAGATTTCAGGGCCGGTGGTTTTCTCGTGGATTTCCGGGTTGGCGGGGTTTTCAAACTGCTGTGGCATCCAGTGATTGTCCGGATCCTCGGCGCAGATTTCTTCTGCCTTTGCGATAGCGGCTTTCATGCCCTTGGCGCCGTCGGTAACAACGATTTCCGCGCCCAGCGCCTTCATGATCTTGCGCCGTTCCAGGCTCATGGTGTGGGGCATGGTGAGCTTGATACCGTAACCGCGGGCGGAGGCGACAAAGGCCAGCGCGATGCCGGTGTTGCCGCTGGTGGGTTCGACGATGGTCATGCCGGGCTTCAGCTTTCCGGATTTTTCCGCGTCCCAGACCATGTTGGCGCCGATACGGCACTTCACGGAAAAAGCCGGGTTACGATTTTCCAGCTTGGCAACA
>CAZXDV010000298.1:0-3362 GCA_964639535.1 uncultured Enterobacteriaceae bacterium | reverse complement strand
TCATCATCCAGCACGCCAAATAACTGGTGGTATATGGCGGCGGAGATATGTACCAGGAACAGTGGATAAATAGCAATAGAAAGACTGTAGTGAAGGCCCTTGCTCAACTCGTAAAGCGCCACGTTCTTTTGCATGAATGCTGCCGTTTCAAAGAACGAGAAAAACGCCAGCCCTTCTCCTGAACTGGCAAGGTTCAGTATTCCAACCAGGCTTTGTGAAATCACGACGAAGTAAATCGTCAGGTGCAGGCTACGCGCGGAATACTTTTGCCACTTCCTGATTGAATAGGACTGCACCGGGTTGTGGTTACTGATACGCCAGTAAACTCTCGCCAGCATCACCAGCAGGAACAGCAATCCCCAGGACACGTGGGTGGCGACCAGGCTGCTCCTGTGCTCACTGGCTTCGAGGTCGGCAAACCCGTCGCCGGTGAGAATGAGTACCACGAGCAGGGTGACACTGGTCCAGTGCAGGGCCCGTCCACCCCAGCCATACTGGGTTTCAGAATTCTTCCAGGGTATTTCCATCGCGTGATTATAAACCAGCAAACAAAAAACGGGCTGCTTCTTTAACAAAGCAGCCCGTTCTCAACCAGGCAGACTGGTTTACTTCAATGAATACCGGAACAGCTTGATACAGGTAAGACCGTATCCGACGGTAGTCAGGGTAATGGATGCCAGTATGAAAATCTTCATACCTGGAAATCCAAAGGGAATAGATTGCAGCAGGAACAGCAGCGGGTTGGTAATGGAACCAATTGCCATTGGCCACTGTACCCACTTTGGTAATGGGATCTTTGAAGCGTAAATGCCAAACAGCAGCATCGACATCATCAGGAAGTCCAGGTGTGAACTCAGCAGCTTGTCTGGAAACTTGAAGAATTCCAGGGCCGCCGGTATTTTCATGGCATGGGTGCCAACCAGGCACCAGGCCAGTACCAGCCCGATTAATAACGAGATGCAGGCAGTACGAAGCAGTAAAACATTTCCAGCATGTTGATCATCAGCAGACACGTTTATATCCCCCCTATCGATAATAATTTGTTCGAAAACTGCAACCACTGAACCGGTTGAGTAGCTCGAATTTAACATCAAAAACCCGCTGTTTCTTGACTATTTGGGAACCCCCCTGGTTGACTTGCACAGCAATCTGGACAATATTCCTGTCACGCAAAGAGCCGGGCCAACCTGATGATGCAGGTACACGAGGATATCCATCGATTTTCCACCGATGACATTCCAAGGGGAGTGCGCCAACAGCTGTGGCGGGAGCAGGCCAGCAAGGCTTTTGTGGAGCTGGATGTGAGTTTTGATGGCCAGGGTGACTGCAACGGTCACCTGTCAAAAACACGCATCGACGACTGGGCCTGCACGCGGATTTCCAGCTCTGTATCGACTGTTCAAAGAAAGAGCGCAGCGATAAAACGCTCTGACGCCGACTGTTTCCTGCTCAGCCTTCAGCTTGAAGGTTCTTCCACGATTATCCAGGATAACCGCCGCAGTGACCTTGGCCGTGGAGATATCGTCATCTACGATACGACCCGGCCCTATGAGCTCAGGTTAAACAGCCCAAATACCCAGCTGGTGTTTGAGATTCCTCGTAGTGATTGCGATCGAACACTGGCAAATCACCTTCAGCTTACCGCGCGCAAGGTAGAAGCGAGCACTGCAACCACCGCCAGCTACAGGGAAACCCTGCTTTCAGTACTGCAATCCAGTGCCAGAGGAAACACAACTCACCACGAGTTGCTTGCGGCGCTTGACCTTCTCGCCCTGCTCTACAGCAGCAATGACGATCCCGCCGGCATAACGCGCCCACTGGATTCATCCCTGCGCCTGCTGTCCATCAAGAATTATGTCATGGGAAATATTGGTGACCCGGCACTAAGCCAGGCCAGCGTTGCCGCGAGGTTTGGTATCAGCCGCCGTTACCTGAACCGGCTGTTTGAAAAACACGAGAGCTCCTTTGCCAGCTGGCTCCGCGAGGAAAGGCTGGCGCGCTGCCACAGGGACCTGGGCAGCGTCGAGCATAGCCAGGCGTCAGTACTTGATATTGCCTGTAAATGGGGCTTTAACGATGCTGCCCACTTCAGCCGCATCTTCAAAAAACGCTACCAGCTCACTCCGCTCGAACACCGCCGCTCATCACAGGCGGGCTAGCCCGGAATACCCGCAGTAGTCCTCCCTTTTAAGCAGGTATTTCCTGGCTGCCGAACCCAGCCCCTGTTTATGGGAGACCCTCTCGATAGCGAGATTAACGTCCACAAGCTGCGAACCGCCGATGGCACTGACACCCGCCTGGAAAAGTGGGTCGGGTATAAAGCCGGCGGTGGGGCCGATGATATTGATCACCCCGGCATCGCCACAGTGAGCAAGGATTTCATCAATGGTGTCGTTCAGCAGCGTAGAGGCGGTGCACAGTACCCTGCTGCAGCCTTCAAGCGCCGCCGGGTCCGGGCTCATCACAAGGTTGTGTTCCTGTTTTAGCAGGTGCGTCTTTTTCTCGATCACCGTCACCTTTATGCCCGCAGCGAGAAGACGTCGAACCAGCGAGGGAAAGTAACCGACCATGCCGACATGATCGCCCTCTTGAACATCCAGCTCACCCATGGAATCACCGGCATCGGGTAACTTCATACCGGCCTGTTGAAACACGCTCTGGCTGATTGCATTCAGCGCCGCCATGCCCAGTGAGCGATCCGCCTCGTGCTCTCTTGAATAGAGCTGCAGCAGTTTTGCGGGTGAATGGCCGAGATAGTCTTCCACGCGGTGACGCCTGTTCATCCCCTTTTGTGAATCACCCATCCAGGCGTAATACAGGCCCGCCGCTCCGTCCTCCAGCGCGACGATGCCAAACTCGGAGTCCCGCTCCGGCGAGGGGGTGGGTTCCGGCATGAAAATCCTCGAGACCGGGGCAACGGAAAATTCTTCGCAGGCCTGCTCGGCCAGTGCCAGTAACTCGCTACGTAATCCCATTTTTCCGCTTATCCGCGTACCTTTTTTCTGTTCAAGCGTGAACTTTGCAGTATGGCACAACCCGGCGCCGAAATTGCGCCGGATTCCCGCCTCCTTTTCCCCGTTTTAGACCGTGCCTGCGCGTTTTCAGCGCTCCAGGTAAAAATCGCTAAACTATTGTTTATATTGGTTTTTGCTGGGGTTTTGTTGATTTCTTCAAGACATTCCTAATACTTGACCGTTTTACTGTGATATTTACTTGACTGTTTTAGTCAGACATTTTATCCTGCCTGCCCGTTTAAAGGTGCAAACCGCGGAGAAGCAACCCAACATGAAACTGACAACAAAAGGGCGTTACGCAGTGACTGCCATGCTGGACCTGGCCTTACACCAGGGCCAGGGACCGAT
>CAZXDV010000297.1:0-3363 GCA_964639535.1 uncultured Enterobacteriaceae bacterium | reverse complement strand
GGCCAATTCAACAGGGGCTGAGTTAAATGTCTGAATACACCGCATGCGTGACGTGGCAAAGAGGAGAACAGGGGTTTACTGACAACAGTTACAGCCGCGGTCATGAGTGGATATTTGATGGTGGCCTAACGGTGCCCGCCTCGTCATCTCCACATGTTGTGCCCCTGCCCATGTCAGTGGAATACAACGTGGACCCGGAGGAAGCTTACGTTGCGGCCCTTTCCAGTTGCCACATGCTGTTTTTCCTTTCTATCAGTGCCGCACGGGGCTTCACCGTGGATCAATATGTCGATAATGCCAGGGGCATCATGGAAAAAGACAGTTCCAGCAGGGTGAGCGTTACGCGTGTCGAGCTTTGCCCTGAAGCTGAATTCTCGGGTGAGGAACCTACAGGGGATGTCATTCATGAAATGCATGAACTGGCACACAAAAAATGTTTCCTGGCCAATTCAGTCAAGTCGGAAATATCCATCAATCTTGATAAGGAGTGAAGCATGCCGATTTTGAACTCGGGGCGAATCAAGATTGATTACCTGGACGTCGGTCGCGGCCCTGCTATCGTGCTGGTCCACAGTGCAGCCAGCAACTATAAGCAGTGGAGAAAACTGATCGATGACTACCAGCACCGTTTTCGCTTCCTGGCGGTCAATCTTTTTGGCTATGGAGATACTACTGCCTGGCCAAACTCAAAGGTTCAGTCCATGGAGGACCAGGTAAAGCTGGTCTCGAGTATTTGCCATCTCGTGGATGAACCTGTATTCCTCGTGGGGCATTCCTTCGGTGCGTCCGTGGCGGCATGGACTGCAAGAGAACTTCGCGAAAAAATAAAAGCCCTGGTTTTACTGGAAGCAAACCCGTTTCCCTTGCTTGAAAAGGAAAACAACCGTGGCGGCTATGATGAAATCCTTTTGCTACGGGAAATCATCAAGAGTGAAGGAGACAATGGTAACTGGAGCGTGGTTGCCGAGTACTTTGTCAATTACTGGCTGGGTGACGGTATGTGGAACAAGCTGCCCCCGGATCGTAGAGAGGTGTTTGCGGCCGCACTACCAAATAATTACCACGAGTGGGATTCCATCATGGGTCTACCGGCGAATGACACCAGTTGGCTCAGTATCGATGCCACCACCCTGTTTGTTCGAGCCCGCCAGACCGTGAATTCAATTATCGGGATTTACGAGGTATTTCAGCAAATGTGCCCGCACTGGGAGTTTCTCGTGGTCGAGGAAGGTGGTCATATGGCGCCCGTGACACATCCAGATGCGATTAATCCTCACATCATCAACTTCGTAGACCAAAACCGCAGCTAGTCGGACCTTGCCGGCTTATACAGAACGATGTAATTCCCAACCAGGATCAGCACAAACCCTGCGATAGCAACAAGTGTCCACTTGTAATTTTCAAATATCGTGGAAATGCCCAGGGCCACCACTGGAAAAAGTACGGCGGCGTAGGCGGCCTTGTCTGCGCCGATCCTGCCCACCAGTGTCAGGTAACTGCCAAAGGCGATTATTGTTCCAAAGATACTGAGATACGCCAGTGAAACACTATATGCCCAGGCCGGGTCGTAGTTGAACTCGGAACCCTGGATGAGTGCATAGGCCAGCATGATAAGTGAACCGTATGTCATTCCCCAGGCGTTGGTCTGGATGATGGGCAAGTCATTTTTCTGGTTTCGTGCAGAGAGCAGGTTGCCCAGCGACGCAGAAAAGGTTGCTGCGAGGCAATACCATAGACCGGTCAGGCTGGATTTATCATTTTCAATTACGCTGACCTCAGACCAGAACACTGATGCAATGCCGACAATACCAATTAGTGAACCAATTACCGTGCGAATCTCAACCCGCTGCCCCATGAATATCGCACCATTAACAATATTCATCAGGATAACCGTGGAGAACAGCAGGGCGACGACACCAGAAGTTAAAAGGCCAGTGGCCCAGTAGAAAATAAGGTAGTTAATGCAGTAAAGGCAGAGGCCCTGCAGAAACATGAACAGGTGCTCATGAGGTGAAAATCTCAGGCTTCGTTTTGTGATAACACAAAATACGAAAAGAATGATTGCCGCAGACACGAAGCGATAAACCAGCGATACTTCCGCTGCCACGACTCCGAGCTGGAACTTGATCGCAAACCAGGTGGTACCCCAGATCAGCACCGAGCTCAGGTACAGCGAAGCGGAATGCATAAGGATATTCATGGCGATGGGCCCGGTTTTTTCAAATGGCGCAGCGAAAACCGCGCCCGCAGAGCTAGCTGGAGAGGGACATTTCCGGGACGTTGTCCGGAACGACCAGTTCCCCGGCGGTCAACTTGACGATTTCTTCAACGCTGACACCAGGCGCTCTTTCCCTGAGATGAAACTTTCCATCATTGATTTCCACGTAAGCAAGATCGGTCACAACCTTATTTATACATCCGGCACCAGTCAGCGGCAGGCTGCACGCTGGTAACAATTTCGATTCGCCGTGCTTGCTGGCATGGGTCATTGTGACGATGATGTTGTCGGCACCTGCCACCAGGTCCATGGCACCCCCCATACCCTTGATCAACTTACCCGGGATCATCCAGGAGGCGATATTGCCTTGCACGTCCACCTCAAAGGCACCCAGCACGGTGAGATCCACATGCCCACCCCTGATCATGGCAAATGAATCGGAGGATGAGAAAATAGATGCGCCGGTAATTGCCGTGACAGTTTGCTTTCCTGCATTAATCATATCGGCGTCCAGTTCTTCCTCGGTGGGAAACGGCCCCATGCCAAGAAGGCCATTCTCTGACTGCATCATCACTTCCATGCCTTCGGGAATGTAATTCGCCACCAGGGTAGGAATACCAATACCCAGGTTTACGTAGTAGCCGTCCTGCAGCTCCTGGGCCACGCGCATTGCCATTTGTTCTCGTGTTAGTGCCATTACATTAACTCCCTTATTCTGCTCGAACCGTGCGCTGCTCTATGCGCTTCTCAAACGTATTCTTGATAAGTCGATTCACATATATACCCGGTGTGTGAATCTGCGAAGGCTCAAGCTCTCCGGGTTCTACGATTTCTTCAACTTCAACAACGGTGATCTTTCCGGCAGTTGCAGCCATCGGGTTAAAGTTCTGCGCAGTGTGACGGTAGATGACATTGCCATAACGGTCGGCCTTCCACCCCCTGACAATGGCAAAGTCACCCGTAATGGCTTCTTCAAGAATGTAGTTACGGCCATTAAATTCCCGCACCTCTTTGCCATCCCCCACTGGAGTTCCGTAGCCGGTCGCCGTGTAAAAAGCCGGGATGCCCGCGCCACCGGCTCGCATTTTCTCTGCCAGGGTGCCCTGGGGAGTCAGTTCTACTTCCAGCTCGTCGCCCAGGAATTG
>CAZXDV010000296.1:0-3415 GCA_964639535.1 uncultured Enterobacteriaceae bacterium | reverse complement strand
CGTACAGGAGGAGAAACATGATGGGAACGGCAACAAGCTGGGACTGGCTGCCGTCGAGGGCATCGACAATATGCTTCATGGCAAAGGGAATCAGCACGCTGGCGACCTTGGCCAGCAGCAGGAACACCAGTGCCAGGATCACCCGCCCCTTGAATTCAAGAAAGTAGGGGACCAGGCTTTTTATCGCCTTCCAGTCACCCGACCAGCTTCTTTCGCTTGTTGAATCGCCATGTCCTCTCATGCGCATAGTGTACACAACGGCATATGCAGATCTTGTGAAGGCCCCGGCAGCATGCCGACGATGAATGATTATTGCTCTGGATTACTGTATCATTTCCTCAATTAAATCAGTTTGTTATCGCTTACATGTCTCAACCCAAGAATGACCGCCTGTTACGGGCAATAAAGCGTGAGCCGGTGGATAAAACACCGGTGTGGATCATGCGCCAGGCTGGCCGCTACCTGCCCGAGTACCGTGCGACCCGCGAGAAGGCCGGTGACTTCCTCACCCTGTGCAAGACACCGGAGCTGGCCTGCGAAGTGACCATGCAGCCGCTCGCTCGCTTTGAACTGGATGCCGCCATCCTGTTCTCCGACATACTCACCATTCCCGATGCCATGGGCCTGGGCCTGAGCCTGGTGGAAAAGGTCGGCCCGCGCTTTGAGCGCCCGGTGCGCGACCGCGCAGGCATTGAAAAATTGGGCGCACCGGATCCGGAAGGGGAGCTTGCCTACGTCACTGACGCGGTGCGCCTGATAAAAAAGGAACTGGATGATGCAGTGCCCCTGATTGGTTTTGCCGGTAGCCCATGGACCCTGGCCACCTACATGGTCGAAGGAGGCTCCAGCAAGGAATTCAGTATTGCCAAGGGCATGCTTTACGAGGATCCGACAAGCATGCACATGCTGCTGGATCTCCTGGCTCGCTCGATCACTGATTATCTCAATGCGCAGATCGCCGCCGGGGTAAACCTGGTGATGCTGTTTGATAGCTGGGGTGGGGCGCTGTCCTGGTCAGGCTACAGCGAGTTCTCCCTTGATTACATGAAGCGCATAATCGCCGGCCTTAATGCAAACGAGAATGGTGAGAAAGTCCCGGTGATTCTTTTTACCAAGGGTGGCGGTCAATGGTTGCCCCGTATCGTCGAAGCAGGCAGCGATGCTATCGGTCTTGACTGGACCACGGATATTGGCGAGGCGCGCAAGCTGGTGGGCGATCGCGTTGCGCTGCAGGGCAACCTGGATACAGCCGTGCTGTATTCAAACCCGGAAGCGATACGCAAGGAAGTAGGCCGCGTGCTGGAATCCTTTGGTAAAGGCAGCGGCCATATTTTTAACCTCGGCCACGGTATCCATCCCGGTATCAATCCGGAACATGTCGCGGTACTTGTTGATGCCGTGCATGAGCTCAGTCTTCCCTACCACGAGTAATGAAAGACAAGATCATTATCGCAGCAAAGGGCTTTTGCATGGGTGCTGCGGACGTGGTGCCAGGCGTCAGCGGTGGCACCATGGCGTTTATCCTTGGCATCTACCAGGAACTCATCAACGCCATTAAATCCTTTGATCGCACGTGGTTCCTGGCGATTCTCAAGCTGGATATTAAAACTGTTATTGGTCGGCCACATTTTTCACTGGTGATTCCCCTGGGGGTAGGGCTTTTTGCCGCGCTGATGTTTTTTACCCGGGTCATCTCCCTGCCGGCACTCATCGTGTCTCACCCTGAGCAAGTCTATGGCCTGTTTTTCGGCTTGATTGTCGGTTCGACTATTGTATTGCTAAGGGGCATGGAAGCGCTCAGGCTAAGCGAATGCCTGATGATACTACCGGGGCTTCTGCTTGGCCTCGTGGTTTTTAACCTGGTGCCGACGCAGACACCTGAGGCGGCCTGGTTTATTTTTTTATCCGGTGCCCTGGCTATTTGTGCAATGATTCTGCCGGGCATATCCGGTTCGTTTATCTTGCTGATACTCAACAAGTATGCCTACATCTTTAATGCCATCGGGCATTTCAAGTTCGCGGTGATCATTCCTTTCGCGCTGGGTTGCGCAACAGGGCTCCTGCTGTTTGCGAGGTTACTGTCATGGTTGCTGGAGCGCTATTACAGGCGCACGATTCTTTTCATCAGCGGCCTGCTGCTGTCATCGCTTTATGTTATCTGGCCGTTCCAGGAAAGAGTGTATGAAGTGGTCAGGGGCAAGAGCCGCATGATTTCATCGTCACCGGTGCTGCCGACCCAGATTAGCGAGAGTGTCATCTCTGCTGGTGCTCTACTCATCCTTGGTATCGCGATAGTGCTTATCCTGACCTACATGGGGCAGAAAAAGAAAGCATCGGCCTAGGTCTGCTCGCTTGAGGTGTTTCCTTTCCTGTTCAAGGTAAAGACCAGGCCCAACACCATGAGGCCAAGAAAAATCACCGGGTAATTACCCCAGCGCGCGTAGGGCGTGCTGCCGTCAAAGCGCTTTACCTCCGCAGACAGGGTTTCAGGAACAAACTGTGTTGAACGATGCAGCACCCTGCCTTTTTCATCAATGATTGCGGAGATACCGTTATTGGTTGCCCGCAGCATGTAGCGACCGCTTTCAATGGCGCGCAGCCGGGCCATTTGCAGCTGCTGGTGCGGTGCCAGCGAATCACCAAACCAGGCATCGTTACTGACGTTAACCAGCACATCCGCCTCGGGAAGTGCGGCAATCACATCTTCACCAAAGGCGCCCTCGTAGCAGATGGACACACCGGCGATGAGCTTGTTCGCTTCAAGCACCGGCTTGCTTTTTGTGCCCTTGCTGAAGTTGGACATGGGGATCCGCAGGAAATCAAAGATGCCGCCGATCAGGCGTTTTAACGGCAGGTATTCACCAAAGGGCACGAGGTGGTTCTTGTGATACCAGCTGGTGGTGTCACCATCAATCATCATAACGCTGTTGTAGTACTCGCCGCTGTCGCTATTATTACTGGGCATACCACTCATGAACACCACGCCCTGTTTGCGGCTGAGTGCGCGCAGGTTATCAAGAAAATCCGCGACATCGCCCGGGTAGGCTGGTATGGCGGTCTCCGGCCATATCACGAGATCGCCGTGCCAGTGAAGTTCAGAGAGCGTCATGTATAGCTCAAGGGATGGCATGCGCATCTGCGGTTGCCACTTCAGCTCCTGCGGAATCGATGCCTGTGCCAGGGCGACGACCAGGGTGTCTTCTTTTTCATCGCTCCAGTTCACCTGCTTCAGCCCCCATCCCGAAACAGCAATCACCACGATTGAGCCAATGGCCACCCAGCGCTTGCTGTCGTTAAATCGAAGTGCGCAAACCAGCAGGCAGGAGACGAGGGTGCTTAACCAGCCAATACCGTACACGCCAAGTACCGGCGCAAAGCCGGAAAGGGGAGAGTCCACCTGGCTGTAGCCCATGTT
>CAZXDV010000295.1:0-3429 GCA_964639535.1 uncultured Enterobacteriaceae bacterium | reverse complement strand
TTGCACCACCCCAGTAAAGCCGCACATTCACATCCTTTAGACTCGGCAGGTTACTGATACTGGTGATAGCCATGCTGCCAAAAGTATCCTGTCTTCGCGCGGCATTGAACCTTTCTGCGTAACGATTTATTACCTGCTTCCACTTAACTGTGCCACTGGCGTACATGATCTGGTATTGCAGGTAGCTGGCAAGACCTTCGGCGAACCAACGACCACTTGTTCCAATGTAGGGAAACATCAGGTGGGAAAGCTCATGGGATGCAGTCCAGTCCTTTTCAAAGGCTGACCAGGCATAGGCAGTATTCACGTAAAAGTGTACTGCCCTGCCTCGTCGCTTGTCCGTATTGGCCCAGGGCGTAGGACCCCTGCCTTTCTTCATACGATGAAAATGAACGCTGTATCTATATGGCAGTGGTCCAAACAACCGGCTCATTCCCTGTTCTGCGTGCAGTATCCACTCGGTCAGCTTTTGCTTTTCCCTGCTGGAAAAATCATCGTGCCATCGCCAACTGGGTGTCGCCGTGGCTGAATGCGCCAACACGAGGCATGCGATACAAATGAACTGTCTGAACATATCTCATATGACAGGCAACAGCATCATCGGTTCGTCATGTAGTGCCGGAAAATGCACTACAGCACTGTAATAACTGTCAATCGTCGAGAAGAAAAGTGTACTTCTTCTGCATCCCCGTGACCGCCACTGGCGAACCATTAACAATCCTTGGTTTAAAGCGTGATTTACCTGCAGCACGAATTGCCGATCGATTGAAAGTGTCATCCGGGTATGCATCAAGTACCTTGATATCCTGCGTGGAACCACTCCTGGTGACGGTGAATTCTACAAGTACGTAGCCTTCAATACCCTTCCTGATAGCCCATCGTGGATATTCAGGCTGTATCTCTACGACCGCTGCCAGCTCTGTATTGAACTGCGGTTTCAATAAAGTACCCGGCAAGGCGCCATCTACAGCTGGCCTGTCGCGCACGGTGACTTCTATCACTTCACCTGTTTCGTCACCCCCCGGTATAACCGGCTCAGGCGGAGGATCAACAATCTCATCAGGCGGTTCAATTCTATCGAAAGTCGGATCCGGCGGTGGCGGCGTGGAAAAAATAAACTCCGGCAGTGGTATTAACTTTCTTTTTTCAATAATAACCGGG
Organism: uncultured Enterobacteriaceae bacterium; assembly: GCA_964639535.1. GTDB lineage: Bacteria > Pseudomonadota > Gammaproteobacteria > Eutrophobiales > Eutrophobiaceae > WLWS01. Next base: position 2,268 of record CAZXDV010000295.1, on the reverse strand, counting down.
CCGTCGCCGCCAATAAGTGACTTCATGAACGCGAGAATAACAAAAGTCATTAGCAGGCTCGTGGCTGAAGCGAGGCTCATTCTAAGACCTGTGGACATATGCAGTGAGTTCATAAGGACTCCTTCAAGGTAGCAGTGAATTTAATACACCTGACTTCAAGACTAGTAGAGGATCTGGATCAAAACCGTATACATCCCGGGAATTATTCCCACGTGTGGCGGGAAACCGGAACAAGCTTGCAGGTACTTGATGAACTACGAAAAAAACACGAAGTTCCGTACTTCTATACTCTCCCGGGGCTGAAAACCCGTGTTATCACCGGGAAAATGAAATGCGGTGTGTATACAATTTTTTGCGACCGCAGCGGGATTTGAATCAAAGGTCTTGATCAGAAGCGCTTCGCTGGCCTGCATTGCATCAAAGTAATACCAGCGATGTGCCGGGTTGTAATAGGCCATGGTGAGCTCTCCCGTTCGCTCTTTTGCAACCCTTACCACGTCAACCAGCTCCTCTTTCTTCACTGACTGGGCATCACACACGGCCAGGGGCGAGCTTTTAACCGGGTTTCGAATAGTGCGCCAGAAGTTAACGATTTGAAATTGCTGCTTGAGTAGTTCTTCGGCTTCACCGGGTGGGAAAAGATCTCGTACCCTCTGGGGGCCGGACTTTGCGGTGTAATCATTATGAACCACCGTACTTGGCTCCCGGCTGTTTCTGTCACCGCGAACACCTGCACTGTCAGAGCGCAGGGTGAAATCAAAAGCCACTACTCTTGTCGCCCCTGTCTCGCGAGCAATACATGACTCCACCTGGGGAAGAAAACCAGCCCTTATCGAAGCTTCGTCGTACAGGTCAACCGCATCATCCTGTTCGCGCAACAGCGTAAAACCTTCGCGATCGAGACTGAAATCCCTGCCCGGTTCATTCCTGCCGTTCCTGATGGCAACCCTGTGGGTTTCAAAGTTGCCCTCCAGGTTTAGCTGGGCTTCGCTGCCTCCGCGGGAGGCATAGTAAACAGGCTTTTCCTCGCCGGGCGCAAGATACTTGATATCAGCTTCAACACTATCCATGGCATGCATTTTACACCTTTATCCGTCTCTACAGCTATTACGGCAAAACGTAGTGCAAGCATGAATAAGCTATTGATCGAGTATTAGAGGGTTAACTGCCACTGCTTCAGCATTCAGCCAGCTGCCTTGATCTTCTGTTCCTGCTGGTGCTGCATGTAGTGCGTGATTTCTTCTGCGGGAATTGGTTTGCTGAAGTGATAGCCCTGTGCCTCGTTACAGCCGTTTTTAAACAGGAACTTTGCCTGTTCGCCGGTTTCAACTCCCTCGGCTACCACGTTCATATTCAGGCTTTTGCCAAGCGCAATGATGGCACAAGTGATTGCCGCTTCATCCGTACCCTCGGTAATTTCCTGCACAAAGGAGCGATCAATCTTCAGGGTGTCGATCATGAAACGCCGAAGGTAATTAAGTGAAGAGTAACCGGTGCCGAAATCATCAATGGAGACCCTGATGTTTCGCTCTTTTAATTGTTTCATGGCGAGACTGGTTTGCCTGGTTTGTTCCATGATGGCGCTTTCGGTGATTTCAATTTCCAGGCAGGATGGTTCAAGCTGGAACTCCTGCAGGACGGTGTCAATGTAGGGAACGAATCCCGGGTTCCTGAACTGGCGTGCGGAGATATTCACAGCAACCGGCAGGGTGACATTGTACTGTTCCTGCCATTCCGCGATCTGTTTACAAGCGTTTTTTATCACCCAGTTACCGATACTTTCGATCATGCCAATTTCTTCAGCCAGTGGAATAAACTCTCCCGGGGGCAATATTCCGAGCTCCGGGTGGCGCCAGCGGATGAGTGCCTCGGTACCGATCATGCGCTGGCTGGCAAGATCAATCTTGGGCTGGTAATAAAGAACAAACTCTTCGTGCTCAAGTGAACGTCGCAACTTCGACTCCAGGTCAAGCCGTGCAATGGATCGCGTGTTCATATCCGCGGTATAAAACTGGAAGCCATTCCTGCCAGTGTCCTTGGCGCGGTACATCGCCGTGTCAGCATTCTTTAACAGGCTTCCTGCATCTGTACTGTCCTGGGGATACATGGTGATACCGATGCTTGGTGTAACAAAAATCTCCATGCCATCGATTTCAAAGGGATCCGTCATCTGTGACAGGAGTTTCGTCGCGATCTGGCTGACAACCTCTTCCCTTTTTATTTCTTCGAGGATAATAGTAAATTCATCACCACCAAGCCTGGCGATGG
>CAZXDV010000294.1:0-3452 GCA_964639535.1 uncultured Enterobacteriaceae bacterium | reverse complement strand
GAGCTGCTGCAGTCGATTGTAAATCGCGAGCGCCGAATCGCTGCACGCAGTGCCCAACTCAGGGCGGCAGAAGCCGAACTGGCCGCAGCGGACAAACATCCGGCGTTGCGCGAGATTGCCGAGGGCAACCTGGAGTTGACGCGGGAGCTACCCGCGACTGCGGACGAGATCGAGCGAGCGACCACCACACTCCGTGACGTGGAAACAGAGATTCAAGAGCTCGACCAGGCAATGGCACGATCGAAACAGAGACTGGAGATCGGCGGCATTACCCAGGCCACCGGGCGCCTCTTTGTCGATGCGCGGAGCAACCTGCCCCGTTACTCCGAATACCGGACGCAGGTCCGTGAGAGACGCCAGACACTTTCAGCCGTCGGCCTGGCACAGGTCCGCGTCGAAGAGGAACGGCGAGATCTGACGCAGCTGGACGATCAACTTGATGCTGTCATGGACCGGGTAAGCGTTGACGTTACGGATGCCGACGACCGCGCAACTCTACGGGAAGAGGCTTCGGAGCTGCTGCGCGCGAGGCGGGACCTGCTCGCACAGGCCTCCAGCAGCTACCGCACCTTTGTGCGTGTACTGGGCGATCTGGATGTAGCTCAGCGCCGGCTCCTGGAGACCGCAGGCGAGTATCGACAGTTCCTTGACGAGAACCTCATCTGGATACCGAACACGGCGCCAATCGGCGTCGCGACGCTCTCCAGGCTCCCGGGGGATATGGCGTGGCTGGTATCACCTGCTGCCTGGTCAGGGCTTGCCGGATCGATGGTCACGACTGTCGAGCGGCAACCAGTCCGATTCGCAATCGCCCTGCTGCTCGCCGGGACTGTGATAGCTATTCAACCAGCACTGAAACGGCGGTTTCGCAGGCTTGCCAAACGAATTGGCAAGCTATCGACAGACAGCATTTTCGTTACCGTCTGGTCGCTGGCGATAGCTATTCTTCAAGCGCTACCTGTACCGCTATGCCTTGCGCTGGCGGGTTGGCTGCTGAAAGAAGCACCGGATCCATCCCGTTTCACCGAATCCGCGACGACAGCGTTCCTGACAACGGCCCCGTTTCTCTACAACGTTCTGCTGTTCCGGATTCTCGCCGCGCCTGGCGGCATTCTGGAAAAGCATTTCAGTTGGCAGGCGCAGAACCTGGAAGTGATTCGTCGGCAACTCTTTCGAATTGTCGCGTTTGGCGCCCCCCTGGTGTTCATTACCGTTATGGCGCTGACCTCGGGGATCCAGCCCCTGAACGACAGCCTCGGGCGCCTTGCGTTCGTTGCGCTGATGCTATTGCTAGCCGTCATCTCCTGGCCGCTCGGCCACCCGAACAGGAGCATTGGCGCCGCGTACTACGCGCGAAACCCCGGGAGCTGGCTGAGCAGGCTACGGTGGCTGTGGTTCTCGCTTGACGTCGGCATTCCGGCGTCGCTGGCTGCACTTGCGCTGATCGGCTATCTATACACCGCTATTATCCTCGTCGATCGTTTCGTCGAGACCATCTGGCTGGTCCTGTTGCTGGTACTCCTCGGCCTCGTTATTCGTCGGTGGCTGGCCCTCGAGCGTCGCAAGATCGAGCTGAAACTGGCTCTCGAGCGTCGTGAGGCCAAGCGGGCCGAAAAAGACGCGCAGAATGAGCCTGAGGTCTCCGGCCACGAAGACGACGGCACCCTGCCGCCCGCACAGAGCCGACCACTGGATCTCGATGCGATCGGGGAGCAGACCCGCAAGCTCCTGCAGGCGGGTATGTTCCTGATCGGGATTCTCGGCGCCTGGGGGATCTGGGCCGACGTGTTGCCGGCACTCAACATCCTGGATGAGATTCGCCTCTGGTCGCAGACGATTACCGTCGATGGAGCCGAAACTGTCGCGCCTGTGTCACTGGCAGACGTACTGCTTGCACTGGTCATTGCCTTTGCAACGTTCGTCGCGTCGCGGAACCTGCCCGGCCTGATGGAGATTGCCGTACTGCGTCATCTCGAGCTTCAGCCGGGAAGTCGCTACACCATCAACACGCTGTTGCGCTATGCCGTGGTAACGATCGGCGTCGTTTCGATCCTCAGTATCGTGGGCTGGAACTGGTCGCGCATCCAGTGGCTGGTCGCCGCCCTGTCTGTCGGACTCGGATTCGGCCTGCAGGAAATCGTCGCCAATTTTGTCTCCGGCCTCATCATCCTGTTCGAACGCCCGGTTCGCGTCGGCGATACCGTCACCGTGGGGCAGCTGACCGGATCTGTCTCAAAGGTACGTATCCGCGCAACAACCATTACCGACTGGGATCGAAAAGAGATCATTGTCCCGAACAAGTCCTTCATCACCGAGCAGGTCGTCAACTGGACGCTGTCTGATCCGATCACAAGGATCGTTGTGCCGGTAGGCGTCTCCTACGGTTCGGATATCGAACTTGCAACGAGAGTCATGCAGGAAACGCTGCATTCGATGCCTATCGTACTCGACGAGCCGCCGCCAACGGTTTACTTCGTTGGCTTCGGAGACAGTTCGCTCAATTTCAATCTGTACGTCTTCTCCCGCCAGCTCGCTGATCGCTTGCCGCTGATGCACGCGGTGCACACGTCCATTCTTGATGCGCTGCGCAAACATGACATCGAAATTCCTTTCCCGCAGCGCGATCTGCACGTCAAGTCGGTGAGCGAGGACGCGCGAGGTTGGGGCTCATCGCCACCAGCGCCCGCAACGACGTAACGCTGCCAAGACCACAACTAACGGAGCCGTTTATGCGAACCCTGAGGATGCTTGTTGCACTCATTACCCTGGGCACTAGTGCATTGACCAGTGCACAGGAATTCGACCCGGATCGCTTGCTGCTGCCTGACGAGGAATCGATTCTGCTAACGGTCTTTCTAAAACACGACCAGTCGATGAACAACGTCGAGCGCGCGGAGCTTCTGCGTAATACCGGCTTCAATGAAACGTTCCCTCCGGACGAGGTCGAGATTGTCGATCACTACGTCATGATGGGCATCGGCCAGGTCATCGTGCCGCGCCTGCCGCCGAATCGACTCCGTGCGCTGAATGTTGCCATCGAGCGCGGCGCCTGGGGTGCCTACCAGACCGAGTTCTACATCACCTACGATCTCGCGGCCGCGCGCGAGTACCAGAACAGTCGAGGTAAATAGACCGAGTCGGCGCACGTGGCCGGCTGAACCCGAGGTATATACTGCGTGCTCGCTTATTCGCGGAGACCTCAGATGGCCAAGGCATTCGTTTCGCTGGCAGTAGTGATAATTGCAGGGCTTTGCGCTTGCACGGCTTCGGCCCAGTCCTGGGAACCCACAAGCGACGAAGAACGCTGCCCATCGCCCTGGGGACCAGACGATGAGCGCGGCGCCGCGAACCTGATGACGCCCGGGGTCATCCTCCGGGCGGCGCGCCTGATCCAGGCGGGGGAAGTCATCGAGATGGGGTATCCCCTGCACGCCGACATGCCCTTCTACGGT
>CAZXDV010000293.1:0-3463 GCA_964639535.1 uncultured Enterobacteriaceae bacterium | reverse complement strand
AGTTTTCGGGCCTGGGGCTGTCTGTTGTTCACGGTATTATTCATAGCCATGGCGGTCATATCACCGTTTCTTCAAATGAGAACCAGGGCACCGAGATATGTATTTTTATCCCCCCGGGAAATGACCGGTCAGCGCAGGAAATTGCAGTTCAAGCCCCGGCGTCACAACAAGCTTGCAATAAAGTTGACGTTCCAGGCAACCGTATTCTCGTTGTTGACGATGAAGAAGCCTTACTGGGACTTTTCCAGTCCATGCTGGAGGATCATGGATACGAGGTCATTGCTACCTCAGACTCCGCCAATGCCATTGAAATCATCAAGGATCATTCAAAGTCTCTATCGCTGGTGATTACTGACCAGGTTATGCCTGGTATGAACGGTGCTCAGCTTGCAAAAATTGCACGGGATTCAAGACCGGGATTACCAGTATTTCTATGTAGTGGATTTAGTGACCTTATGGATGACACATGCGACGATAAAGTTTACTTTGATGCTAGCTTCGCCAAGCCCATAGACACCACGGCTTTACTGAGGAAAATCAGGGAAACGATTCCCGGCCAACCTGTCTCTCACTGACCCGGCCCTGGTCGAGGATGGCAGGAAATTATCAACTTCCTGCGTACTCACCGCGGCACACCTTATAGTATGAGAATTCCGCAACGCCACACGTGCTATCCCCGCAGCAGCCTGCGAGCCTTATTGCTGATCGCTGGTTCCTTGCTGCCTTTCGAGGGTCAGCCCAATACCCAGCAGGATAATAAACATTGAGTAAAAAGGCTCAAACGGCCAGTATGGAAGATAATTGTCAGGAATGTGGGTAAATGAGTGCCCGGTGAAAATAGTTTCTGCTGATTCTCGCCACAGGCCGCTCAGGCAGGCAACCAGTACCCCGAAACCAACCAGGACATATCCGAGATATAGATGAGGCATGGAATAGGCAGGCGTCACTGTCCTTCCGTGCGACTGGATTGCACGTCTATGTCTCCAGGCCATAGCCCTTAAACCCCATGCAGCAAACCCGGTGGCGAAGTAAATATAATCAACGTAGTCCGGGTCAGGGTAGTAGAAAAGAGCCCACCAATAAACGCTGAATGCATAGGCCCAGAGAAAATAGATTCCTGCCTTGTGAAGCAGTGCCCATAATCCCGGGGGCAGCCGACGCCGTGAAAAGGAAAACGAAGTGACGGTCATTATGAACAGGAACAGGTAGCCAACCACGCCTTCTATGGCATCTCGAAGTACGTAAACTTCTTCCACGTAATAGTCTTTAAAAACTGTCACCAGCCATAGTATGAAAAACAGCTGCCATGCCATGGCAAATGAAAAACCCAGACCAATAAATTTACGATTCCGCATTAACCAGCGGCTGAAAAAAAACGGGTAAACAACATGCAAGGATGAGGCAGCAAACGCCAGGTATAACAAGGGTACCGACCAGCGAACTGAATACTGGATCAAGGCGGACACTGATTCGCCATCCCATTTATCCACTTGTGCCATTCGCAGGAGGATAAACAGGGAGACAAGAGAAGCCAGTGCAGTAAAAAGCCGCCAACCATTGACGTTGCGCTTGTTGAACATTTTTTCAACTAAAGTGGACATAGCTTGAAGTTCCGTAGCAGGCAGGCTTAACAGGAACAAAATACAGTATTTTTCAAATTCATTCACGCGGCTTCCGGCGCCTTTTAAGTCGCCTTGCCACGGAGAAGCCAATCATCAATCTAACTGCCTTACACCGGTGATGCTAATTGAGAAGTCCCTGCTTAATGTCCATGCGGACCCGCCCAGACGAGCGCATGCGTGGCAGATTCTACGATCAATGCTGGGTATTATGAACTATTGTCAGCTTGCGAACCTCGCGGTTACCACCGAAAATAAATGATGCTTTTTCCCAAACCACACACCAGTTCTTACTACGCCGCAAGCCTGGGCCCGGCGACAGATTATCCTGAACTACTGGGTGAACAACACGCCGATGTCTGTGTCATCGGGGCTGGATTTACAGGAATTTCCACGGCCCTTCACCTGGCTGAGCGAGGCTACAATGTACACGTGGTAGAGGCCAACAGGATCGGTTGGGGTGCTTCAGGCCGAAATGGTGGGCAGTTGATTGGTGGTTTCTCTGGTGAACATGTACTGGCACGTCATCATGGCATAGAGCTATCCGAGCTACTGTGGCAATTACGATGGGCTGGCCACGATATAATTCGAGAACGGGTCAGCAACTATAATATCCAGTGCGATCTGAAATTTGGTTATCTTGATGTGGCCATCAAGCCCAGGCACATGGCCGATATAGAGACTGAGAATCAAGAACTGGAAGCCCATGGGTTTCCACACGAACATCGTGTTCTTTCCAGGGAAGAAACCTGCGAGCTGATTGGCACGGATACCTATATAGGTTCCCTGTTGAACATGGGCAATGGCCATCTTCACCCCCTTAAATTGTGCGTGGGTGAAGCACGCGCGGCGGTTTCCCTGGGTGCCACCATATATGAACAATCCCCTGTCATCGAGATTAAAGAAGGAAAAAAAAACACGGTAGTGACGCAGCATGGGTCTGTTCACGCGGATTCCGTTGTCATCGCTGGCAATGCCTATCATCACCTTGAAAAGAAAATGCGCGGCTGGGTCCTTCCCGTAAATAGCTTTATCATTGCCACGGAACCACTTTCACAGCAACTGGTTGAGAAAATTAACCCGAAAGACCTGGCTGTCTGCGATCCAAACTACATACTTGAATATTTTCGTTTAACTGCGGACAAGCGCTTATTATTTGGTGGTCGCTGCAATTACTTTGGTCATGACCCGGCTATCATCAAGAAACACCTGGTCCCAAAGATGCTCAGGAAGTATCCCATCCTGGAAAATACGCGTATTGACTATGCCTGGGGTGGCACAATCGGTGTAACTGTTAATCGTGTCCCGCAGCTGGGCAGGCTGTCAGGATCGATATTTTATGCTCAAGGGTATTCGGGGCACGGCGTCAATTTTACCCACGTCAGTGGTCAGATTATGGCAGATGCTATCGCGGGCACGCTGGAGCGATTTGATGTCTTTGCAAATATCAAACCGCTCGTATTACCAGGCTCCCATCTTTTCAGAAAGCCCATGGTCGCGCTGGGAGTTTTGTATTACCAGGTGAAAGACAAATTTTGAATAAATTAAAGTATCATTATTTGCATCATGGTTATGGAATTACGGGGTGAATAAAATGATTACAGGACGCTGCGAGTGTGGAGATGTGCAGTATGAAATAGACGATGAAATCAGCGACTATAGTCACTGTCACTGCTCCCAGTGTCGCCGATTGCATGGTGCGGCCTTTGCAACATTTGCAGGCGTGACGAGAGACAAGTTTCGCTATACCTCTGGTCAATCAAGTGTAAAAAAGTACAATTCATCAGCAGGCAGCGTACGAGTATTTTGCGCTAATTGTGGCTCAAGTATACTCGTCGAAGTAG
>CAZXDV010000292.1:0-3488 GCA_964639535.1 uncultured Enterobacteriaceae bacterium | reverse complement strand
GGATTACTATCGTGGATCGATGGGTAAATGTTCATTCACGCTCTTTTCAATGGCTTCTGCCACCTGCAGGCAGCGCATTTCCTGCAAAGGTGCACCAATCACCTGCACGGCACGGGGCAGTCCGTCCTTCTCTCCCAGGGGAACAATCACTGACGGCAAACCAAGGGCGTTAATGGCAACAACCATGCGCATGGAACGAAGACTTTCCGCGGTGCTTTCATTGCTCTCAATATCATAGTCAATGGGCATCGGTGGATTTGTGCTAACGGGGGCAACGATCACCGAGTGTTGCTGGAAGAAACCCATCCAGTCACGCAGCACCCGTCTCCTGTCGCGGAAAGCCTCGAAATACTTCTCGGCACTGAGGTCGGGAAAGGCTGCATGATAGCGTTCAAAGGCCTGCTTGAGTGCGGCCCCGCAAAAATCCTGCACCGCAGGTTTCAGGTTATTAATCACTTCAAAGTGCATCACGTCGAGCCAGATGTTTACCGCGTCAGCCAGTGTTGCAGGCTCGGCATGCTCGGTGGCGTATCCGGCCAGCTCCAGGCTTTCTTCCGCGAGCTGAATACCGCTGGCCACCTGCTCCGTGATTCCTTCCCCCAGCGGGTTGTCAATGATGGCGACCGGCAGTTCTGACCTTGCTGGCTCCTCCAGGGGAACCGGTATCCACCAGGGGTCACGCCAGTCGCCTTTTGCCATGGCTTGAAGGCCAAGCCTGACATCGGCTATGCGGCGCGCCATTGGACCATCGGTGTTAAAGAGTTGTGAACTGATAGAGGCCTCGTGTTCACTCGGCACATAATCAGGAATCCGTCCCCATGAAGAACGAATTGAAGCAATCCCGCAGGCCTGGGCCGGCTGCCTGAGTGAGCCCCCGATATCCGTGCCATGGGCAAGGGGTGTCATACCCGCGGCAATGGATGATGCCGCACCACCGCTGGAACCGCCCGGTGTAATCGAGGAATCCCAGGGGTTATAGGTCTGCCCGTAAACCTCGTTATTGGTATCCCAACGCACGCAAAACTCCGGGCAGTTGCTGCGACCAACAACAACCGCGCCGGCATCAAGCCAGTTCTGCACGGCAGGAGAATTTTCAGTGGCAATGTTATCTTTTAGCGCGGCACACCCGTTTACCGTGGCCGAGCCTTTAAGGTCAACGTTTATCTTGATACTGACCGGAACCCCGTGAAGTAAACCAAGCTCATCGCCGCTTGCAACTGCTTTATCCGCCGCATCCGCCGCTTCAAGTGCGGCATCCGCGGTGACTTCTGTCAGGGCATTGAGCCTGTCATTTGTGTCACCGATTCGATCGAGGCAACTCTGCACCGCTTCGCGGCTGCTAAATTGCTTGTTGCGGATCCCGTCTGCGATCTCGCAGGCGCCCATGCGCCAAAGCTCATTGCTCATATCACTTAAATCCTCACTATCCAATTGTTGCAGGTCGAATGAATTCGACCCTACGGCACTTGCTGGCGGTCATGCTTTTGTCTCAAAAAGATTCCAGCAATCATATATCAAAAACCATAGATAAATCCGTTATAACAGGTCAGTTTTTTGTTATAGCAAGTGTTCAGGGCGCGGCTTTCACAACCGTTTTATTATCGGCGAAACTCAGGAAAACATTTCCCCGGCAATATCAACGATCAGCTCCAACTTGCGCCACTGCTCTTCTTCTGCAAGCAGATTTCCTTCTTCGGTACTGGCAAAGCCGCACTGCGGGCTGATACAAAGCTGGTCAATATCGGCATATTGGCTGGCTTCTTCAATACGCCTTTTTACATCGTCCTTGTTTTCTATTTCGCCGGTCTTGCTGGTGATAAGCCCAAGCACGGCCTGCTTGCCTTTCGGTAGATACCTGAGGGGTTGAAAGTCACCAGCCCGGTCAGTGTCATATTCAAGAAAGTAGCCATCAACATTGGTCTGGTTAAAAAGAATATCCGCAATAGGCTCATAGCCACCCTGGCTGAACCAGCTGGAACGATAGTTGCCACGACAGCTGTGGGTGGTAATACGAAGGTCGTCGGGCCGTCCTTCAAGGGCGCGATTGATGGTCATGGTATAGGTCTGCGCCAGCTTATCCGGATCGACACCCTCGCTTTTCAGCTTCTCTCTTTGTTCCGTATCACACAGGTGAGCGAATATAGTGTCATCAAGCTGCAGGTATCGACAACCGGCATCGTAAAAGGCCTTGATGGCATCGCGATAAGTTTGCGCCAGGTCGTCAAAGAAAACATCCAGGTCGGGATAGGCTTCCCTGCTGATTTCCTCCCGCCCAGTTCTGAAATGTAAAACACTGGGCGAAGGTATGGTCATCTTGGGGACGGCCGTGGTATTTTCAGCAAGAAACCTGAAATGTTCCAGCATGGCATGTCCCTTGAAACCCACCTTGCCTGTCACCCGCACATTATCACTGGTGGTGGTGACATCCTTGAACTGGATAGTTCTTTCAACTTTGTCTATACCTTCAAGACCCCAGTAAAAATCAAAATGCCACTGGGAACGTCGAAACTCCCCATCGGTCACTGCCTTAAGACCAATGGATTCCTGCTTGCTGGTGATTTTTAGAATTTCTTCGTCTTCTACCTGCGTCAATGCCTCCCGGTCCAGTTTACCGGCAAGGTATTTTTCTCTCGCCCGCTTCAGCGGCCCGGTTCGAAGAAGGGAACCGACCATGTCAGCGCGAAAGGGGGCCAGTTGGGAAGTCATTCCATTACTTTAGCACATCAGGATAGAACAGCTGCTCCCCGCCCACCTTGAAATTGCCAATGATCCCCTGCCCTTTTTCCCCTTGAAGAAACTCAACATACTTTGACGCGAGGTCGGTATTCACGTGCGGATGTCGCTGGTGATTGACCAGTATCACGTGGTAGGGGTTAAGTAGTTCGCTGGCTCCCTGGTACAGGACTTCCAGCTCCAGTTTGCCCCTGTAGGCAAGGTAAGTTCCGCGGTCGGTCAAGGTATAGGCCAGCTTCTCATTGGCAATCTGTAAAACCGCACCCATGCCCTGCCCCACCGCCAGGTACCAGTCTCCAGCAGGGGTGATTGAAGCCGCTTGCCAGAGACCCATCTCTTTTTTGTGGGTGCCGGAGTCATCACCACGGGAAATAAACCCTGCACTGGACGCCGAGATCCTGGTCATCACATCAGCCAGTCCTGATGCGTTTCCCAACCCGGCCGGATCCGATGACGGACCGACAATGACAAAGTCATTGTGCATGACTGGCAGGCGTTCTACTCCAAAGCCATTTTCCACGAACTTCATTTCCGCACGGGGGGCGTGCACCATCACCAGGTCCACGTCACCATTTTCTCCAAGCTTGAGTGCCTTGCCTGTTCCCACTGCAATCACGTCAACCTTGATTCCTGTTTGCTTTTCAAAAGGTGGGTGAAGAGCAGCAAGCAGACCGGAGTTGTCAGTGCTGGTGGTGGTGGCAAGTCTCAGGCGTTGCTCTGCCTGGACATTGCCAACAAGACAAAGCAGGGACAGG
>CAZXDV010000291.1:0-3523 GCA_964639535.1 uncultured Enterobacteriaceae bacterium | reverse complement strand
CTATTCCGTCAGCGGGCATCCGTGGGAGATGCCGTCCGCACTCGATGATGATTAAAACCGGGCAAGTTCGTTGCAGCCCGTGAGAATTTATTTTTTCGTAAATGTGTCGGACGCCTCGTCGTGCATTTACTGCAATTTTTTTCCTTTTTATCTTTCAACTTTTCCGAGAGGAGTATGACTATGCCCGGACGTAATTTTCTGTACATACCAGGTCCTACCAATGTACCCCAACGTATTCGCAATGCCATGGCGATTGAGCAGGAAGACATGCGCGCTGCGGATTTTCCTGATTTCACATTGCCCCTGTTTGAAGATATGAAAAAGCTCTTCAAAACAAAGACAGGGCGCGTATTCATCTATCCTTCATCCGGTACCGGGGGCTGGGAGGCTGCGGTCACCAATACCCTATCCAGTGGTGACAAGGTGCTGATGTCCCACTTCGGCCATTTTTCCTGGTTGTGGGTGGATCTTTGCCAGCGCCATGGTCTTGATGTCCAGGCCATTGAGGTTGACTGGGGTGAAGGTGTCCCGGTTGAAAAGTATGCTGAAATTCTAAAGGCGGATACCAACAAGGAAATCAAGGCTGTTTTTGCAACCCATAATGAAACTGCCACGGGTGTTGCCAGTGATATTGCAGCAGTACGTAAAGCCCTTGATGATGCTGACCATCCCGCACTGTTGTTCGTGGACGGCGTCAGCTCTATTGCCAGCCTGGATTTTCGCATGGATGAGTGGGGCGTCGATCTCTGTGTCAGTGGCTCCCAGAAAGGCCTGATGTTGCCCACGGGACTGGGCATTGTCTGTGCCAGTGAAAAAGCGCTTGAGGCAAGAAAGACCGCCAACCTGCCGCGCACATTTTTTTCCTTTGATGACATGATAGCCACCAACGACAACGGTTTTTTTCCCTACACCCCGGCAACCATCCTGCTGCGTGGGCTGAGGGAGTCAGTAGATATGATCCTCGAAGAAGGCCTGGAAAATGTCTTCGCGCGTCATACGCGTTACGCTACGGCAACCCGCAAAGCTGTTGAGGCATGGGGCCTGGAACTGGTCGCCAGGGAAGAAAAGTGGCACTCCGATACTGTCAGTGCCATCTATGTCCCCGAGGGATTTGACGGCAACGAAGTCGCCAAGCACGCCTACAAGTATTACAACCTGGCTCTTTCCATCAGTCTCGGAAAAATAGCCGGGAAAGCGTTCCGTATTGGTCACCTGGGTGATCTCAATGAAATGATGTTAATGACACCATTGGCCGGTGCCGAGATGTCCATGCATGACCTTGGCATCCCGGTTGAGCTGGGCAGTGGTGTGGCCGCTGCGCAGGCTTACCTGAGCAGTACCCGCTCAGCAGTTAACGGTGAAGAAGCACCAAAACTGTCTGCAACAGGCTAGACCGGAAGCACCCGGTCCAGGCTAATTAGCCGTTCTATTGATGGAAAGTCTTACCTGATGGATGGGGTGTCACTCGTGACACCCTGCCACGCTGCCTGGTTGCGCTCTTTCTTATGAAAGAGGGGCTTTTCACTGGAATGGCGCTAATTTCAATGAGATTAAGCGGAGATTCCCCATGAGTTTTACTCAATACGAGCAGGCGCGCACTCGCCTGCAAAGAAGTGAACTGGCAGTGCCCGGTTCAAACCCCAATATGTTTCAAAAAGCAGCAGACTCTGCTGCAGATTATATTTTTCTCGATTGCGAAGATGCAGTCATTCCCGATGACAAAGAGCAGGCACGCAAGAATATTATCGAGGCGCTGAATGACATTGACTGGCAGGGAAAAACCATGTCGGTTCGCATTAATGGTCTTGATACACATTACATGTATCGCGACGTGGTTGATATCGTTGAGCAGGCAGGTGAGAAACTTGACACCATACTAATTCCAAAAGTCGGTACCGCGTCTGATGTCTACGTGGTGGACTGTCTATTGACCCAGATTGAAGATGCGCTGGGTTTAAAAAAGAAGATTGGTATCGAATGCCTGATTGAAACGGCACTTGGTGGTGCAAACGTCATGTCCATTGCCCAGTCCAGCAAGCGTCTTGAAGCATTTCATTTTGGCGTGGCGGATTACGCTGCCAGCATGCGCGCACGCACGGTGGTAATCGGTGGATTGAACCCCGACTATCAATGTGAAGGCGCCCTTGGCGACCAGTGGCATGCAGCACTGGTGAACATGGCTACAGCCTGTCGTGCCTATGGGCTGCGTGCCATTGACGGCCCTTTTGGCGATTTCAGCGATCCCGACGCCTATCGAGCTGCGGCCCGTCGTGCAGCTGCGCTTGGTTACGAGGGCAAGTGGGCTATCCATCCGAGCCAAATCGAACTGGCCAATGAGGTCATGTCACCACCGGAAGCAGAAGTAGACCGTGCCCGTCGTACGCTTGAAGCCCTGGATGAAGCCGCAAAGGCTGGTAAAGGTGCCGCGCAGCTGGATGGCAAGATGATCGATGCCGCCTCAGAGCGCATGGCGAGAAACATCGTGCAGCAGGCAGAGCTTATCGCTGAACGCCAGAAATAACGGGGCGTTAAACAAGAATTCAAACTTTATTTTTAAACTTTAACTTTAGGGAGAATATTCTATGGATATTCATGAGTACCAGGCCAAAGAAATCCTCTCGGATTTCGGTGTCATGATACCGCCGGGCGGGCTGGCTTACAGTCCTGAACAGGCGGTGTATCGATGCCGGGAAATCGGAGGTGAGAAGTGGGCTGTAAAAGCACAGATACATTCAGGCGCCAGGGGTAAAGCGGGCGGAATCAAGATTTGCTCAAACGACGATGAAATCTGGAATGCCGCAGACGAGCTTCTTGGCAAGAGGCTGATTACACACCAGACAGGTCCCCAGGGGAAAGTAGTTCACCGTCTTTACGTTGAGGCTGCCAGTGAAATAGAAAAAGAGTTCTATCTCGGTTTCGTGCTGGACAGGCAAATGGAAAAAATTGCCGTAGTGGCTTCTGCCGAGGGTGGCATGGAGATCGAGGAGATTTCGCAGTCCAAACCTGACTCCCTGATCAGGGTGGTGGTTGAACCGGCAGTTGGCATGCAGCCGTTCCAGGCAAGGGAGATTGCCTTCAAGCTTGGAATTGACAAGGCACTGATTTCCCAGGCCGTTACTACACTGCTTGGCTGTTACAGGGCCTTTCGCGATCTCGATGCCACCATGGTGGAAATTAATCCGCTGGTGATGACCAGGGATCAGCACCTGCTGGCGCTCGATGCAAAAGTTTCCTTTGATGATAACGCCCTGTTTCGAAGCCCGAATATTTCAGAACTACGCGACAAGTCCCAGGAAGACCCGCGCGAGATGAAAGCTGCGGACCGTGGCCTTAGCTATGTTGGCCTGGACGGTAATATTGGCTGCATCATAAATGGTGCTGGCCTGGCCATGGCTACCATGGACATGATCAAGCACGCCGGAGGTGAACCGGCAAATTTCCTTGATATCGGTGGTGGTGCGTCTCCAGACCGAGTCGCCAAGGCTTTCAACCTGGTGTTGTCAGATGACAATGTTGAAACCAT
>CAZXDV010000290.1:0-3550 GCA_964639535.1 uncultured Enterobacteriaceae bacterium | reverse complement strand
CACCTGAATGGTTACGTTCCCTCGGTGCGAAGCCCATGTTCCTGGGGCTTGACTTGCGTGGCGGTGTTCACTTCCTGATGGAAGTAGACATGCCTGCGGCAATCAAGAAAGCAGAGGAACGTTATGTTTCGGACCTGAGAACACTGCTGCGGGAGAACAAGATCCGCTACAAGACGATCGGTCGACAGGGCAGTGGCGGACTGCTACTGAGATTTCGTGACCTTCAGCAAATGCAGGACGGCAGCAGGCTTATCGAAAAGGAATATCCGGAACTCAATGTTGAAGAGTTGGAAAACGCAGACGGCGAAGCGCAGTTGAGCGTGACCATCAAGGAAGAGTCAATCCAGGAAACCCAGTCACTGGCCCTGCAGCAAAACATGACGACCTTGCGTAAACGTGTTAACGAACTGGGTGTTGCCGAACCGGTAATTCAGCAGCAGGGTGTGAACCGCGTAGTTGTCCAGTTGCCCGGCGTCCAGGACACCGCGCAGGCCAAGGAAATTCTCGGGGCCACTGCCACGCTGGAATTCAGGATGGTTGATGAAGAACACCCGGTGGAGGACGCCGTGGATGGGCGAATTCCCGCAGGTTCCAAGCTTTACAAGAATCGTCTCGGTCAACCTGTGTTGTTAAAGAAGCAGGTGATGCTCACCGGTGACTACATTACTGATGCCAAGTCCGGTATTGACCCAACGACCGGTGGACCGAGCGTCACTATTCGACTTGATGCCAAAGGCGGAAAGATTTTCGCAAACAAGACTGCCGATGAAGTCGGCAAGCTGATGTCCACGGTGTTTATCGAGAACAAGAGCGAAACGGTTGAGGAAGACGGGGAATACCGGAAGAAAAAAACCGTTATCGAGGAGGTTATCAATACCGCGACAATTCGTGAACAGCTCGGGCGACAGTTCCAGATAACCGGTCTTGATTCAACGCAGGAAGCCGCAAACCTGGCCCTGCTGCTACGTGCTGGTGCACTCGCTGCGCCCATTGAAATTATTGAAGAACGGACAGTTGGTCCCAGCCTCGGCCAGGACAACATCGACAAGGGCTTTAAGTCTGTCCAGATAGGCTTTGTCCTGGTACTCATATTCATGGTGTTTTACTACCGCGTATTTGGCATCGCCGCTGACGTGGCGCTGGCACTTAACCTTGTGCTGATTGTTGCCATGCTGTCACTGCTGCAGGCGACACTGACACTTCCAGGTATTGCCGGCATCGTGTTAACGGTCGGTATGGCGGTGGACGCCAACGTCCTGATATTTCAGCGAATACGCGAAGAATTAAAGAACGGTAATTCGCCGCAGGCCAGTATTCATGCCGGTTATGAAAAAGCGTTTTCGACCATCGCCGACGCCAATATCACCACCCTCATTGCGGCCCTTGTTCTTTTCAGTTTTGGCACCGGCCCGATCAAGGGCTTCGCCGTCACGCTGTCACTTGGCATCATCAGTTCAATGTTTACCGCCATTGTCGTAACACGTGGAATCGTAAACGCTGTCTATGGTGGTAAACGTTTACAGAAACTTTCTATTTAAATTCGCTGGTTATCGTCATGGCAAAAGAACCCAAAATCATGTTTAAGTTAATGGAGAAGCGCCAGGTCGCTGCGATCTTTTCAGCGATCCTGCTTGTTGTATCGCTTGCTTCGCTTTTCAGTCGTGGTCTTAACCTGGGAATTGATTTCACCGGCGGCACCTTGCTTGAAGTCGGCTTTAGCGATGCTGTGGAACTGGATTCCATTCGTGGCACCCTGCAAGGAACCGAGTTTGGCGATGCCACCGTGCAGTATTTTGGATCGGCGAGAGATATCTTGATTCGCGTAGCTCCGAGAGAAGGAAAAAACAGTGCTGATATCAGTACAGAGCTGATGCAGTTATTGCAGGGTGTTGAAAGCCAGGCGGAGTTACGCAGGCAGGAGTTTGTGGGGCCGCAGGTGGGTGAAGAACTTACCGAGGACGGTGGCCTGGCGATGCTTGCTGCCCTTGCCATGATCATGTTCTACGTGGCTGTTCGCTTCCAGATGCGCTTCTCTGTCGGTGCTATCGCTGCACTGGCCCATGATGTGATCATCACCGTTGGCTTTTTCTCCGTCAGCCAGCTCAATTTTGACCTCACGGTACTGGCCGCCATCCTGGCTGTTATCGGTTACTCGTTAAACGATACCATCGTGGTATACGATCGTATTCGAGAGAATTTCAAAAGCCTGCGCAAGCATGAACCCATAGAAGTTTTGAATTTCTCGCTCAACCAGACCTTAAGTCGAACCATTATCACGTCGTTAACGACTTTGCTGGTATTGCTGGCATTGTTTTTTGTCGGCGGGGAAATTATCCATTCGTTCTCCGCGGCGCTGATCGTTGGTGTGCTTATTGGTACCTATTCATCGATTTTTGTCGCCAGCCCGGTAATCCTGGCACTGGGTGTCAGCAAGCAGGATCTCATGCCAGTTGAAAAAGAGGGCGCTGACCTGCCCGACAGGCCTTGACCATTAAAGTCGTTGCTGACGAAGCAATACCTTTTATATCTGCTTATTTTTCCCACATTGCAGAAGTTGATCTTCTGCCCGGACACGAGATAAGCCGCGCCTGTCTCGAAGGCGCAGATGTGCTTGTTTGCCGAACCGTGACCCGGGTAAACGAGGCTCTCTTGCACAATACAAGCGTCAAGCTTGTGGCCTCGCCCACCAGTGGCCTTGACCACGTAGACCAGGAATACCTCGAATCACGTAATATCCCCCTGTGCAGTGCCCCGGGCTGCAACGCAAACTCGGTTGCCGAGTACGTGTTGAGTGCCCTGTTTGTCCTGGCACAACAACATCAATTCCAA
The DNA here is from genome assembly GCA_964639535.1 of uncultured Enterobacteriaceae bacterium. Classification (GTDB taxonomy): domain Bacteria; phylum Pseudomonadota; class Gammaproteobacteria; order Eutrophobiales; family Eutrophobiaceae; genus WLWS01. The sequence goes on along the minus strand of CAZXDV010000290.1, from coordinate 721 downwards.
CTGGCTGAGAAGAATGTTGGCATTGTCGGCTGTGGTCACGTGGGCTCACGCCTGAAGCAGCTGCTCGCCGCCCTGGGAATAAGCTACCGACTTTGTGATCCCTTTCTAAACAGTGACGATCACGACACCTATGAAGACATGGATGCCATCGCCGAGTGCGATATTATCAGCCTGCACGTACCGCTGACTGATGCCGGCCCTCACCCCACCAGGGGGCTACTGGATGAACGCTTTTTTGCATCCCTGGACAGGGATGTCGTGATTGTAAACACCAGCCGCGGTGGCGTGGTTAATGAAGCAGCCCTGAAGCACTTCAGGACATCAAGGCCGGGCGTGCTTGTTGTCAACGATGTTTGGGAAAATGAACCGCGGGCAGATGAAGAGCTTGTGAGGATGTGTGATATCGCGACACCACATATTGCAGGTTACAGTCTTGACGGTAAATTGGCTGCAACAAGAGCCGTATTTGAACAGGTTTGTGACTTCTTCCATGAAGGAAAGCGCGAAGGCCCGGATACCGGCCTGTTACCGCCGCGCGAGGCGATCAGGGTGGCCGGTGATGACGACAATGAACTGGATACTGTTGCCCTTGCTATTCTCGCCAGTTATGACGTTCGTAGCGACGCAGCTGCGATGCGACGTATGCTGGAAGAGGAGGTAACCGACAGGGCTGCCTATTTCCTTGACCTGAGAAATAAAGAAGAAAAAATGTCATGGTCAA
>CAZXDV010000289.1:0-3587 GCA_964639535.1 uncultured Enterobacteriaceae bacterium | reverse complement strand
CGGAACCCACTGCTGTCATTGATGGAACAAAGCGGGAATAATCTTCGATACCCTTGAATCCGTATCTCTCGATGTCTTCTGTGCCAAAGGCCTGCACATTCATGGGAATGTCCTGCAGGTTCTCAGTTCGTTTTCGCGCAGTAACGGTGACTTCTTCCAGGGCTTCAATCTGGTCCTGGCCCATGGCAGGCAAACTCACTGAAAAACATGATACGCCGGCGACGGCTGAAGAAACTGCTGTGGCCATGGCTGTTTTTTGCGGAAGAAATTCGCGATCCGCTGACATCTTCACATTCGACATAGTATCCCCTCTTGTACTGACAGCTTTTGTAAGCGTTGTATTTCAACAAAAACCAGCCGGCATTGCAAAATATCCTGTAATTTCAATCCCTTGATGTTGCAAAATTGAAACAGGCTGGTCCCCGTTCAGACATTGAAAGTGTAATGAAATGGTGGGCTTATTCTGACCCTGCGGGTCCGCACGGAAATTTCCCGGGGCCTGGAATCATTGATTATTTATATATTTATCAGCCAGTTAGAGAATTACTCTTGAGCTGGTGGTTTAATAATCCGCCCGTTAAACATGACAAAGCTCACTTTTTCCATGAGCGAAATATCGTCCAGGGGGTCACCGGGAACCGCGATAATATCTGCCAGCCTGCCTTTTTGTAGCGAGCCTATGTTTGCACCTTGCTCCAGCATTTCAGCGGGAACGCTGGTGGCCGCCTTGATTGCTGCCATGGCGCTCAGGCCTGCTTCCATCAGCACCGCAATCTCACGCACATAGACCACCGGGTCATAGTCATAGCCGCCAAGATCCACGCCGACCACCACTTTCACACCCGCCCTGTGCGCCTTGCCAATGTTCTGCAGGAATATGTGCCGGTAATTTTTTGTGTACTCATCTGATACGGCCTGCTCCCTGAGATTGTTTCGTGGATCGTTATAGTAATCACCCACGTACACTGTCGGCACCAGGTAAGCGCCATGCTTCTTCATCAGGCGAATGGCTTCATCATCAATGTAGGTACCATGCTCAATTGAGCGCGCGCCCATTCTAACGGCCATCTTGATACCCTCTGCAGCATGGGCATGGGCCATCACGGGCATACCCTGTCTTTGGGCCTCTTCCATCACCGCCCTGAGCTCTTCTTCAGAAAATGCCACATTTTTTGGATCATCACCGACGGACATAAATGCCCCGGTCACAAGCACCTTGACCCAGTCTGCACCGTACTTGGCCTCGGTGCGTATGGCTTTACGTATCTCATCGACACCATCAACGATCAGGCCATCAGCACGCAGCCTCTGCTCCGGCGAATAGTAATTAACGTCACCTCCGCCACCGGTTATAGAAAGATAGTGACCCGCACCAAAGATACGCGGGCCGTTCAGTACGCCCTCGTCTACCAGGGTCCTGATGTCCTGGTTCCCGTAAAACACATCACCGTCGCCGGCAACGCGAAGTGTCGTCCAACCGGCTTGCATCAGGTTTTGCATGGCGACGTAACCCTTTAATGCCTTGTATGCAGACGACCTTTGCAGGTGTTCTTCCTGGTAATCGTCGCCCGCCATGAGTGGGTGGGCGTGGCTATCGATAAGCCCGGGCATGAGAGTCATGCCCTGCAAGTTGACCACCTTGATGTCAGCGGGCAGCCTGTCCACCTTGACGAGATCAACGATACGCTCACCCTCAACAACAATGGCCATCTCCTTGCGCGGTTTATCGCTAATGCCATCGATGATTTGATCGCCCACGAGCGCGACCCGTGAGTCGGCCGCGATGCTCGCTGCCGAAAACAGGAACACAAAGATAGTAAATAGAGCACGATGGCATGGCCTGGAACAGTGTTTCATTGCTTACCCCGTTTTTTTAAGCTGCCTGTTTCTCAGGTTACCCTGAAATTAATCTTATTCCTACAGGCTGCGCAATCTGGCAACCGGCGATACTTCAGGGCAAACTATGGTCATCCGTTGAGCGATAGAAAGGTTGAGACAATGAGCGGACTTGAAAGCACATTACCAAGTAGCTGGTACCTCGAAGAGAGGATATACGGGCTGGAGCGCGAGCATATCTTCATGAAAGAGTGGACCTGTGTTGCCCGGGAAGAAGAGCTGGAAAATCCCGGCGACTATCGAATACTCAGGCTCCACGGTGAAGATATTATCCTGCTGCGCAATGGCAACGGGGAATTGCGCGCGTTTTATAACGTCTGTCGTCATCGTGGCGCGCGCCTCTGTAGCGATGAAATCCAGTGCGAAACTGAAAACCTCGTGCCGCTAAGGGGTGGCCTGGTGAATGGTGAAATGATCCTTTGCCCTTACCATTCCTGGACCTATGACCTCGACGGCAGACTGCTCAAGGCACCGCACATGGACGAGGTCGAAGGCTTTGATAAAAATAATATCCAGCTTTACCCCGTTGCCTGTGAGAGTTGGGGTGGTTTTGTCTTTTTAAACCTTTCACCCGAAAGCGCCGCTGATTTTCAACAAGTGATAGCGCGCACCGCTTCCCAGTTGGAACGCTATCCCCTCAGCGACCTGCGTATCGGCGCCACCCTGCACTACCAGGTGAATGCCAACTGGAAGATAATCTGTGAAAACTACAACGAGTGCTATCACTGTGGCCCGGTGCATCCCGAACTGTGCAAGATAGTCCCTGCCTTCAGGGAGGGCGGTGGTTCAGACCTCGACTGGGAAAACGGTATTCCTCACCGCGAAGGCGCCGTGACCTTTACCGCCAGCGGCGTGACAAATCGCCGTGCTTTTCCCGGCCTCAACGAGGAAGAGAAAGTCCGTCACAAGGGTGACCTGGTCTATCCCAACCTTTTCCTGAGCCTGTCCAGCGACCACGTGGCCATGTTTATCCTTCATCCAAGGAATGCGAGTCACACGGACATCGACTGTCACTTTCTTTTTGAACCCTGTGAAATGGAAAAGAAGGAATTTGACCCGAGTGATGCAGTGGATTTCTGGCACCTGGTCAATCGGCAGGACTGGAGCATCTGTGAACGTGTGCAGCAGGGTATCAGTGCTCGAGTGCATGAAAGTGGTTTTTTCTCTCCCATGGAAGACTGGAACCTGGACATTCGGCGCTACGTGGAAGAGCGTATCGGGCCACATGTTTAACATGTAAATAGATAGCAAACGCCACCTGCGTGGAGTAGAACGCAGACACGCTGTAAATACTTCCATGTACGCTCAACAGCGGCATCCCTGCCGCTGAAGGTCTGCTTATCTAAACCACGCAGTTGTCGTTCAGCGAGAAGCTTAGATCACATCCCCCGGCAAATTTTCAGCGACGGGAATGTCGCGCAGGTAAAGACTTTCACCAGCTTCATCCAGCTGGCGCGCAAACAGGTGACCGGAGTGTACCGCGTGAACAGGTGCGCCAGGTGCAAGGCAATCACCAATTCGTTGTACAGACTTTATTCCCGCCGATTCTAACTCCGATTCATGTTTCAAAAGGGAATGATACAGCTCATCGTTGGGCAGTCTCAGGCCGACAATCACAACCGATGCCGCTTCCAGTTCATGGGGCTTGTTGGTGAAGATATTGTTCAGGGTAACTATCGAGTCACTGAAAC
>CAZXDV010000288.1:0-3587 GCA_964639535.1 uncultured Enterobacteriaceae bacterium | reverse complement strand
ACAAAGCCCGTGAGAAATATGTAACCCGGTACATATCGTCGGGCGTTTTTCATCGGGTCATCGGTATTTAAAACCAGGAATTGCACACTCTTGAAAAGCAGCAAGGCCAAGGTGCCTGCCAATACTGGTGATATAACCCAACTTGCGACGATTGAAATGACCTTGTCCCACTTTACGGCTTCAACGCCAATCCCAACTGCAGCGAAGCCGATGATTGCGCCTACAATTGAATGCGTGGTTGAGACTGGTAATCCGAAACGAGTGGCGATCATAAGCCAGCTTCCTGCCGCGAACAGCGCGGAAAGCATTCCGTAAATCAGTAGTTCCGGCGTGTCCCCCATGAGGCTGGCATCAACCATGCCTTTACGAATAGTAGAAGTGACTTCGCCACCCGCCAGGTATGCCCCGCAAAACTCAAAGATCGCGGCGACTATAATTGCCTGCTTCAGGGTCAGCGCTTTTGACCCTACGGAAGTCGCCATAGCGTTGGCTACATCGTTCGCGCCGATGCCCCAGGCCATGTAGAGGCCGGCCACTGCCGCCAGTGTCAGGAATAGAGTCGCGTGCTCCATTTTGTATTATTGTTATTTTTACTTGGCAATAAATAATTGCAGGCGATTGCCGGCACTCAAAGCGACGCGACCAAGCACCCCGGTACGCTTGATACAATCATAGAGAAACATTACGTCCACCGGAGACATACTTGCCTCCAGTTTGTGCATATCTTTATTGAGATCGAATTCCAGCTGCTCGAATTTGTTTTCAGCGTCGTTTAATTCCCTGATCATGGATTCGACCAGTTTCGCCTCTTCCCCACTAAAACCGGTAGCGACAAGTTCGTCCAACTCGTTTACCGCTCGTTGCGCCAACCGGATAGAGCTTACAGTTTGCTCAAGGAACAGCCTATAGTTCGCCTGCAGCTGTTTGGGAAATGCCAGTTGCCTCCCCATCAAAGCGGTTACAACTCTCAGTGACTGTGCGGCAATGAGATCCTGCAGGTGAAGAATTTCAAGTATGTCGCGTCGATCCATGGGCATATGCAGGCTCTTGGGAAGATGCATGCGTAAATTATTCTTGACCTGATCGGCATCTTTTTTTGATGCAACCAGTGCATCACAGCAACTTGAAGCTGCATCCCAGTCTCCGGAAAAGCTGGACTCAAAGAAAGACTCCAGATGCTCTATACAGCCGACTATCTTTTCAAAATGTCGCTGTAGAGGGGTGATCGGGGAATCCCCAAATATCTGGGAAAAGTAGTTTTGTAGAGCCATGGGCGGATTGTCGTGTAATTGGAAAAAAATGCAATCGAAGATGTTGAAAATTAATTCACAATCCCCATATCCAGCCCTATAGAGAAACTAATTGTTACTAGGAGGTGTCATATGTCACTTATTCGTTACGAGCCCTATGGCCTTTTGAACCGTTTCGCCAATGAGTTGAACAGGGGCAATTTGCTGGATCCCTTTGTTTCCCTGGTAGAGGGTGACGACCAGTCAAACGTCGCTGTGAGCCAGTGGAGACCAGCAGTGGATATCAGGGAAGATGAAAACCAGTTTACCATTGTCGCAGATATTCCCGGTGTTGATCCGGCGGACATTGATGTCAGCATGGAAGATGGCGTACTCACCATCAAGGGCGAGCGACAATCTGAAGAGGTTGAGGATAAAAATGGTTATCACCGTGTAGAACGAAGCCGGGGTAGCTTTTATCGACGATTCAGCCTGCCCGACACCGCGGACGCAGAGAAAATTGCGGCCAACAGCAAGCATGGTGTGCTGCAAATCGTGTTACCAAAGCAGGCCAAGGTGCAGGCAAAGAGAATTACCGTCAACGCCTGATCTGCAAGCCTGGAATAAAAAGGTGGGGTTTACCCCACCTTTTTTTATCCCGGCGAATTACCGGGCAAATGAACTTTTTCGCTGATGCCCTTCTAAAATAATCTACAACAACAATCTGTAAACACGCAGGAAAATAATATGATTGCCAAGCGAATCTATGCCCTTATCAGCTTTGCCATGCTGTTTTTTACACCGTGGCTATCTAACGCGGCGTTACCACAGTCAGTTGACGATAAGCCCCTGCCGAGTCTCGCCCCGATGCTGGAGAACGTTACGCCTGCCGTGGTGAACATTGCAACGGAAGGGCGTATTCAGCTCAAGCAAAATCCCTTGTTCGCGGATCCATTTTTCCGGCGTTTTTTCAATATTCCACAGCAACAACGGCCACTGGAAAGGAAAACCCAGAGCCTCGGTTCCGGGGTCATCGTGGATGCGAAGCGTGGGTTGGTGCTGACCAACAGCCATGTCATCGCCAACGCGGTGGAAATAAGCGTTACCTTGCGGGACGGCAGGCAGTTGAAGGCTGAAGTGGTCGGCACAGATCCGGAAACAGATGTTGCCGTGATCAAGATACCACCGGAAAACCTGGTGGACATTAAGCCAACCGATTCAGACGAGTTACGCGTTGGCGACTTCGTGGTAGCTATCGGTAACCCGTTTGGACTGGGCCAGACCGTCACCTCGGGTATTGTGAGTGCGCTGAGCAGAAGTGGACTGGGCATCGAGGGCTATGAAGATTTCATCCAGACCGATGCATCAATCAATCCCGGAAACTCCGGTGGCGCCCTGGTGAACCTTCGCGGCGAGTTGATAGGTATCAACACGGCTATTTTCTCCCAGAGTGGTGGAAACATCGGCATCGGATTCGCCATTCCCATAAATCTCGCCATGCAGATCACCGAGCAATTGCTCGATACCGGCTCTGTAAATCGGGGGTTTGTAGGTATACAGGCGCAGGATCTCAGCCCGGAACTGGCAGAAGCCTTTGGCGTGAAAAAGCAGCGCGGCGCAATTGTAAACAGCGTGATGCCGGATTCACCTGCGGAGAAAGCGGGTCTCATGCCCGGCGATGTCATCACCGCGGTGAACAAGAAAGATGTGACAAAGGCTGCCGACGTTCGTCTTCACATAGGCCTGCTTCCCGTCGGTGACAAGGTGGTTTTTGAAATTTTGCGTGAGGGTAAAAAGAAGAAACTGACTGCAACCATTGCCGCCAGGGCCGAGGTTGCCGAGAACCCAGCCGTGGTTAATCCACGTCTTGAAGGTGTGGTAGTGAGCGATATTGACGAAGACAGTCCTTACTTTGGCAGGCTTGAAGGTGTGCTTGTCGTGGATATCGACCGCGCAAGTCACGCCTGGAAAAGCGGAATGCGTAAAGGCGATATCATTACTTCAGTCAACCGTGAAAGCGTGAAGGACCTGGGTGAGTTTCTTCGAGCAGTGGATGGCAAGAATAAATCGCTGCTACTGAGGATCGTCAGGGGCAGGTCAGCGGCATTCCTGGTGATCAAGTAAGCTGCAGGAGTGTTGTTTCGAGAGCTTTAACCTGCAGGCTTGACACCCGGCAGCTTGCAGCCGCTGATAACCTTGCTTACGAGCTGAGTAATTTTTTCACGCGGGTAGCTGTTGCGATACGCGATGGCAACTTCGCGTTCCGGGGCTGGCCGGGTAAAAGGCCGGAACTCAAGTAGCGAGTTGACGCCTTTTTCTTCGCTGACCGATGTGCCCGGCAGGATCGTGACCCCTGAC
>CAZXDV010000287.1:0-3608 GCA_964639535.1 uncultured Enterobacteriaceae bacterium | reverse complement strand
GCCCTACGCGGGCAACACATAAAACCATGGCAATTTGTAGGGTCGAGAAGTGGTGCATGGATGCACCGTTTACGAACCTAAGGATGGAATTTATTCGACCATTGGCGGAATAAATTCCGCCCTACGCGGGCAACATATAAATCCATGGCAATTTGTAGGGTCGAGAAGTGGTGCATGGTCGCACCGTTTACGGAGCCAAGGATGCAATTTATTCGACCATTGGCGGAATAAATTCCGCCCTACGAACTTGTAGCGTGTCCGCGTAACAGTGCGTCGATTCAGGCGTAAATCACGCCCCAGGAAGTACGTCTTCCATCAATTTGTAAATCTCACCACGATTCTCGCGTATTTCATCCACGCTGAGCCCTTCCAGTGAAAAAGGATACTTCAGCCACTGCTCCGTGGTGTGAATGTAGTAATCCGGTTCGCGATCTGTCTTGTTATGGGTCGGCTTGTACCAGGGTACCGCAACACGGATTTGCCCGGGGCAGTTTGCCCTCGCCTTCTCCCGCAGCTGTTCAATAACAGTTCGAATGGTAATACCCGTATCAAACACGTCATCAACAATCAGCAGGGAATCATCCCGCTCAATATTCTTGACGAGGTAATTGAGCCCGTGAACCCGAATGTCGTCACTGCGTTCGTGACTCTTGCTGTAGGAAGAGGTTCTTATGGCAATGTGATCTGTCTCGATACCGAAAAAGTTGAGAAATTCCTGCACCGCAATGCCAATGGGCGCTCCGCCTCGCCAGAGGGCGACTATAAAACTCGGCCTGTAGCCACTTTTGATAACTTCAGCGCCCAGCCTGAAGGAATCCAGCAACAAGTCCTCGGAGGTAATATAATGTTTTTCGCCCATGCCTTTCTTAAGATAGTATAGTTCCTTGTAGTATAACCCAGGTACTTTAAAAGAAAGACATATGAAAAAAATATTTGTCGACTCCGAGGAGCTGATGCTGGATGCCTACCGTCTTGGTGTGCAGATTTTCCAGGATGGCTTTCGACCGGATTTCATTATTGGCCTCTGGCGTGGTGGTTCACCGGTGGGGATCGGTGTGCAGGACTGCCTGGAGTATCTCGGTGTCGACACCGACCATATTTCTGTCAGGACATCCTACAGCGGCATGAGTTCCTACACGGAAATGGTCGAGGAAGAAGACGCCATCAGGGTACATGGCCTGCAATATGTCTTTGATACCATAGAGCACGAGCACTCCCTGCTTATCGTAGACGATGTTTTCAGTACCGGCCTCAGCATGCAGGCGGTGATAGAACGACTTGAAGAAAAAACCCGCAAGAATATGCCACAGCAGGTGCGGATCGCCACGCCATGGTACAAGCCGGAAAAAAATCGCACCTACCGCAAGCCTGATTACTACCTGCATGAAACCGAGGACTGGCTGGTTTTTCCCTACGAGCTGGACGGACTGTCCATGGATGAGCTGAAACAGCACAAGCCGGCGGTGCTGGAACTGATTAACGACGTAATAGCGAGCTTACCGGAAACCTGAATACGGCTTTTGCAGGATACTTATTGTCAAACACCAACATAAACATTTAAGCGGACCGTTGGCGGCACGGATGCCGGCTACGAGCGTACATGGATGTATTAATAGCGTGTCTGCGTAATGTTTAAGTTGGTGCGATTACCTCGATTTTACCCACAACACGAAGTCATATTGCCTATTTAACCCGGTTACCCTGGACCCACACGCTGGTGATGTTACTGCGGTGCGCGTTGTAGATGATTTTCTGAACTATATCTTCATCATCATCTATGTCATCCCACACCAGCAAGTTGCTTTCCGCGGTTGAAGTATCGACTACGAACGCATCCATCGCATAACCCGGCTTGAACAGGCCGATTTTCATATCCAGCACCTGCCCACCACCGGCCGTAGCCATCCATAACGCTTCCCTGAAGTCGATTCGGCTTCCAGCCACCCCTCTTTCACTGGCTGCCAGTGACGCATCAACACCTTCCTCCAGCGCACGCGACGACGTTACCGCCATGGCACAGTTATGAAGTAGCGAGGGATTGGGTCCACCGGAAATATCTGTACCGAGGCCTACCTTGAGTCCCATATCCAACGCCCGCCTTGCGGGAAACACCGCGTTGGAAAAGTAATAATTACTCAGGGGACAGTGTGCGATCCCGGATTGCCTGTTCCTGATCACTTTCATATCAGCGTCGTTGATAAAGTTTCCATGGGCAAGCACAGTTTTATCCGTGAGCAGGTTGAAATTCTCCAGGCTGTTGGTGTCCCTGCATCCATGGCGTTCCATCACGTAGTTGTGCTGCCAGTCACTTTCAGAACAATGGGTTTGCACGTGGCAATCGTGGTCGCTCGCAATCTGTCCAAGTCCTGCAAGCATCTCATCACTGCAGCTGGGTATAAAACGGGGTGTCACCACCGGTAGTACCCTGCCCACTTCATTACCCGGTAAATTCCGGGTGTAGTCGATAAGTTTTAGCGTGTCATCAAGACCCGCCGCGGTAGATTCATCACGGTAAAAATCCGGGCATTCAGCAGGATTGTCCATCGCCACCTTGCCCACTAGCGCCCGCTGACCTTTTTCAAGACAGGCATCCACCAGTTTCTTTGTTGCTTCCAGGTGAATAGTGGCAAAGTAAAGCGCGGTAGTCGTGCCATTGGCAAGCAGGGATTCCACCAGCGAAGAATAAATACGCTGGGCAAATTCAACATCAGCATAGCGGGCTTCAAGGGGAAAGGTGCATTGTTGCAACCACTGGTCCAGGGGAAGATGCAGGGCCTTGCCAAGCTGCGGCCATTGCGGCGCATGGATATGTGTATCAACGAGACCGGGGAACAGGTACTGGCTATTGCTGAGCTCAACCAGTGCGCCTGACTTTCTGAGTGCTTGTAGCGAAGAATCAAAGTTTGCATCGCCGGGTCTTGTTACTGCGCTGATATCACCCTTTTCGTTCACCTGTAACAGGGCGTCATGCTGTATTTCCAGCTCACCGCAAGACGGTGTATGCACAGTGGTGCCGAGAATACCAAAGCCGGTCATGCGCCTGGCACTTCCATGACCAGCGCTTCGACACGAAAGCCGGCAATACGCATGACCTGTGACAGGCACTCCTGGAATTCATCATCCTCGCTATTGCCGATCCTCTCCTGCATATTGTCAAGGATGTCGTCCGGCGTGAGTCCCTTTACTGCGACAATAAATGGAAAATCAAACTTCTCACGATAGGCGCTGTTCAGGGACAGCATTCTTGCACGTCGTTCCTCGTCGGCCCGGGTGATGCCCGCGGCCTCCTGTTCCCGCTCGGAGGCATTTGCCATCCTGTCCCTGCTGCCCAGTTCCGGGTGTGCACGTAAAAGCGCCAGCTGTGCATCCTTTCCCGAGTTCATAACAGCCTCGGCCAGGCTATCCCGGAGTTCATCCCTTGTTGCAAAAGGCTTGTCCTCGTAAGCAAGTTCAGCGGCCCAGGGTGAATGTTCAAACACCGTTCCAAACATGCTGATGAACTCATCACGGGCCATTTGATTCACTTCATCAATGGAGTATTGGCGGTTTGTATTCATGGTTTGTGTGGGCCCGTAAATTCGCAACAATTCTAGTTGATATTGTGTACA
>CAZXDV010000286.1:0-3612 GCA_964639535.1 uncultured Enterobacteriaceae bacterium | reverse complement strand
CTTTCGGTTCGCATCGCCCGTTCATCAAACCACGAATTTTCAATAGCGGCTTCTGGAAAATTCTGGATAAAAACCGGTTGCGGCCAGCTATCTTTGCCAGAATTCACTTCCGCAATGAGGTCTCGTCCGTGAAAAGGTGAACCTTCACGACCGGTTATGATTTCCAGCACGCGGCTTTTTGTATTAATACCCGTTGCGGCGAGAATTGTTGGTGCAATATCCACCAGGCTGACGCCGGAGTTCCATACCACGTTAGCGGGCAGGCCCCTTGGCCAGTGCATGATCATGGGAATTTTTGCGGCTTCATCATAGGCGATACCCATACCACGATAAGAACCGGGACGCTTTCGAAACGATCCTGCGTGATCGGCAGTAATAATGATCAGGGTATTGTCCAGCAGGTCCCTGTCCCTTAGCTCGGATACGATTCGACCCACGTTTGCGTCAACACTGCTTACCGCGGCGTAATACTTTTTATGGTCGATATCTTTTTTATCGTAGAGTTCAAGATACTTTTGCGGAGGCTGGTATGGTCCGTGGGGCGTATAGAAGGACTGGTAAAGAAAAAAAGGCCGGTCCGCATTTTGCTGGATAAAGCGGATGCCTTCATTTGTCTGTATGTCCTCACGGTAGGCGGAACGATTTGGTGACCCGACCCAGTGAGGCATCAGGGAATTGTAGGATTTAAAAAGATCGAAAAAGCCCGGGTTAGTGGTACCGAGATGCCATTTACCAATATGCGCGGTGGCGAAACCCGAGTTTGTTATATACCTCGGAAAGTTGATCGCCAGGTTAAAGCGCGGTTCATTGAATGGATTGGCATAGGGTTCCCTGTACATGGTGGGTAAACCACCATTAATACCTGCCGGGTACATGGTTTTTCGAACACCATGGGCATGTGGATATACACCGGTAATAATCGATGCGCGAGCCGGGCTGCACAGGGTGGCAGTTGTATAGGCGTTGTCAAAGCGCACCCCCTGGCGTGCCAGGCTGTCAATATTGGGTGTGGCTACGTCCTTGGAAGAGTAGACGCCAAAAGCATCTTGCCGTGCCCAGTCCAGCAAGATGATGACAACATTGGCGGGTCGTAGCTGCTCGTCATAAATTTCCTGCCCTGTGTTCTCACTGGAGGCGGTAAAGGACTGCGTAAGCAGGCAAAAAAAGAGCAGTAAACGTAATACTATTTTTCGCGAAAGATAGGTATGAATATCCATTGCTCCGACCCCTGTAGACATTAATAAACATAATCTCTATGTTGATTCGCTGCAATATCAATTGAAAGGAGACTTGTTTGTTCTGGGGGCAACGATGACTTCCAATTTAGGCCAGTCGCTATATTATTTCATTGGTAAGCTGTCGGTTGGATAGTGAAACTTCATTTAGGAATGACACATGGCACAAATTAAGACACTGGCTGAAAACAGCACAACAGGAGAAATCCTGGACACTATTCATCGAGACGGTGCGTGTATTTTATCTAGCGTGATGAGCCCGGATGTGCGCGGGAAGATTATCGAAGAAGTCAGTCCCTATATCGAGCAAACAAAAACCGGTGAAAAAACTTTTAGTGGAGACAGGACTCGCCGCACCGGGGCCCTCGTGGCACGTTCGCCATCCTGTCGAGACGTGGTTATCAATAAGAGGGTGTTGGACGTGGCTTCAGGGTTCTTACTGCCTTATGCAGACAGGATCCAGCTGAACCTGACGCAGACCATCGCCATTGAACCGGGGCAGGACGCCCAGCCACTTCACAGGGATCGCTTTGGCTGGGGAAAATTTATTCCTGAAGATCTTGAACCCCAGTTTAATGCAATCTGGGCACTGAGTGATTTTACATCTGATAATGGCGCCACCTGTGTTGTGCCCGGAAGTCAGAACTGGGACTGGGACAGGGAAGCCGATCCCTCTGAGGTATGCCAGGCGGAAATGGATAAAGGCTCGGTGTTACTACACACGGGCACCGTCATCCACGGAGGAGGCGAAAACAGGAGTAATGATACGCGACTTGGCCTGAATATCACCTATTGCCTGGGTTGGCTGCGACAGGAAGAGAACCAGTACCTGTCATGCCCCCCTGATATTGCAAAAAACTTTTCAATCGAGTTACAGGAATTATTGGGATATACGCAGGGTAACTACGCCCTCGGTTATTACTCTGATCCCGATAACAGGATAGCGCAGGATGCCGGGATACTGGCGCCTGAAGTATCGGTCGGCGCGCGCCCAAGAACGCAATGGATTTCGACGGAAAATGGTTACGAATCCATTGAGACAGAATGATCGGCAAATGAAGCCTTGCACCAGGTTTTACAGGCGCTGGCCCATATATGGCCTGGTCTGCGCCACGCTGTTGATTGCAAGCTCCCATGTGCAGGCAACCAATGGCTATTTCTCGATAGGATACGGCGCAAAATCCATGAGCATGACGGGTGCGGGCGTGGCCCATCCCCAGGACACGTTGAGTGCTGCGCAAAATCCAGCCGGCATGCACTTCATCAACCCCGGCATCGATGCAGGCAGTCGCTTCCTGTTTACTTTTCGCGAAGCATCACATGATTGCCGGGGTGTCGGTTTTTGTGACACGGAAGTCGATGACAGGAGTAACCAGGAGTTATTCCTGGTGCCAAACCTCGGTTACAAGAGACGGTCTGACGGGCCTGTTTCATTTGGTATTTCCACTTATGGAAACGGCGGTATCAACACAAACTATCACCGGCCTTTATACGATGAGGCAGGTGCGCGAATCGCGGGTTTAACACCGGGCACCCCCGGTTTCCCTGAAAGACAGACCCTGGGTGCGAATTTCAGCCAGCTTATTTTCGCACCCACCCTGAGTTATCAATTGAATGACAGGCACGTGCTTGGCATTTCTCCTTTACTCGGGCTACAACAATTCAGGATACGCGGGCTACGTTCATTCGCGGCACTGTCCAGTGATCCCACCAGCCTGACTAACAGGGGTACTTCCTGGACTTACGGAGCAGGTGTTCGAATTGGTTGGATAGGGCAGGTGACTGGCAGCCTGAAACTGGGTGCCAGCTGGTCCAGCAAAATTTACATGGCGAAGTTTGAAAAGTACAACGGGCTGTTAGCCAATAACGGTGACTTTGATGCACCGGAGCACTTCACTATTGGACTGGCCTGGCAGGCAAACCAGGACCTCACCCTGGTACTTGATGTGCAGCGCATCCTGTTTGGCAATGTCGATGCTCTTGGTAACCCCGGTCCCACGGCCCAGGAGCTGGCAGGAAACATTACTCCGGATCGATTGCTTGGCGCTGAAAACGGGATCGGCTTCGGCTGGCGCAATCAGACTGTCTTAAAAATTGCGGGTGATTACAGGCTCAATGAAAAGTGGACATTACGTGCAGGATATAATCATTGCACCAGCCAGTTACCGGATAGCCAGATGTTGTTCAACCTGATATCACCCGCCACGATCAACGATAACGTTGCAGCGGGCCTGAGCTTTCGACCAAGTAGAAGCACTGAATTTAGCGTGGCGCTAATGTGGGCCTTCAAAAAAACAGCTACCGCCGAAAACACGGCCTTCTTTGGAACCCGTGCCGAGGGATGGATATCCCAGGGCTCCATTGATATTTCCTATTC
>CAZXDV010000285.1:0-3625 GCA_964639535.1 uncultured Enterobacteriaceae bacterium | reverse complement strand
TGATATCGTTGTGTGCGCTCAGGGTCAGCGTGTTTGTACCTACCGTATCATCCAGCTCCAGGTCGGTATTGAGATTGATATCACCGGCCTGGCTGTTGGAACCACCGGTACCGGTAGTCACGCTGACGCTGGCCCCGCCACTGAGAGCAGCCTCGATAAGGTCAACGCCGAGCTGGGCATTGTCATCGGTAGACAAGAAAGGATCAGCGGCATTGATGTCTGTGTTGCCGCCTCCTGCAACGATGTCGATATTGTTCGGGTCAATCAGCCATGTACCACCGGTGCCAAAGGCGGCCGTGAGATCGGGCGTGCCGGTGACAACAAGACTTTTCTTGCCGGAGGTTTCGACAAACCCTCCATCGCCCGAATTACTGCCACCCGTTGCACTGATGGACCCATGCACCCTGGCGGTATCATCAGCCCAGACTATGACCTTGCCGCCATCACCGTCCTGCACGGCGTTTGCCTTGATCGACACCTGCTCGTCAACAAAGGTCATATCAGCATTTTGAACATCGGGGTTGGCGCCCTGGTAGTCCCCGCCAATAAGTACTTCACCGCCACCATTGTCACCGCTGGCATCAATGTTTGCGTTGTCCAGCAAGGCGACACGATTGCCCAGTATTTCAATATTCCCACCCGTCTCGCCTTTTGCCGAGATCCTTGCATCACCCGTCATCCAGGTATCACCACTGGCGCTGAGCACAACACGGCCCTGTTCATCTACCGTTATGCTGTCCGCGTTAATGGAACCGCTGTGTTTTATGGTTCCGGCAAACATCCTTGCTGCACCACCTTGGGTAATCACTTCACCCAGGTTGACGACCTCGTTTTCAGGTGCCTGCACATCGAAGACAATGTGATCCGAATCCAGGCTGGCAATGGTGATGGACTCGCCAGCAGCAAGCAGGATTTGACCACCACGGGTTTCAATCACACCACTGTTTTCGATATTGGGTGCAATGAGAAAAATATCGCCATCGGCTCCAGCCTTTATGTACCCCAGGTTCTGAATAGCACCGGCGTTCTCTCCATTAAACTTCATGTTGCCGTTGAGGAAGTCCTCGTCGGTCATATCAAGAGAGGAGGCAACCAGGCCTGCCGTGTCTACGATGGCATTCTAACCAAAAACAATGCCGTTGGGGTTGATTACAAAGACCTTACCATTGGAAAGCAGTTGCCCAAGAATACTTGAAGGGTGCTGGCTGGTGACGCGATTCAGAACAGCGCTGGCGGCATTGTCCTGGATAAAGCGAGTGGTTTCATTTTGACCGATGGAGAACTGCTGCCAGTTGATAATACTGGAAGGCGAGTTGGTGATTTCCAGTACGTTGGGACTGACGTGCTTGAACTGCACATTGCCATGCACCACCGTCGCACCGGTGGGGTTGGCGTGTACAGGTGTGCCGGCGAGCAAACCCAGGGCGAGACCGATAATATGGCCGACTAAAGTCGGCCCTACACGACGGGTTCCCTGTAGGGTCGAATTTATTCGACCACTACGGCACCTGGTAGCTTGTCTTTTCACCGCACTACGCATTCGAACTCCGTCTCCTCGATGACATTTTCATCAAGCAATTCATAAAGAGTGTCAAACAATTCGTTGATGGTCCTCAGGTAAGGATCATCCTGTTGAAAACTTTCAATTTCCTCGAGTCTCACCAGTCGCTCTTCATCGGCGAAGCCAGCCTCGCCTGCCCCAAGATCAAGTTCCTCCTCTTCCTTGAACAGCTTGCAATGACCTTCATAACAGGCCACATACAGTCCATCATCTATGCCCTGCTGCTCTTCACTGCCAAACAGGTTTTCGAAATCGATATCCACGCTATCCGGTCTCGGCACATTAAATACCGGGGCTTCACGTATAAGTTCAGGTGCAAGGTCGATACTGCCTATACGCGCCGCCTGGTTGAGATCAAGCTGGTTGATTCCTGCATTGTTGTCCGTGGAAATCGACCCCTGCCAGACTGACGCCAGCAAGCCACAATCGGGCGATGCGCTACAGGGTCCGAGCCAGAGCAGGTCAAATCCCGTTCCGCGTATACCGATGGTTGCCACCGCGGTGTTCATCCTGAATGACTGGGGATTGCGCTTGCTCATCAAGCCACTTAAAGCACGTACACCACCCTTTAACATATTATAGAACGAACTTTCCTCTTCCGGATTTGCAGCATCCTGGCGGTATTGCTCTATCCTGAAAACCGTATCCGGCTTCAGCGTCACGCGCGTCTGGTCACGAAACACCAGGATGGCATAGGCCTTAGCGGCCGTGGTGACCTCGTCGGTTTCATAAAGTGGCGCACCGCGAGTAATCTTGCGCTCCTCCCCGCCTTTTTTCTTCGCCCTGACCTCACCCTTGACGAAGGCGGCGCGGCCTATCACGGCAGACTTGATTGGCGCTGCCTTTTGCTTGAGCCCCGCCGCCTCCCGGGCACAGTCTTCCTCGCATAACCTCGCATCAAACTCGGTGCCGCGAATACCGATGGTTGCCACCGCCGTATTGATCCTGAAAGCACCGGGATTACGCTTGCTGATATAGCCGGAGATGGCACGCAGGCCGCCGCGAAAGAGCCGCATGGTGGCACTCTCGTCTCCTTCTTTATCCACGTAGTCGTTAATGGCCATGATGGTGTCCGGTCTCACCGACAGTCTTGTGCCGTCATTGAGCTTGAGGACTGCGAAGCTTTTCTTTGCAGTTCGAATGGTGTCGCCCTCGTAGATAGCGGCGTCCTTACCCAGGATACGCACCTGTCCCCCGCTGCCCTGGGCGGATACTGCGCCCCTGGCAAAGACCACTTTGCCAATGTCATCGGCTGCGGTCACACTCGTGCTCCATGACAGGATTGCCAGGAGAGAAGTGAAAATCAATAGCGTGGAACGCATGGCCTAGAACCTGTAGTACACGGCGAAATGGGCCTTGACGCCACCTGCGTTGGGCAGCTCGGCACCTTCCACGCTGTGACCATAATCAAAGCTGGCGCTTAACCTGTCGTTCCATCGCCAGCGCGCACCAAGCCCCATGCTCAATATGGTGTCACTGCTGATTTGTCCCGGTGCCGTGTTAAGAATTTTCACGTGCCCCATGTCCATGAAAGCCAGTAAACGCAGGTTGTACTTGAGCTCGGGAGTCAGTGCTTCGATGGATAATTTCGCGCCACGATCACCGGTGGTGCCACGTTCTTCAAAACCACGTACCGAGTTCATGCCACCGGCACCGAATTGCTCACCGCTGATGAGGGCTTCGTCAGTGTACTGGGCGTTAAAGGAAAATGTCGCCATCCAGTTTTTCGGCAAGGCATAGCTGCCAGCCGCAGCCAGGCGGATCGCTTCCCAGCTCTGCTTTGCCCCCAGCCTTGCGGCCCGGTAAACCGCGCCGTCATTATGATTGCCTCCGGGCAGGTTGCGCAGGTAGCTGACCTGGAAGTTAAGCCCTGCTTTTTCAAGACGCCACTCACCGGAATAGCCCAGGGTTAGCGGACGACTACGCACATCAACTCCCAGGGGCACCCCTTGAAAGTCAATATTGTTTTCAAACAGCTTGTCATCCACTCCAAAAAACACCCTGTGCCGATAGTTATCACGATTGCGCAGCGTATAGGTGAAACTGCCGCCGACAAACTTACCG
>CAZXDV010000284.1:0-3649 GCA_964639535.1 uncultured Enterobacteriaceae bacterium | reverse complement strand
CGACCTCAAGGAAGCTATCAAGTGGATGCGCCTTGCATCAGACCAGGGTTACGCGGAGGCGCAATATAGCCTCGGGGTTTTTCATTTCGAGGGCGAGGCCGTTCGTAAAAACTATAAACAGGCCTCAAAGCTCTATCGACTGGCTGCCGACCAGGGCAACGCTGCTGCACAACATGCGCTTGGTGTCATGTACATGAAAGGCACCGGGGTAAAGAAGAATGACAAGGAAGCAGCAAAGTGGATCCTGATGGCAGCGGAGCAGGGTAACGTGGAAGCACAGAACAACATGGGCAGGATTTACACCTGGGGTAAGGGTGTAAAAGCCGATCCCGCGCAGGCTGCGGCGTGGTACCGCAAGGCTGCTGAACAGGGAGACGGTCTTGCGCAGTACAACCTGGGGCTGCATTACCTCGATGGTAGTGGTGTTGAAAAAAGTTACAAGGATGCCGCTCACTGGCATGGCCTGGCGGCCGAGCAGGGCATTGCCGAGGCACAGGACTATCTCGGTATCATGTATGCCAACGGCTGGGGAGTAAAACAGGACCTGGTGCAGGCCTACAAGTATTTAACAATTGCCCTTGAAAGCGGGCTTGAAGATGCAGGAAAACACCGCGATGCGGTGAAGAAGTTGATGTCCGGCGAGCAGGTAAGCAAGGCAGAGCAGTTAGCACGATCATGGTTATCTAACGGCCAGTAGCACAACACGTACTTACTAATGGGGGAGTGAGTGATGAGTAAATTTATTTACGCTTTGTATGCTGTCATTAGTTATGTTGTTTTTCTCTTGTCCTTTTTGTATGCCATCGGTTTTGTCGGTGGCTTTATAGTTCCAAAGACCATTAATTCGGGCATTGCCACCAGTACGGTTAACGCCATTCTGATAAATACGATATTGCTGGGCGCTTTTGCTATTCAGCATAGCGTGATGGCCCGGCCCGCGTTCAAGGCCTGGTTTACCCGGATGGTACCCAGTGTCATTGAGCGCAGTACCTACGTGCTTCTTTCAAGCCTGCTGTTATTTGTACTTTACTGGTTCTGGGTACCGATGCCGAAAGTGATCTGGCATGTTGATGGAGGGATCCTGGCGACGGTGATACAGGTTGTTTTCTGGTCAGGCTGGCTGATGGTGCTGGTATCTACCTTTCTCATTAATCATTTCGACCTGTTTGGACTGAGGCAGGTCTACCTGAATTTCAAGGGTAAAGAGTACAGCCACCTGGACTTTCGCATTATTGGCCTCTACCGGCTTTGCCGCCATCCCATCATGCTCGGTTTTGTGATTGCCTTCTGGGCAACACCACACATGACCGCCGGGCATTTACTCTTCGCCGCGGCGACAACGGCTTACATCATTATTGCCCTGCAATTTGAAGAGAAAGACCTGGTGACATTCTTTGGTGATGTATACCGGGATTACCAGCAAAAGGTGCCAATGTTGTTTCCGATCAAGTTCGGAAAATAAACCGCTACCAGCTGTCCCAGTGCACGATGTTTTCGAGGGGCATGCGATGGGCACGCTTGAAATCAGTGCCGATGGAGTAGGCCACCGGGATTAGGGCGGTTTGCATGATCTCATCGTAAGGTATGCCAAGGATCCCGGCCACTTCCTTTTCAAAGAAAAGGTGGATCGAGGTAAAGCAGGTGCCAAGACCGCGGGTCCTTGCTGCGAGCATGAAGTTCCACGTGGCAGGGCCGATTGTTCCCCATTGACCGCTCTGCATCATGATGGGTGCATTATCGGTACGCCCGGTAATGCACGGGATTACCATGACCGGTACTTTCTCGATATTCTCGGCCAGGTACTGGGCGGAGCTCACCACGCGACCCTGCACCTCCTTGTATTTTTCATCTTTTGAAGCCACAGCCGCCGCTGATTCCGGCATGTTGATATAGACTTCCCAGCCCTTGCGATAGTACTCGGCTATCGCAGCGCGCTTTTCCTCGTCCGTAACAACGATGAAGTGCCAGCCCTGGGCATTGGATGCTGTCGGCGCCTGTTGTGCAATCGCCAGGCATTCCTCTATTACTTCGCGTTCCACCGGCTTTGAAAAATCCAGTCGTTTTCGTACTGCCCGTGTTGTTGTGAGTAGTTCTTCCGGTGTCATATCAAGAGTCATGGTAATTTCCTGCCCAGGTCAAGTTAAAAGGAAAATAAGACTAATCAGGCAAAAGCGCAAATGAAATCCTGTATTGATAGTATCATTAACCGGCAATGAAGTTTTTATCTCGAAGGAGGAAAAGCTAATGTCCTGCATCATTAGAAGAACGGTACTGGCCGTAGCCCTGGTATTGTTTACATCAAGCTTGGCTGCAGAGGAAAAATGGTATCCATCAAGGTATGGCGCTGACGACAGGATAGGTGCATTAAATAACCTTTCTCCCGGGATCGTGCTGGAAGCGGCCGGGCTTGTTACGCGGGGAAAAGTGTATTCTCTCGCCGTGGAAACCAACGAGTCTTCGCGGGATAACTATGGTCGTTTCTACCAGGTCAAATCCTATCCCATGACACCCAGTGAAATCGGCCCGAATGGTTTTACCGCAAACGAAAGCCTGGTTATCACCAATGATGGTCTCGGTACAACCATAGACGGATTTGCGCACCCGGGAATCGGACGCCGATATTACAATGGGGCGACCGAGAAAGAGGTTCTTTCCGGTAACCTGACAGGTGTAAAGCTTTACGGGATGGAATCGATCCCGCCTATCGTGTCCCGTGGTATTTTACTTGATATGGCCGCTTATTACGGCGTTGATGTACTGCCAGCAGGTACAGAGTTTAATAGTAGGGAAATTGCAGGCGCTGCAAAAAAACAGGGGATTGAAATTAAGAAGGGCGACGTCGTAATATTTCATACAGGCTGGTTGCCCAAGCTCTGGAATGATACCCAGGTCTATCTTGATACACAGCCGGGCCTGGGGGTCGATGGTGCGAGTTACCTGGTTGACAAGGAAATCGCACTGGTCGGCATCGATGCTCGTACTATTGAAGCCCATCCCGCTACGTACGAGGAAATAGCCCCGGTACACCAGCTGTTGATAACAAAGAACGGGATACATATTATCGAGCACATGGATACACGGGCTCTCAACCAGGACGGCGTTAGTGAATTTCTCTTTGTGCTGGGGATCCCGAAATTAAGGGGTGCTGTCCAGGGCATCGTAAACCCAATCGCGATAAGGTAAATAACATATTTTCCCGGCTTCGATGAGCAAGATATTTTCCCACCCTCCTGAATCCAGTTCAAAAGAACTCCTGGCCGCCTGTGACCTGCCCACGTCCGATCTTGAAGCCGGTCACTTTGATCACTTTCTCGGTTACGGCACGGAAGAGAGTTTACAGGGCCTGGTGGGTGTCGAACTATTTGAATCAAATGGGCTGTTACGCTCGCTTGCCGTTGCCGAGGAAGCCCGTGGCAGCGGTGCCGGAAAAGTCCTGGTTGAAAGCATAGAGAATTATGCTCGAGATAAGGGGGCGCAGCACCTGTATTTGCTTACCACCACGGCAGAAAAATTTTTTAGCGCTATGGGTTATACAAAAGTGGCCAGGGAACTTGCACCTGCATCCATCAGGCAGACTGAGGAGTTCGCGGGAATCTGCCCAGGCGATGCCGCTTTTATGAAGAAAGATTTAGCGTCTAAATAGATGGTT
>CAZXDV010000283.1:0-3672 GCA_964639535.1 uncultured Enterobacteriaceae bacterium | reverse complement strand
TCATGCTTGAGATACTTGAGGACCCTCAGGTTATCAAGTGGATGTATATCGCAGGCTATGCTGAGGGCAAGCTGCCTGGCCTTTGCACGTTGCTTCGCTTCGCCTGGTACCAACAGGTTCTCCGGGTACTGCTCATCAAGGTATTCCATGATAGCCAGTGACTGGCTCAAGGATATGTCACCATCAACAAGGGTTGGCACCAGGCTCTGGGGGTTTATTGCCCTGTATTCATCCCTGTACTGTTCACCGCCGTCCTTGAGCATGTGCACGGGAACGGTTTCATATTCCAGTCCTTTCAGGTTTAGCGCAATCCGCACCCTGTAGGCCGCAGAAGAACGCCAGTAGCTATAGAGCTTGATCATTCTGCCGGCGTGTACTGTTTAACTTGCTGGTTAATCTTGCCGAAAATGGATTCCCCATTTTTATCGAGCATTTCTATCTCGATACGGTCACCGAACTCCATGAAAGGAGTTGATGGCTTGCCGTCGGCGATGGTTTCAAGACAGCGTATTTCCGCCAGGCACGATGAGCCATCCTTGCTGCCAACATTGGCAATAGTGCCGGAACCGATGACAGTACCTGCCATGAGTGGTCTTGATTTTGCCGCATGGTTAATCAATTGCGGAAAATCAAACACCATGTCGACACCGGCGTTGGGTGTGCCGACCTTTTCCCCGTTCAGGGTACTGTGCAGTGGCAAGTGCACGCGCTTACCATCCCAGGCATCGCCAAGCTCGTCGGGCGTGACCGCCACCGGTGTAAAAGAGGTGTGGGGCTTGGACTGGTAAAACCCAAACTGCTTTGCAAGCTCAGCCGGGATCAGGTTTCTCAGTGAGACATCATTGACCAGGGCAATGAGCTTGATGTGATTCCCGGCATTGTCAACGGACACGCCGGCGGGGACATCATCGGTGAAAACAACAACTTCTGATTCAAAATCAATACCCCAGGCCTCGTCCTGCACAGGGATATCATCATGGGGACCCAGGAAAACATCGGATGCGCCCATGTACATCAGGGGGTCTGTCCAGAATGACTCGGGAAGCTCCGCGCCCCTGGCCTTTCTCACCAGTTCAACATGGGTGACATAGGCGCTGCCATCCGCCCAGTGGTAAGAGCGGGGCAGGGGAGCTGCAAGTGTACTTGTATCAAGATCAAAACTGTTCTCAGCGCTTCCTTCCTGCAGCTGCTCAAACACCGCTTCAAGTTGCGGCGCTTTTTCACTCCATTCGTCCATGGCTGCCTGCATGGTGTGTGCGATTCCAGGCACTTTTACAGCCTTCGTCATATCACGGTTAACCACGATCAGCGTGCCGTCACGGCCGCCTTCTTTGAGACTCGCTAGTTTCACTTGTTTCTCCCGCTATAGAGCAATGCCCAACCTTACCATCATTCCGGCTGACAGGATGGTCGGATTCCTGATTCTTGAAATTAGTTACATTTGTAACTATACTGTTTTTATTCTATTCGTCAAGCAGAGGTTATCGACATGGCTACCGTGATGAAAACGGATAATGACGCACAAGCTGATGTTGCCGGGGCACTTGAATACCTGAGTGGTTTTGGCAACGAACATCATTCCGAGGCCCTTGAGGGGGCCTTGCCCCGCGGACAGTTCTCGCCGCAAAAAGTCCCTTATGGGCTTTACGCCGAGAAATTTTCAGGTACAGCCTTTACCGCACCAAGGGCAAGCAATTTTCGTACTTGGTTTTACCGAATCAGGCCGTCCGTGGTGCAGGGCGACTTTGAGCGCATGGATAATGGACTGCTCAGGAGTGGTCCAGTCACCGAGATCGAAACACCGCCAAACCAGCTGCGCTGGGATCCCTTTCCTGTTCCGGAAAAACCCACGGATTTTGTCGAGGGCTTAACCACGATTGCAGCCAACGGCAACGTGGGTGTAACAGGGATCGGTATTCACATGTACCTGGCCAACACTAGCATGGAGAAGCGTTTCTTCTACAACAGTGACGGCGAGTTACTCATCGTACCGCAGCAGGGGACATTTCGTGCCCATACTGAATGCGGGGTGCTGGATGTTCAACCGGGTGAGATATGCGTCATTCCGCGAGGCATCAAGTTTCGCGTTGTACTACCGGATGGGCCAAGTCGCGGATATGTGTGCGAGAACTACGGGGCACAGTTTCAGCTTCCGGAACGTGGCCCGGTAGGTTCAGATGGTTATGCCAATGACCGGGATTTCCTCGCTCCTGTTGCAAGCTATGAAGAAAGGGAAGGTGAGTTTGAGCTGGTAAACAAGTTTATGGGTAACCTGTTTCGCTGTGATATAGGTCATTCGCCGCTTGATGTCGTAGCCTGGATCGGCACCGCCGTTCCCTACAAGTATGACCTTTCACGTTTTAATACCATGAACACGGTGAGTTACGATCACCCTGACCCTTCGATCTTCACGGTTCTTTCATCCCAGCTTGATACGCCGGGCGTTGCCAACGCAGATTTTGTTATTTTCCCGGCACGCTGGATGGTGGCCGAGGACACGTTTCGCCCACCCTGGTATCACCGTAACCTGATGAGTGAATTCATGGGCCTGATCTACGGTATGTACGATGCCAAGCCCGAGGGCTTTGTGCCAGGGGGTGCAAGTTTACATAACAGCATGTCAGCCCATGGGCCCGATGTTGATGCCTTTGAGGGGGCATCAAATGCTGATCTCAAGCCCCATCGTTACGATAACACCCTGGCCTTCATGTTTGAGTCACGCTTTGTTATCCAGCCCACCAGGTTCGCGCTGGAGTGTGAGCAGCGACAGGCGAACTACGTGAATTGCTGGCAGGGTCTCAACAAGCACTTCGGGAAGTAAGCAAGGTGACAAAGACGGTACCGGGCATTCTTGACCTGAAGAGTTTCCTGCCCTATCGCCTGTCCGTTGTGACTAACAAGGTCAGCAGTAACCTGGCCAGTATGTACTCGCTCAAGTTTGACCTGAGTATTGCCGAGTGGCGTGTCATGGCCGTGCTGGGGCAGCAAAGCGATCTGTCGGCAGATGAAGTCTGTCGCGAAACCGAGATGGACAAGGTGACGGTGAGCCGCGCCGTGACAAAATTGCTCAACAAGAAGTTGCTACAGCGCAGTTTTTCAATGGAAGACAGGCGTCGCTCGATTCTCTGCCTGTCCAGCCGCGGCTATTCTACTTACTCGCAAATCGTACCCATGGCATTAAGCTATGAAGAGTCCCTGCTTTCCGCGCTAAGCGAAAAAGAAGTCCGGCAGCTGGATGAGCTCCTGCTCAAGTTGAACGGGCAGGCCCGGGAACTGGCTCAATCGGAACGCTAAAAAGCAAGAAGTTCAAAAAACTTCGGTGTTTTTACACGCCGGACGCGAGCAGGCTATTCAATTCCTTGCTGTGAAACCGGGCACGTTTTCCCGTGGGTTGAAGGGCTTCCTCGTAAAAGAAAGCGGGTAGCTCGTCATCTTCCTCGGTAAACCCGGCAGCCTTGTTGAATTCAGTCTCAAGCTCAAGGGTTTTTCTGCCAAGTTTCATAAAGAAAGAACTATCAAGTTCAGTGCCATGGGCATCATTGATAGCATTGGCAACCAGTTCAAGCTCTGCAGTTGTGACACTGCGTCCAAATAAACACAGTCCAAGGGAATCTGTGGCTGCGAAACCAATTTGTGTATCCAGGCTGGCTTCAAGTACTTCTTGCGCACCTT
>CAZXDV010000282.1:0-3681 GCA_964639535.1 uncultured Enterobacteriaceae bacterium | reverse complement strand
CTCCACTACGAAACACCCTGGCCTGCACTGGCTGTTCGTCCTGCCCTTTACACATTCCCGCAGGATCAAGCTGTTGACCCTGGCAGCGGTAGTGATATTGCTGGGATTTATCAGCCAGGTCAGGTTCGATTACAACACGCTGAACCTGCAGGACCAGGACAACGAATCTGTGCAGGTATTCCAGGAACTCCTTGCCAACAGCGACACCTCGCCATGGACCGGCATTATACTCGCGCATGACAGGGCAGAAGCATTGCAGATCATTGAGAAATTCGAGGCGCTGCCACAGGTAGATCACCTTTTATGGATAGAGGATTTTATTCCAGCGGAGCAGGAAGACAAGCTGGCTATCATTGAAGAAATGGATTTGTTGCTCGGGGATCTAAGTACTGCACCGGTCAATACGCCGCTGAGCGATAACGATCGCTTGCAAATACTTGATGATTTCGCGGAAAGATTGCGTGATTCTCCGCTTACTATCGGCAGACCCGTGTACCTCGAATTTCAGCAAAACCTGGATGCATTCGTCGATACACTGCGACAGGGTAACGCCGACCAGGTCGCGAGAAAGTTATCCCGTTTTGAAAGCAGTTTACTTGACTCCTTACCCGGCCGCCTGGAAACCTTGAATGCTTCGCTAAATGCGGACTTCATAAACAGTGACAATATTCCACCTGAACTGGAAGAACGCTGGTTCAACCGGGAAAACAAGAGTTACCTTATTGAAATCTATCCGGCAGAGAATGTGCAGGATAATGATGCCATGCGACGCTTTGTGACGGCGCTGCAACAGGCCGATCCCCGCGTTGTCGGTTCACCTATCATCAATATTGAAGCCAGTGATGCCGTTATCAAGGCATTCCGGGAGGCTTTTAGCTACGCCCTGATCGTTATTACCCTTTTCCTGCTCGTGTTGCTGGCACATAAGAGAGACTCAATCTATGTCGTCGCGGCGCTCCTGACCGCCGCCGTATTCACGGGTGGACTGAGCGTCATCGTTGATATTCCACTTAATTTCGCAAACGTTATTGCCCTGCCACTGATACTGGGTATCGGCGTGGATAGTGGTATTCATATCCTGCACAGGTTTCGAACTGCGCTGCCCAAAGACCGCGGTCTCCTTGGTACGAGCTCGGCACGCGCGGTTGTTGTCAGTTCAATGACAACAATGGGAAGTATTGGAAACCTGGCCTTCTCCCCCCAGCTAGGCACGGCAAGTATGGGTAAACTTCTCACTATCGGGGTCGCCATGACCCTGGTCAGCATGCTGTTGGTATTACCAAGTCTCCTCGCCAGCCAGTTACCGGAAAATGACGCTGGCTGAATGCGTGGTTGCAAGGAAGCCCGGTACGTCGGCGCGCGGAGCTAGCGTCTCATGACCACCCTGGTTACAGGGGCCAATGGTTTTGTCGGATCT
The DNA here is from genome assembly GCA_964639535.1 of uncultured Enterobacteriaceae bacterium. Lineage (GTDB taxonomy): Bacteria > Pseudomonadota > Gammaproteobacteria > Eutrophobiales > Eutrophobiaceae > WLWS01. The sequence continues at coordinate 2,264 of CAZXDV010000282.1, read as the reverse complement.
GCCGTTTTACGCCAGCTGGTCGAGCAAGGACACGAGGCCAGGGTACTTGCCAGGCCTGGAAGCGACCGTAGAAACCTGGATGGTCTTGCAGTTGATATCATCGAAGGCGATCTCAGGAATACTGAAGTCCTGCAGCAAGCACTAAACTCATGCGACTACCTGTTCCACGTAGCTGCAGATTACCGTCTCTGGATCCCCGACCCTGAAACCATGTACCGGGTAAACGTTGATGCGACCCGGAACCTGATGCAATTGGCCCTTCGGGCGGGTGTAAAAAAAATTGTCTACACAAGCAGCGTTGCCACGCTTGGAATACATGCCGATCTCACACCTGCCAACGAGGAGTCTCCCGTTTCAATTGAAAACATGGTGGGGCATTACAAGCGTTCCAAGTTTCTTGCTGAAGAGGAAGTAAAACTACTCGTGCGGGAATCAGCTTTACCCGCAGTTATCGTCAATCCATCGACGCCAATCGGGCCGGGGGACGTCAAACCCACTCCCACCGGGCGTATTATCGTAGATTGCGTGAATGGAAAAATACCAGCCTATGTCGATACAGGATTGAATATCGTCCACGTCGATGACGTGGCCCGCGGGCACCTGCTGGCCCTTGAAAAGGGTGAAATTGGACAACGCTATATCCTTGGCGGCGAAGACATGAAGCTCAGGGATATTCTTGCGTGTATCTGTGAGTTCACAGGCAAAAAACCACCAGCCCTGAGGCTTCCTCACGACCTGGTACTGCCGCTTGCCTGGCTTGCTGAAAAATGGGCATCCCTTACAGGGATAGAGCCACTTGCCACTGTTGATGCTATCAGGATGGCGAAGAAGCACATGTTTTTTTCAAGTGAAAAGGCACGGACAGCCCTGGGTTATCAATCACGCCCCGCACGTGAAGCCATTTCTGACGCCATCGACTGGTTTGTTCGGCAGCAATATTGCAAGCCGTGAAACCGAATCAACTAAATTAATAACGCGCTATTTTCTTTCCAGCAGCCATTGGCTAATTGCTGGCGGGAGCATCTCGCGGGACTTTGAACTGACGTAAATACCGATATGTCCCCCGGGAAATTCTATTTCACTGTAATCCGTACTGCTGACACAACCGGCCAGTGCCTTGCTTGAATCTGGCGGCACCAGGTGATCGTCCCGCGCAAAAATGTTGAGTACCGGGATATCGATGTCTTCAAGATCAACGGTCTCGCTGCCAATCTCCAGGCTTCCCTTGACCAGCCTGTTACCCTGGTAGCATTGCGTAACAAATTCACGAAAAGCCTGGCCTGCCTGATCGGGACAATCATTAATCCATTTTTCCATTCGTATAAAATTTTCAAACCTGTCCGGGTCTCCCAGGATGTCCAGCATGTCGACATACTTCTGTCCCATGAGCCTGTAGGGTTTCAATGAAAGAAAAAGTGTATTGAGAAAGCTACCCGGAATATTTCCAAAAGTGTCAACGCAGAGATCGATATCAATATGACGAACCAGGTGGCTGAGTAAGTCATCGTCGGTGTGAAAATCAACGGGCGTTACCGTGGTGACGAGGTTCTTGATTCTTTCCTGCCTGAGCGCGGTATAGCACAATGAAAAAACACCACCCTGGCAAATTCCCAGCAGGTTCAGCTTGTCAATCCCATGCTCTTCACATATATGCGTGACGCAATTATCAAGGTAGATATTGATATAGTCGTGTAGTGAAGTGTCAACATCAGCCCGGTCAGGATATCCCCAGTCAACAAGATAAACATCGACCCCTTTCTCGAGCAGTCCCTGGACCAGGGAGCGCCCATCCTGCAAGTCAGTCATATAGGGTCGATTGACCAGTGCGTACACGATCAAGAGGGGCGCGCATTCCAGTTTCTCTGTGCTGGCGCTGTAGCGATAAAGCCTGACCTTGTCCTGCTGAAACACGCACTCCTTCTCTGATGTACCGGGAGTAAGGTTTTCATGACCCTGCATCGCTTCAACACCCTGCGACAGGCTTGCAAGAAGCTCCTGCAGTTCGGCATTCAGTTTTTCCGAATTAAAATTAAATGGATTCAAACTGCTTATGCTCTATGGAAATTTTGAATGGTTGGCGAAGATCGATTGATTATTTAGCTTTCTTCTTTACCGTTTTACTTTTTTTCCTTGCTGTAGACGCCTGTTTCACAGGTTTTGCGTCAGCTTTTGCCCGGGCCGCCGAAAGTTCCTTCTCCAGTTCCGCAATCTTTTCCCTGTCTCTCTCTTTTTGCTGCCTCAGGCTTGCCAGCCCGTTTTTCATG
>CAZXDV010000281.1:0-3707 GCA_964639535.1 uncultured Enterobacteriaceae bacterium | reverse complement strand
AAGCTTATTAGATCGGGGCTCAGATCGATCGGATTCCCAGGCTCGCAGGGTACGGGACTCCACACCTACTTTACCGGCTAGTTGCCTGGCGCTGAGACCCTGGGCTTCGCGGGCAAAAAACAACCTGCCGCCCAGCGTATCTACGGCGAGAGACTCTTCCTGGCTCTCGATATTGTCATTGTTACTACTTTCATTTGTTGAATTCATGCAAGTCAGGGTAACAAAAACACGGCAAACATAAAAATCGCTGTTTAACTCAGGTAAGACTCAAAGTAACGGGATTAAGGTAATGATAGTCATCAAGTTAGAAGGAAAATGCCCCGTCACCCATTCCTGATTTCAAAAAAATGACTTCACAGAATTCAACATTTTTTAAAAAAGCCCTGACTTAATCTTCCTGTGTGGAAACTGTCGAATCAACTTCATGTGGGAACCCACCATGCGTTGAAACGGCACGATTGCCCAGAGATGGTTGTACATGGCACCATATTTTTCACCGGGATCACGTATCAGGTTATACATTTCATAATTTGGTAGTCCGCCGCGGGAACCCGGGACGATTACCAGCTTATGATCTTCCATGCGAATTGCTTTCAGGTCATTACCACTGTAATAAAACTGGTAAGTGCGGCGACCGTTACCCTCGCCATTAAACAGCAGCGGTAACTGGTCAATACCATCGATGACGCGATCTGACGGGAGCTTGTTCTCAACACCCGCGATTCGTGCGGCTGTAGTAAAAAGATCGGTGACTGAAATCATGTCCATCACCTGTTGACCTGGTTCGATCATGCCGGGCCACACAGCAAAACCCGGGGTTCTCACCCCGCCTTCGTAAACCTCGCCTTTTGCACCTCGCAGCCAGGAGTAGCCGGCATTGGGCCAGAATGCATACATGGGACCGTTGTCACTTACCCAAACCACCAGGGTGTTTTCTTCAATGCCGGCCTCTTTCACCGTATCCAGCAGCTGCTTGATGTAGTCATCATGTTGTGCCAGCTGCGCACTCTGGTTATTGCGATGATCAAGCCCTTCATTGAAACGATATTCTCTTGGCGAAGATGCCATCTGCTGTGCATAGGATGCCCAGTAAAGAAAGAACGGTTTGTCGGACTTTGCTTTTTCCTTGATGTACTTCTTCATCTTCATGATGGAATCCGCTTCCATCTCCACCATGGATTCGGGGCCCATGGGTTTAATTTCCTTGCGGCCTTTGCCTTTTATACCTTCAAGGGCGCCAAGGATCTCAATGCCATATTTATTCTTGTAGTCTTCAAAAGTTCCGGGGAAATCGTAGAAATGCCCGACACCATCCAGGGTCTGCTGTTCATAAAAGTTTTTCTGGTTTACCCAGGAATAAATCGCACCGTTATAGAGACCGTAGTAGGCATAATCAAAACCCTGGTTCTCAGGAGCGTGTTGCTCAAGGTCTCCCACGTGCCACTTGCCAAACATGGCCGTGTGGTAACCGGCATCGGATAGCATTTCAGCAACAGTAATTTCTCCAGGTGCCAGGCCCTGTGTTTGCCCGGGCCACAGTACAATGTCGACACCGGTGCGCACCGGGTGACGCCCGGTTAATAACGCCAGGCGCGTGGGCGTGCAGGATGGTTCAGAATAATGAGAGAGGAACTGCATCCCCTGTTTTGCCATGTTGTCGAGGTTTGGCGTTGGTGTACCGCGAAGTTTTCCCCCCAGGTAGGAGCCCAGCTCTCCCCAACCCACATCATCACCGAGGATGTAGATAATATTCGGACTTTTCCCGTGTTTTTTCTTCAGCTTCGCCAGCTTCCTGTCGATGCTGCGATCTTCCTTGTCCCAGTCTTTTTTATTCTCCTCGCGTGCTTTTTCAAAGGGCGCATCCCCCTGGTAGGCAGAAACGGCAGGGCCAAGTATAAAAAATAACAGCGTGGTAGTGATGAGGGAGAGTTTCATACAGGCATTCACCTGGGATATTTGTGTCTTCAACGCTTTATCCTCTTCTGAACGATAGGCTGGATTCGTGGCCTCCAATCTAGCAGGCAGGCCAGCTAATTGCAAAATCAGGCAGGCTTTATATTCTGGTTCAGGTGGAACAGGTTTTCCGGATCATAATCCGCCTTTATCCGGGCAAGACGCGCATAATTCCGACCATAGGATGCCTTTACCAGTTCTTCTCCCTCTTCACCAAAACCCGGGTGATTCAGGTAGACGCCACCGGTAGAGGAATAGGCCCTCATCAACTCCCAGAAATCCCTTGTCCACTTGATGTTTTCTTCGTTTTCAGCCGGATCCGTCCAGGTGGCATTGAGTTCAAGCAAAAAAGGAATGGAACGATCGCCGTAAGCAGTCGCACTGGCATCCACCCTGCTGTACTGGCCTTTCATATTCTGTATCACGATTAGTGAACGCGGTGGTCGTGATTCACCGTTCGTGACGATCTGCTTGATGACTTCGTCTGAAAGTTCATCTATTTCGATAGACTTCCAGTAGTACTGGCAATCATGCATGGGAACAAAAGGATCAAATTGCTGCTGCAGATCTGTGTACGCTACAGGGCCGCTCACATCAATCAGCGAAGTGCCCAGTTCCCGTAAAGCTTGAACCGCAGATTCACCCACATCAACAGCACCTGAGTAAACACCGTGGATCGCCAACACCGGCTGTCCGCGATATTGCTCGGGAAACATGTCAACATCGGGTATGGCCCAGAGAATAGCCAGGGTTGTCACCTCGTCTGGAAGACCGGGTAAGAGTTCACGCCAGCGGGCAAGAACCTCCTCCGCATCTGCTGCAGGATACAGCACTGCAGCACGCATCATCATTGGACCGATTTCGAGAAGATTGAACTTGAAGGCAGTCGCCACGCCAAAATTTCCACCACCACCGGTCAGGGCCCAGAAAAGATCCGGGTGTTCGCTTTTACTGGCACGCAGCAACTCGCCTTTTGCCGTCACGATTTCAACTTCAAGTAAATGATCCACCGTGAGACCATGCTTGCCAGATAACCAGCCGGTGCCACCACCCAGCGTTAGTCCCGCTACACCAGTATGGGAAACCACTCCTGCCGGCACCGCAAGGCCATGTAACTGGGTTTCGCGATCGACATCACCCAGCTTGCAGCCGCCCTGCACCCAGGCGGTTTTATTCTCGGGATCCACCTGCACGCCGCGCATCAGGGAAAGATCGATCATCAGGCCATCGTCGCAAACCGCATTACCGGCAACGTTGTGACCACCACCCCGAATAGCAATATCAAGATTGTTATCTCGGCCAAAATTAACCGCGTCGATAACATCTGCACTGCCCAGGCAGCGCACGATCAAGGCAGGCCTCTTGTCTATCATGCCGTTCCAGAGACGCCGCACATCATCATAGTCCCTGTCACCGGGAAGCAACACTTCCCCACGCACTTTAGCTGCCAGTTCTTGAATCAGTTCGTTCATGAAAATAAATATGTTTGCAATTCGAGTGATAAGAGAAAATTAGAAATTTTTTTCTCAGACGAGGCACGAATCTTTCGAATAGCGGAGCGTACACGACAATACGTGAACATATGAGAAAGTTGAGAACGAAGTATGAGGGAAAAATAGCAATTTTCGAAAGTCAGTCCTCGTCCCATATTTTCCACATCTGCTTAAGATCTTCCCACGACATCTCTTCCTCACCACCGGCTTGAAAACGGCAACCTTCATGTTCGTAGAAAGGTTTTGTCCAGGTCCCGCGAT
>CAZXDV010000280.1:0-3737 GCA_964639535.1 uncultured Enterobacteriaceae bacterium | reverse complement strand
CGTTTTGTACAGCCTGTGTTAACTCGATTTCCTCGGATAGATAGGGTTTAACCGAACCCTGGAATACCTGGTCAAGCACAGGTGCCATTACAAAAAATGACAGGAAGAGCGCAAGACCGATAAGTACCTGGCTGTTCGGTGTCTGGGCGGTACCCAGTGCCTGCCTGAGAATGGCCAGCACAATGATGATCCTGGTAAAAGATGTCATCATCAACAACGCTGACGGTAGCAGTGTCAGCACGGTCATGAGTACCAGTATCTGGATGCTCAGGGTATAGGTTTGCCCTCCACCCTGGTTTTCCGCGACAGTCACGATATCCAGTCCACCTGCAGCCCATGTAGAACTTGAGAACAGGCACAGGACAGAAAGCAGGAGGAGACTTACTCTCATTAACTACCCCCTGCTTATCCCTGCAGAGGAAAGCAGTTGTGCAAAGCCCGGCGTAGCGGCATCCGAACTTTCCGCCCTGGAAACACTCTGCCCATCCAGCGTATCCAGGAGCGTAATACCGGTGGATGAAACACCAAGCAGCACGTAATTTTCAGCAACACGTACAACCATCACTTTCTCCTTACTGCCCAGGTGAATCGTATCGATTATTTCCAGGTGCCCCTTGCTGAAACCCTTGATCCCGGAGACCCTCTTCAACAGGAATGCCAGCACAAGAAAAATTGATAACACGACAAGAAGACCAAGCAACAAGCCCAGGACCTGGGATACTGAAATAATTCCACTACCTGTAAGTGCTGAATCGGATGCTAATGCCCCGGTGGATAGAAATAACAACGACGAAAGAACTATTGCTTTAGCCATGTATTTTTCCCGAGTGCAAGAGTCTCTCATTGTCAAATCAGGCCTGCAGGTTTCGCACGCGATCCAGTGCGCTAATCACATCTGTAAGGCGAATCCCATACTTGTCATTGATAACAACAACCTCACCCTGCGCGACCAGCGTATTGTTTACCATCACATCAAGCGGCTCGCCCGCTAACCTGTCCAGTTCTACGACCGACCCCTGGTTAAGTTGTAACAGGTTACGAATGCTGATGCTGGTCTGCCCAATAACGACTGATAACGATATCGGGATATCAAGTATGGCATTAAGGTTTTCATCACCAGCAGCCATGACGCCAGTCTCTGCATTGAGATCATCAAGTGGAGCCTGTTCCATCATGGCTTCAGCCATGGCTGCATCAGCATCAGAAACACCCTGTGCCTGGTTCACGTCCGCGGCGCCTGTTTCTGCTCCAGGCTCAGCTATTTGTTCTGACATAGTTATTTCCTCTATAAAGCCCTGTTCTTCTGTTCTTCGTTATTCAATATTTCAGTGACCTTGAGTGCACAATTCCCACGTGAAACGCCGTAGCTACCCTTCAGTACCGGCACGTCTTCAATAGTCGCTGTTACAGCCTCGGGTAATTCAATCGGTAATACGTCCCCGGTTTTCAGCTCTTTTAATTCTCCCAGGGTCATATTTATTTTTGTTAGTCGACTCTTAAGAGTCAGCGGTGCCAGCTTTATACTTTCGTTAAGTGCACGGCCCCAGCGTTCATCTCTTTCGGAGGTGTCACTTTGTACTCCGGCATGCAACTGCTCCCTGATAGGCTCAATCATTGAATACGGCAAGGTCATGTGCATATCGCCGCCGCCGTTCTCCAGCTCTACCTGGAAAGTCGAGATCACAACGACTTCACTTGGGCTTACGATATTTGCAAACTGTGGATTTACTTCAGATCCTATGTGCTCGAACTCAAGGGGCAGGATCGGGGCCCAGGCCTTTTGCAAATCATTAAATGCCTTTTCCAGGACTGAATGTACAACCTGCAATTCAGTTCCGGTAAAGTCCCTTCCCTCAATCTTTGTATGAAACTTTCCCGTGCCGCCAAAGAAGTTATCCACTATTGAATAAACGAGTGTCGGGTTTAGTACAAATAGTGCCGTCCCTCACAATGGTTTTATTTTTATAAGATTAAGGTTAGAGGGCATGAACAGGCTGTGAATGTATTCACCGAACTTGTTCATCTTTACTCCCTCTGCAGTAATCGTCGGTGACCTTCTAAGGAAATTGAAAAGGCTGATACGAAAGTTCCTGGCAAATCTTTCGTTAACCATGTCAAGCGTAGGTAACCTGCCCCTGACTATCCTGTCCTGGCTGGTGAAGTCATAGGAACGAGCCTCATCCGGCGCAGCATCATCTTCTGCATCTGTTTCTACTTCTCCTGAATCGACGCCGGTTAAAAGGGCGTCGATTTCATCTTGTGAAAGGATATCTGTAGACATGGGCTTACTGCATCACGAAGCTGGTGAAGTAAATGTCTTCCACATCACCATTACCCGTTTCCTTTTTCAAAATACTCCTGACTTCCTCGAGTATTTGATTTCGTAAACTTTCCTTTCCCTCAGGCGTGCTCAGATCCTCATAACGCTGGCTGCTGAGAATAAACACGATGCTATTCCTGATACGTGGCAGGTGCGTTGTTATATCTTCCTTGACACTCGGGTCCCTGGTGAGACCATCAATATTTACCTGCAGGAATTTTGCGCGTCCCTTACCTACAAAATTAACCACGAATGGCGGATTAAGTGAAAAATAGTAGGGTGTAACGGGTATTTCTTCGGCCGCAGCTTCTTCGCCTTCAGCACCCTCCTCCGCTGCAACTTCTTCCGCCGATCCTTTGCTATGGGTAAGGTAATATGTCGCACCACCGGACACGGCCAGTATGGCAACGACAGCGATAATCAGGAAAGACCTGGAACTCTTTCCGCCAGCTTCGGGAACTTCATTAATTGCTTCTGCTTCTGCCATGGAATTATCTCCTGTGTTCGTATTACTTGATAGCAAGTGCTGTGCCAGCAAATAAATTGGCTTTTTTACTGGGTTTTGTTGCGTGTTCTTTCAGGAACCGTCAACAAATTGACTGTGAATTGTTGGAAGACCGTCAATAGGCATTCGGCCTGGACGTTTTTTACGCGAAGTGAAGCACTCGTGTTGATAACCTTACGGAGAGATCTTGCAGACCGGCTGTTTACAACAACCAGGTCAGGTTAATTAGCCGGGATGATGTTATTCAGACGAAGTGATCAACCAGCCCGGGCTCCTGCAATGAAGTGTGAATCTCGACTTCATCACCCGGTTCGTGAAAATTGCTGGCTGGAGCGTGAGACATTTCAGTTTCAACATCGCCATGCTGCTGGCGTCCCTGTTCTGCAGTGTTATCTGACACGCTACCCTGGTGCAGGTTGAGTCCATGTTCATCAAGCATTTCCCTTAACCTTGGAAAGGCTTCGAGAATGGCCTCTCGCGTGGCCTGGTTACCTGCCACAAAATTTACGTTGGCCTGCTCATTGTGCAACTGGATTTTTACTTCTATGGGTCCGAGCTCTGCAGGATGAACATTTATCCTGGCAGTGTGCTGGTTATTATTAAGCATCCAGCTAATTCGACCTGCGAAGCCGTCAGACCAGTCATGGTGCTGAACCGGTGTGTTTATAGACAATCGTGCTGGTGCTTCCGGCTTCCTTGCAGGCTCAATGGCCTCGGTTTTTGTTACCATGTTGAGATGAGGCTGGTAGGGTGATTCTTTTGAAGCTTCCTGTTTCACTCCCTCGAGCTTGACGAAATCCAATACCGGCCTCGCACTATCCACTTTCAGGTTCTCGCCTGGCTCCTGCAGCGCGCCGACACCCTTCACCAGCCTGGTATCAAGCACGGGCTCAATCTCTTCGCCCTCATTTT
>CAZXDV010000279.1:0-3754 GCA_964639535.1 uncultured Enterobacteriaceae bacterium | reverse complement strand
CACTAAGAATTTCCATAGCGCGATTGATGTAATCGACATTGGGCAATTGCAGGCTGTAATTGCGCGAGTTGTTACCGATTATTTTCCTGGCAACTTCCATGTCCTGGGTGATTTCTTCATCTTTCAAGGCCAGTGCATGCGACTGTCTCTCGATTTCATCTGCCATGCTCAAAAGTACCTTCTCCACGCCCTGCTTACCGTCAAGACCCAGGTTCGCCAGTCGTTGAATTAGGTTTTGAGAATAAAGATGGTTTTGAGCGGCAGGCTCCCCGCTTGTTATCGTACTTTGCATGCTTGAGGGCAGCATTCCCGGGAATTGACGTTCAGCTAATCTGCATCAGCTTGCCAAAATTGGCGATATTAAGCACCTCCACGACATTCTCCCTGGCATTGACGATATTGACGCCTGTTTCCCTGGCACCGGCAAGCTCCCAGAGCTGAAGTAGCATGCCAAGCGCGGAGCTGTCGAGGTACTCCGTCCTGTCAAAGTCGATGATGTAACAACTGGACTCCGGGTTATCCTCGCAGGCCTGGCGAAATTCCCTGTGCAAATTGAAATCAAAGCGTTCAGGCATCCGCAGTTTGATTGTCCTTTCCTCGTCCAGCTTTATTACCTCGATAGACATTCCCGGCTCCAATGAATGAGTGTGTGATTTATTTACTTACCTTTCCTGTTCTTAGCGACACAAAAAATGATTCCTTGATTTAATATTTAATATTATTAATTATCAAAGCCTTAGTATTTTTTTCGATAATATCGATATAAACGATATTTGTGATTAAACTCATAAATAGGTTAGTCTTGGCAGGAAGTAAACACGCCGGGTGAAAGCCGGCTGGAACAATGACACGATGAAATCCAAACGCTATTACAAGACCCGGGAAGTCGCTGAGATGCTCATGGTATCGGCAATCACGGTTAGAAACTGGGTACGAAGTGGAAAATTGAATGCAGAACGAACCCTTGGCGGTCACCGTCGTTTCCTGCACAAGGACATTCTTCGCTTTGCAGAAGAAAATGGCCTCAGGTTGATGGACCAGGATGACGAAAAGTTACGCATTCTAATCGTAGATGACGACGTGGAACTGGGTAATTACCTGCTTGACCTGATGGACATGGTATCAACTGAGACAGAAGTAAAAGTGGCAAATGATGGATTTGCTGCAGGCGGCCTCATCCAGACATTTTCACCCGATGTCGTTTTGCTGGATCTCATCATGCCCGGCGTAGACGGGTTCCAGGTATGTAAGGCGATTAAGCAGGATGCCAGCACCCGGGATATCAGGATCGTGGCAATGACGGCCTTGCACAGCGACGAAAATATTCGCCGCATTATTGACGAGGGCGCCGAACATTGCCTGAAAAAGCCATTTACTCCGGACCAGCTGTTCTCCGTCATGGGGCTGAAATATGAAAGGCCCAGTGACTTCACTGCTGGCCAGGATCACAGGCAATAGTCATGACCAACACCGAGCTATTTACCCAGGACTTTAACCTGCAGGCCATACTTGATAATTCTTCAGCGGTCATATTTATCAAGGACCTCGAAGGCAGGCACATGTTTGTTAATGGACAGTTTGCCACGGTGCTTGGCAAATCAAAGGAACAGGTGATTGGAAAAACTACCGGTGAGCTTTTTCCGGAAGAACATGGTAGTGCGCTGACAGCGGATGACCAGGCAGTCATCGAAAGTAGCACTCCTTTACATAAGGAAGAAGTTATACCTTCTGCCAATGGCCTGAGGTACTTTCAAACAGTCAAATTTGCACTTTACGATAAGGAGAGGAATCCATGGGCCATCTGCGGAATCTCGACCGATATTACGAGCCAGAAACTGGCTGCATCAATTCTGCACGCGTCCGAAGAAAAATTCAGGCTGCTTTTTGAGTTATCCCCTATTGGAATAGCACAGTGGGAAACGGATGGATACCTTGTTGAAGCAAATCGTGTTTTCCTGGAACTACTGGGCCTGGAAAACAGTGATGTTCTGAATATTCAATACCGGGACATTACTACCAGTAGTGAATTTGACGACAGCATCAGCGAGCTTTTAAAACTGGCTGAAAGCGACACGATGGCGTCAGTGGAGACATACTACCTGCACAAATCAGGAGTCGAGATCCCGGTCGAAGTCTACGCGGTCAAAGTGATGTCAAAAAGAGGCAGCGAGCAGATCTGGTCTATGCTCATTGACCTTAGCGCCAGCAAACTGGCGGAAAAGGAAATAGAAAACAAGAGCACCAGCTTTGAAGCCATTTTTAGAAAAAACCCTGAACCACTTTTTATCACTGAAGTCGATAGCGGTGTCGTAATCGACGCAAATGACGCTTTCCTGTCAACATCCGGATATCAACATGAGGAAGTTATAGGTATCTCCACGCTAAACCTCAAGCTGTGGAAGCACCCGGAAGACCGACAACGCATGGTCAGGGAATTAAAAGCTAATGGCTCTGTAAAAGATATGGAAATTGAGGGGCTCACCATGGCGGGCGACAATCGAATATTCAATATCGCCAGTGACATGATCACTGTTGATGGTAAAAAAGTTCTCTTGACCAGCGCAGAGGATGTTACCGAGAAACGTCATTACGAGGCGGCGCTTACACGTATAGCCAGTGCCCTGAGATACGACCCGGATGAAAACCTGCTTGACAAGATTGCGCGTTATTTTGCTGAAACGATGAAAACAGACGTGGCATTTATTGGCAGGCTGCACCAGGTGGGTAATACTCAAATGATACGCACCATTAATGTCGTAAAGAATGGTAGCAAGGCGGATAATTTTGAATACGATCTCAGGCATTCGCCCTGCGAACAGGTGTTCGGCAATGGTCAATGTATCTACCCGGAAAAGGTCCAGCAACTTTTCCCCGAAGATATAATGCTTCAGAAAAGAGGCATCGAAGCTTACCTTGGATCGCCCCTGGTGGACTCCGGCGGAAAAAACATTGGCATTATTGTCGGTTTGTATAAAAACAAGATAGATAAAGCCTCAATGACACCAAAGCTGCTGGCTATTTTTTCACGCGTGGCGGCTGGTGAGATCGAGCGCATAAAAGCATACGACGAACAAATAGAACTTGAAAAAAGATTGCAGGAAAAACAAAAAATGGAACTCGTCGGTCGAATAAGCGGAGGGATTGCACATGACTTTAACAATATCCTGGCAAGCATCCTTGGATATTCAGACCTTGCTACGCTTTTAACCGGCGAAAACGATGAAAAACTTAACCGCTTCCTTGGCGAAATAAACAAGGCTGGCAACAGGGCCAGGGATCTTGTTGAAAAATTGCTGATTTTCAGCCGCCGTGACAGCGGAGATCCGGTTGATGTAAAGGTGGATACTGTTATATCAGAGACCATGGACATATTGGCCCCGACAACGCCCGCAAACATCACAATTGACTGCAGGTGTTCTATAAGTGATGGCCTCAATTTTGTTTATATTGATCCCGTGCAATTACAGCAAGTCATGATAAACCTGCTGATTAATGCCAGGGATGCCATCAAAGATTCTGGCACAATTACTATCGCAACCTCTCTTGAGGATGCAGCTGGAACTCAAATTTGCGCATCCTGCGATGATGTTTTCGATGGAAGTTATGTCAAAATTTCGGTTTCAGACTCCGGGGAAGGTATACCCGCGGACATTGGCGGTGGTATTTTTTCTCCCTTTTACTCTACCAGGAAGCAAGGCGAGTTTTCGGGCCTGGGGCTGTCTGTTGTTCACGGTATTATTCATAGCCATGGCGG
>CAZXDV010000278.1:0-3767 GCA_964639535.1 uncultured Enterobacteriaceae bacterium | reverse complement strand
CTGGGCGAAAAAATTGCTTTAACACAGTGTAAAAGCATTGACCTGCAGGTGCCGGCTTTCGCCGAACTCATTATTGAAGGTTCTGTAGACTCGAACACTGCGCAATATCTAACTACTGCCGGTCACACGGATACCTATTCCCCGTTCTATTCCCAGGAACCGTTTATAGATGTCAGTGCGCTACGCATGCGTTCCGATCCCATCTATCGGCATATTCAACCGACGCGCTTTACCGATCATCATTCAATTTGTGAGTTTATCACGGCTCCAATGTTGCTTAACGTGCTTCGTGGCAAGGGCCTGCCTGTCAAGGACGTGCTGGTACCCCTGCATTCAACGCTTAACTGTGCAGTGATCCAGATGACACCAGGCGCGCGCGAGGAAGTGAGGGAAGCTCTTCTTAATAGCATGACACTGCCCTTTTTTCCCCGTATCACCATCGCTGTAGATGAGGATATCAATATTCACAGTAACGACGACATCATGTATGCCCTGTCCATGCGTGTTGACCCTGAAAAAGACATCATGACAGTCGATGGTATTCGCTCATTTAACCTTGAACCCATTTCGAAACCAATAAAGGGAATGGAAGACTCAATACTCAGGAGCAGCTCACGGCTGGGAATAGATGCCACACGCCCACCCCTGTCGCAACCAGATGAGCGTGTCCACTTTGAGCGGCTTAAAGCCAGGGGTGAGGGCAAGGTCAAATTGAAGGATTTTATAGACGCATGACAGGCCAATCGTCCTTCCTGGAATTATAAAAGCTTTATATTTCAATATGCAGATGATTAAGACACTCTTGTTGTTTACCTTGCTGATTGGCATGAGTTTCCCGGCCTTGTCCAGGGACGTATGTCCTTCTGCCAGGGAAATCATGTCCAGTTCTACACCCTATGGTCATTTTGCAAAGTCCATCTGGAAAATGAACAGGGCAAAATTCAACATGAGAGCATTGCACAGCTCCATATTGATTTTTTCAAAGGAAAAAAATAACAGGGAGAATATGGAACTGGAGGGATATGTCTGGTGGAAACGTGGGGGTAAACTTGCTGATTGTTCGCGCTTTGAAGGTCAGTACCTTATCGCGGAGAACAGGTTTGAGCTAGTCCTCGTGGAGGGCGCAGCAAAAGACATTCCAATCGGCACGCATCTCACAGCCTCGCTGGGTAAAGACGGCCTGAGTATGGCTGGGAAAATGAAAGTGTTAAAAAGAAGTGTCAATGATAATCCGGAAACCGCCCTGGCTGCCGCTGGGGCAACCAATGTTTGGGCAAATACCTCGCAATCTCAAAGTGGTAGCTGGAAAGCTTCCAAGGTTTTTCCGCTGGCGGAAGACAAGCAATAGGAAGTATCCCCGGAACCTGGCAGGCACCGGCTGGAATACAATCAGGCCCCGCTCTTCTCCCTGATAAGCTTTTTCATTTTTGGTATCACGAGAACTTTCAGGATGATTCTCTTCCACCACGGCGAACGCCTGGTATTTCCGGCAGAATGATATTGGTCTGTCCCCAGCATTTTTGCCAGGTCTTCATGCATGATTGCGGTGGGTGCATCAGCCGGTATGCCCGTGCCATCTGCAATTCTATCCATGCGTTGAAAGGTTGAAGCGACCCCGACAGCATCCACTGCACAATCCGCACCCATTTTCTGTACCAGGGATTCTATCGTTGCCGACAACTCGGTCTTGTCGTCGCCCATGAAAGCATTGGCAAAGAGAAGCAAGGCATCCGAGTAAGGTATACCCTCGATATTGGTACAATTGGGGTCTGTAAGACCATCCAGCTGGATGTCTTCACCGCTTATTTCGATACCCTCACGGAGCATCAAGGCATGTGAGGTAGTTCAGTAGAAGCAGCCGTTGAGTGCTGACACTCGTGCGGCTATGACCTCCATTTGCATGCGCGACAGGGTGCCACGACGTGAACCGGTAACGTTCCAGATTTCATTGTTGTTCATGTAATGCACGTCCAACAGGTCCAGCATGGAACGTACTTCATCAGGGACCAGGCTCAGTGCTCGAATGACATAGCCGGTTCGACCTTCCCAGAGGTCTGACTCGGGCCCACTGTCTACTATATTGGGCAGGATCGGTACCCACGCTCCCTCACCATCTTCCAGGATGTTGGCAGGGCGATACTGGCTTGGCTCCCCTGGCTGCGGTTGCGGTAAGTCATTCAGGGGCATACCAAGTCCACGACAAAATTCGTCAATGGTGAAAACACAGCCCAGGGTTCCGAGAATCTCGACGTACTTTTCCGGGGTCAAGCCCTGTTGCATAAGACCGTCGTACCAGGCCTTTGTTAAGCGACCCGGGTCAGTGATTATGCGATGAACAACTTCGACATAGACATCAGGCAAGTCTGTAACACTGTCCAGCGTGCCATCGACCTGGTACGGAGAAAGTGCCTTTTTGCGTTCCTGGGATAATTTGCAAAAGGGCGCCTGCCTGACCTCTTTGGCAACCGCCACCCGTTCCGCACCGGTTAACCAGGTGCCGGGGGCGGCCAGTTTTTTCCAATAACGGTTATGGGCCTCGGCATAGCGTGGAGGCACAGAGTATGGAGAGTCGCTGTAATCAATCGTGCTCATTAGAGTACCCTGATGCTGTCTGGACAACTAGTTAGCAAAGTAACTGCATTTGATATATCGAGTCAAGCTAATACAACGGGCAGCGGCTGACAATCTCTGTCTCTTTCAAAATCATGTAAACTGCCGCTACAAATTTCTTATTAGAGCAATATCTTATGAGCCATTATTTATTCATAGCTCTCGCGCTTATTATTGGTGCCTGTATTTCCCTGCAGCCACCGATTAACTCCTTTGTCGCTGCAACTGTTGGTAATCCATTACTGGCAGCGCTGGTTTCTTTAACGACCAGCGCAATCGTTGTGTTAACCCTGTGGTTGATAATAGGCAAGGCTTCCGGCGAAGTATCACAAATTACCTCCCTTCCCTGGTGGGCTTTTATCGGTGGTGTCATTGGCGTTGTTTTCGTTGCGGGAAGTATCTATGTGGCACCAAAAACAGGTATTGCCCTGTTTTTTGTCTGCGCCGTTGCTGGACAGCTCTTTGGTGCGTCTGTAATGGATCAGCTTGGGGCATTTGGGCTACCGGTCAAACCCATGAACGGTATAAAGCTGACCGGGTTGTTACTGGTACTGGCCGGGGCAATACTGGTTCAAAGCAGTAATACAGCTGCATAAACAGGGTGTATATTTGAAAGGTTGTGGCCGCCCAGGTCCGGGCGGCCACCTGTACTGCCATCTCCTGTTATAGTGACGACGGCGCTTTATCCCTGATGCTTTTCCATTTCCTGTCAGCACTTGCGATGCGGCCAGGCACATCCTTCAGCCATTGAGACTGGATTTCTACGTCCAGGTTGAGGTACAGCCTGCCATCTACCAGGCGCCATACTTCGGGATCACCGACAAACTTCTTTCCTACAGAGACGCCAAAGGCGCAGTATCCACCATAGGCCGGCACGTACTTCTCCGGGTTTGCTTCAAACTTTTCCTGGTTTTGCTTACTTGCAAACAGGTAAGTCGCGCCATTGTGTTCGGCCAGGAAGTGTCCATTGCCGCGCAGTGGCTTCTTTTCTGTGTGATAAGAAACAACGTCGTAACCATTGACCGCCGTCACGCTGTTTTCAATCGCAGCGGCCTGCGTGGACCAGGCAAAAAAGGCCAACAGGCTGATGGCGAGTGTAGATATTATTGATTTCAGAGCTTTCATGTCTTATTCCTCTTGGATTAACGAATTAACTT
>CAZXDV010000277.1:0-3769 GCA_964639535.1 uncultured Enterobacteriaceae bacterium | reverse complement strand
CCCAAAACCCCAAAACCCCAAAACCCCAAAACCCCAAAACCCCAAAACCCCAGGGTTACCCACAGATATTGAAGATCTCAAAATATCACCAATTTAAATTTGGAAATAAAAATGTTAAAGCCAAACACAAGTAAACAAAGTCTTTTTATTACCAAATAGTCCTGTTTTGCAATTCATCATTCTGTTTTCTGTCTTCAACAACTATAATGTTTAAAAAATAGTTTTAAGATCTTTACAGAGAAACCGTATTTGAAATTTATTTTTTTTAATTCAGTTTTACAGACTAAGAAAAATAGATAATACTGTTGTCTCAAGCACTTTGCATAGATTTTTATATTTACGAAAGAGCTCAGAAATAATGAAAATTTTCTCATAACTCAGTTTAAATCTTCTTTGATTAATATGAGTTTTCAGAAGGTTCTTGTATTATTCAACTCAAGATATCGTTATTGACAAATCTTCATACTTCGCGAAAAGTCTTTGCTTGTAAAACTAAATCATTAAGGTTTACTGGGAATGTAGGACCCTCTTGACTATGTAAGCTATTAATTGAAGGTGGCTCGTCTACTTCTTTATTAGGTAAAACATTTTCCTGAGTTTCTTCAACTTCTAGATTTTGAGATCCCTCCTTGCGCATTTTTAAGAATTTGATGATTTTAGCAATTAAACTACCCACTGACACAACTAGTAGTACTCATGAATGTAACAAAATGATTAAGACGAAAGCATTTTCACTAGCATCAGTCCATTTTTCTTCAGAGTTATACTTTGTTAAAAGAGCTAGCAGGACTAGGACAACGATTTCGTTGAGTATTTCAACAATCTGATCCTTTTTGTTGGCAAAGCTTCTGATGAAGCATGCATACAATATGCAAGCAATTTGTAAAATCAAGAAAAGACATATCTTGAGTACAAATGCTGAATCAGGGATGAAGACGGCAATAAGTATCATAATTGTTCTTTTGATCAAAAACAATAGATAGTACAATCGAGCAACCTTGATGGTCAATGGCACCGCTATTGAGTTCTCAGGATGTTCAGCTTCATCACCTTGTCCTTCTTGCTCTTCATACAGACATCTTTTAGGTGCTTTACTAATTGCTGCATAAAGCTCTCGAGTTTTACAACTTTCTTCTATTTTAACAGTATCCTTATTTCTAGCCCAAGAGAGAAGAGTAAGCAGCACAAAAGAAAACAGCAATACTAGAATTGTACAAGAGATAGCTAGTGATACATAATTGCCTTTGACTTCGTTTTTGTTAACTCCTTTTTGATGACCAAAGTCTTCTCCACCTTCGTTTTTGTAGTAGTTCTTAATTTCAAAAGCAGCTAAAAGCATCACAAACATGTATGCTAAAATAAAGATCCTGATGTATAGGGTAAATGTAAGGAACCTGTATGTCTTCTTAACCATTGTGCTACACTTACTCTGCTTATCCTTTGTCAACTTATTCAATAAACAAAATAGAACATGAAAGATCGTAATCATTAATAGTATCACCAGCAAAACAATATTGTTTACTAGAGTGCTGCCAGATGGCCATCCTAAAGTTCTTAGATACTCGTCTGGCTGATCAAACGATAAGTGTCTTATCAATGGTGTTGATTTTATGGCTTCGACAGGTAAATAATAAACCGATAATGCTCAAAATGCATTAGAAACAATAAAATCTTGTGTCGTTTTGCTCATTGATTCTACAACCAGGGGTAAGACTAGAATTGCTTGAAGAAAATTGATAATCGCCCATGTATCTTGAGCATTGGTGCCACAGAACATTGCGCCTAAAATTCCTAGCATGATACCTAATCCTGTAAATATTTGCACTATCTTGGTGCTTGCAGTTGATTCATATACTGGTCCATAATGAAAAGAGTCTGAGCCTCCAGATGCAACTTCTTGAGGTATTTGCACACAAGAGTTTGTATCATTACTCCATTGGTATCCTGGTGTGCACTCTTGAGGTAATATTACACAAGAGTTTGTATCATTACTCCATTCATATCCAGACGTGCATTCTGGAGGTATTTCTACACAAGAACTTGATTCGTTACTCCATTCGTACCCTGCTGAGCAGTCATCACATATTCCATTAGCTCATGAATCTCAATTTTGGTAGTCTCAAGCAACAACTGTGATAGTAAAGTTAGTCACAATTTCATTAGATTGATATGTCGAGTTGATTGTAAATGAACTGCTCAAAGTGTCATTCTGATTAGGCTGTTGAATTTGGATCAAGGTGTTGTTACAGTCTATCGAAATCCATGATGGCAATGAATCATTATCGACTACACATGGGTCAAATGGGCTATCGAAATCATCAACTCTTCAGGGTAAGTCAAAACTTATGTTTTGGACAGGACTTACAGTTATGTTGTGATTTAAAATGTCAGGTAAAGATAGTATATTACTTTGATTGCTAATTCTTTGTATAGAATAAGAATACTCATTCAAATTATATGAAGAAGAGATTGAATTGCTGGATATGCTGTAGTTTCGAAGAGATTCATCATTTAACTCATAGTCATCAGTTACAGTAAACGAGATCGATGTGTTTTTCCTCATACTGGGAAGGTTTTCAAGATCATAGTTCAATGGTACCATTTTATGATATGATAATAGTTGATCCTCACCATCGGAACTTACAAGATTGATGTATCCATTTGTTAATAAAATGTTATATGTGTAAGAAGTTATATATAATTTTGATACACTTGAATCGGATTTTGGGTTGTAGCATTTACAACTAATAGAAAGAAAGGATAATAATGAAAGATTCAAACTATTCCTTGACCTACTTCAATATCTAGTTTTGCACTGGACGTTGCAATTGACGAGGTAAATTTGTTTCCAATAGGAGAAAAGTCAGTCAGATTATATTGAAAGTATATCAAATGATTATCTGAAATAAATGCGTGCCAAATAGTCTCATCGTTTTCGCCTAAACTTGAAGTAGATCATTCATAACTTGACACATTGATAGAGTGATGATACTGCTCATTCAGTGAAGAATTAGATTCTATATAGTTGGCTTTGACTATGTGATGTGAAATTGGAGAAGATTGACTATACCCATAAAGCACTTCAGTATTGCTAATAGGCAAAATACTACCGTCAAAGTGTCCGCTAGCATTAATTATATTGTAACTTTATCAATTTGATAACTCGTAGTGTTAAACCTAAATACATATCTTAAACTTGCACCAGCAGGCATATTTCAGAAATTAGCAAGTCCATTACTTGATAGTCTACATTTATTACTTCTCCAACTATACCAAGAAGAACCAGAGATTTGATATTTGCCTAATAAATCTCCGCTAGATGAGTTAACTCTTACCATAAGCTGAGGAAAAGCTCTATAAATGAAATACAGTTCCTGATTTGTAGGAGAGTATTGTAGTGTATCCCAATTGATATACTCATAAGACCTAGTAAAATAAGCGTTAATCCATATCATGTCTCCTGAAAAGTTCATTCTTCAAATAAAATAAGGATGATTGTATCGACTAATTACAAAAAGACCTCCATAAAAGTAATCACCAGTTTCAGAATCATATTCCATGTTTTGTAGTACCAAACGTGTAGAATTAATATTTATAGGGGTAAAAGTTAACAGTTTGACTAAGTTAGTGTTCGTTTCAGCAGGTCATTGATCAGTCATCACTCCCGTCACAAAAATTAGCACCATGATCAAGTATAGCAATTTCATGTTTTGAGGTTTATCAAATTAATTTATGATCAAATTCATTCTTGTTTATGTTTTATGGGGTT
>CAZXDV010000276.1:2663-3785 GCA_964639535.1 uncultured Enterobacteriaceae bacterium | reverse complement strand
AGGTGCACATCATTCCCATCACCCCTTGAAAGTCACTCGCCAGTGATTCCTCGCAGGCCGTAATGATATCTTTGCCTGTTGGAGACGCTGTGACCTGTAAACTCAAGCCCAGCATTAGAAACAGTACAAGGCAGGATACTTTTCTCATGGAGTGAAATGAGCGTACTTTTTCAATCAATTTCAAGAGGGCTTTTTGGCAATAATAAAGGTTGCCATGCCCTTCTCGGGCTTCCATGTCTTTTCAATGGTGAAGCCACTGGCTATGAAACTATCCTGTAACTCTTTCACGGTAAAAAACTTCAGCACAGGTGGCATCTTCCCTATAAGCCTGAAAAAGGGTACTGCCAGTTTAAGCCAGTTGTGTTTATCACCAAGGCAGGCAGTGCTGCTGATAAATACACCGCCTGGTTTGAGTAGCTCAAAAACTTTCGCGGTGACCGCATCCCTGTCTTCCAGCAAGTGCAAGATACTCAGTCCAAGAATGCCGTCAAAAGAAGCAGCCTCTGCCTGGTATTCTTCAATGGATGCGACATGGTAGTCGACATTAGTGACCTCAGAATCCTGTTGCCGCTGTTTTGCAATATTGATCATGTTGGCTGAGCCATCGATGGCGTCGATGTGGGCAACATGGGGCGCATGCAGCAGGGCGGTGCCGCCGGTACCACAGCCAAACTCCAGTAATTTCATTTCAGGCCTAAAATACTCCCGGCTCATGGCCAGCTTTTTTTGATAGGCATCCTCGTTGGCGATGGGCCGCTTTGAATAGGAGTCCGCTATCTTGTCCCAGAAATTCATGTCTTCATTACTCAATCATGTATATGACAGGATCATACCCTGATACAGCCCGCGTAAAAGCGGTGTTTGAGACAATGTGGAAAATAAACAGGATGAAAGGGATCGGGCCCCTTTCATCCCTTTGTCGCTGGCTCTACGACAACCTCGCTCTTCTATTCCAGGTCATTCACCCACTTCACCAGCACCGAGGCAAAAGTTGCGGACTCGGCCACGCCAGTTTCATCAGCGTAGGCGTCTTCCATTGAGTTGAAGCGGTAGTTGCTGTGCCCCTTTCCCTTTTGCATGACGTAGGTCGCCATGCCCGGTCGCCAGCGATTGACCATATCG
>CAZXDV010000276.1:0-2649 GCA_964639535.1 uncultured Enterobacteriaceae bacterium | reverse complement strand
TGTTCCATCTCGTACTGGTCAAACTCGTTGAACACCACCAGCACCGGAACGCTGACCGTGTGCCAGGCCTTGAGAAAATTGTGCTGCGCAGCCTGCTGGTGCCAGGCATGGGGCCTGCCGTACTGGGTGTTGGCATCAAGCCCGCGTATATCATTGAACACCCGCTTCATTGCCGCTGAATCTTTCGCAATATCGTTGGGGCTGCGCTGTTCAATGAAGTACTGGGTGTAAAAACGTACGCGGTCCATGATTTCATTGTGAATGGACGCCGGGTCCACCCCGGGCCGGCGCTCAAGGTAGGCACGCTCAAAGGACATCATGCGCTCGAGGTAGGTCACGCCACCACCGCCCTGCACCATGATGCCTTTTACCTTTATCCCATCCTGCCAGAGTTTCTCCGCCAGCAGGGGCGCCATGGTGGAGCCGAGGCTGGAGCCAAACAGGATGATGTTGTCGGACTGTATCCGCGAATGATCCTGCAGCTGCTTGAAGGCGTGGTAGTAATGTTCAAGCTCGGTGTCGTAATCAAGTCGATGACAGGCAGGGCCTTCACTGTCGCCATCACCACTTCGCTCCACCCTGATAAAGGCACGACCGGTTTCGCGCAGGAGCTGCGCCTGCACCTTGCTGCCACCGCTTTGCTGGCGGTATTCAAGGGAGCTGCAGGACACCCACTGCACCAGGAAGATGGCGGGCATTTTCTTTTTCTCTCCCGCCGGTGCTGCAATCAGGCTTCTTAGACGCGAGCCGTCGGGCATGTCGAGAACACCGTAGTAGCTGTCAGCACCGGGCATGGCTTCCCACGCGCGCGGTGGCGGAGTGAATGCCAGGCTGAGTGGCTTGCCATCACGGCGGATTTCTAATTTAAGCGGTGTATTACCGACGTGGCGATAAAGAAGCCGCCGATCGTCAAGGGGCTGCTTTACTTCCCGGCCATTAAAGCCAAGCACGATGTCCCTGTCCTTGAGGCCTGCTTTTGCGGCAGCGGAATCTGCCGCAAGCCTTCGTACGCTGAGGCTGTCGCCATCTACGGCCAGCCTGAATCCCAGGTCCGCTTTCCTGGAAAGATCGCCGCTGGTGAAGATTTCCGCGGAAACCGGGCAAACAAGGCCCAGCAGAAGGGCAAGGGCTGTGACTGGGTAAAAACGCATATTTCTATCTCCATGGTGTGTGTTGATGGCTGGATTAAGCGCCTCTCGCGCCCGAATTAACTGATAAAATTCCGATAATTTCCCGATAACGACTCGATGACGTGCGCAGAGGCCCAAACACGTGAATAAAGTTGTAAATCTGAGACGAAAAAGCGAGGAACAGCTGCAGCTGGGCCAGTGCGTGGTGCTGCCCGGGGAGAACCTGGTGATGCACGAGGAGAAGTCCATTCGCCTTGAGCCCAAGGTGATGCAAGTGCTCATGGTGCTGGGGGAGAACGTGGGTGAAGCGGTGAGCCGGCAACAGCTTATCGAGCAGGCCTGGGATGGCCGCCCGGTGACCGACGATGCCATCACCCGCTGCATCTCCATCCTTCGGCGCCTGTTTGACAAGGATCTTGAAGTACCGATTGTTATCGAAACCGTTTCCAAGGTGGGCTATCGGCTGCAGCTTGGCGAGGCTCGAGCTGGCTTAAAGTCAGGCCACAAATTGAAATTCGCGTTCGGCGTGCTACTGGCCGTGGCAATTATCTTTGTCCTCAACCAACAGGCCGAGCCAGTCCAAAGCTATCAAGTTGAGAAGTTACTGGTAAGCGACCGCGCCGAGCGCCAGCCGGTGTTCAGCCCCGACGGCAAGCTGCTTGCCTACACCGTGGCTGCCGGTACCGGGCAGCGACACCTTTATATAAGGGAGCTGGATGGTGACGGTCTTTCGCAGATCACCGCTGAGCAGGCCATCGATCACCAGCCGGTGTTCTCCCCCGACGGCACTCGTATTGCCTTTGCCCGCTTTGACAGGGACAGGGGCTGCCGCATTCTTTCCATCTCCAGCGTCGGTGGTCGAACCACGCGCCACGGCGAGTGCGCCAATGGCGGGGTGAACGATCTCGAATGGACGCCCGATGGTAGTTCACTCATCTTTGTCGATCGGCAACGGGGCGCGCACTTTGGCAGCATGAAAGTCATCGACATCGAATCCGGAAAGCAGGATGCTTTCATGCCGGGGGAAAAACGGGTAGATGACATGGCACTGAGCCCCGATGGCAGTGCCATTGCTATTACGCGCTACCAGGATCTCGGCGTGGAAGATCTTTACTGGCGCAGGCTCGATGGTGATGAAAACTTTGTTCGCCTCACCCATGACAACCTGAAGATCCACGGCCTTGCCTGGTCCCATGACGGCGAGGGAATTTTCTTCACTTCCAACCGCCTGGGTCCTTTTCAGCTCTGGTTTAAAAACATAAAAGGAGACCTGCAGCGCCAGCTGCCGGAAGCGCTGCACGGCGGCGACGCCCTCGCGGTATCAGGCGCGGGAGCCATCGCGCTGGAGAGCTGGCATCAACGCAGCGAGATTGCGAGCGTTTCACTTGAAGGGATCTCCTCGGTAACACAGCTCGTCCCTGACAAGGGAGTGAACTGGGATCCGCGCTTCTCCAGTGATGGAAACCTGCTGGCCTACGTCTCCGATCGTACAGGCGCAGCAGAGATCTGGATCCGCGAT
>CAZXDV010000275.1:0-3789 GCA_964639535.1 uncultured Enterobacteriaceae bacterium | reverse complement strand
CCCACGCAGTCAAGCGGGCACCCTGAAGCCGGGGACGGGTTTCATCCACCAGCACCGAAATTTGCCGGTCATTTTCATGGGCGGTTCGAATTATTCCCAGCGCCGTGCCATAACCCACAGTGGCCAGTCCGCCAGTGTTACAGTGATGAATCGCTGTGCATTTATCCGGTACCAGTTCCAGCGCATTGATACCGATTTGCCGGCATATCTCCACATCCTCCTGCGCAATAAGGTGCGCTTCCGCCAGCACGTGAGTTTTTAACTCCTCGGCTGTGGAAAAAGTTTTACTCCTTGTACGTGCAGCCATGCGGTCAAGTGCCCAGAACAGGTTGACCGCGGTGGGCCTCGACTTTCTCAGGACTTCATCTGCCGCGTCGTAGCTTGCCATCAACCCGGCGACATCTTCAGACTTCGAGTTAACCAACTCCACCGCCAGCCCGTAGGCCGCCGCCGCACCAATAGCAGGTGCACCGCGGATCACCATGTCCCGTATCGCCTCTGCCACTTCAGCGGCGCCGTGGTACTCCAGGTAGTCGATTTCCCGGGGCAGGATGCGTTGATCCAGCATTCTTACTGAATTACTCGCCTCTACCCATTCAATACTCTTGTATTCCAAGTGATTTCCTCTAACCCGCAGGTAATTCTTAAGTTTTAATATATCAAGTTAACATTATAATGATGAGAATAACAAAACGAACAGGAAGCGTGGCTGGACCAGTCCGGGAATTATGAAGCTAATACTCAATCTTGCAATAAAACGCATATTCATCGCCCTTTCGCTTGCCCTGCTGCCCCTTGCCTGTGCGGCAAAACCCGTGGAACTGGTGATTTCGGCTGACCACGTGGTAACCATGGATGCGGAAAATCGCGTTATCACTGACGCAGCAGTCGCCATCGACGACGGGCTCATAGTAGATGTCGATACAATTGAGAATATCCGTGACAGGTACCAGGCGCGCAGGTGGATAGAGGGTAAAAACCGCGTCATTCTTCCCGGGCTTGTGAATGGTCATACCCATTCCTCTATGGTGTTGTTTCGAGGTATTGCCGATGACCTGGAATTAATGGAATGGCTGACCAGGTACATTTTTCCAGCCGAGATTCGTTTTGTTGATGAGGACTTTGTAAGGATAGGCACCTCGCTGGCCTGCCTGGAAATGATCAAGGGGGGCACGACAACATTTGTCGACATGTATTTCCACCCAAAGGAAATTGCCGGCGTGGTTGACCGCTGCGGAATGCGCGCGGTCATCGGCGCTGCAGTGATTGAACAGGAAAGTGGCTATGCGAAAAACTTCGACGATGCCATGGCAAAGGCGAAGAGCTTCATCAATGAATGGAAAGGCAGGAACCCCCGTATAACCCCGGCCTTTGCCGCTCACTCTGCCTACACTATCTCACCCGGGGGAATGAAGATTATTCGCCAGCAGGCCAATAAGCTCGGCGTGGGTATAACTACGCACCTGTCCGAATCAAGGGCAGAGCTTGAAATTGTTCAAAAGAAGTATGGAGACACCTCGATAAATCACCTGGAGAAAATTGATTTTTTCTCCGGGCCAACCATCGGCGCACATGTTGTCTGGCCTGCGGATGAAGAGATCCCCATCCTGGTAAGGCGAAAGATTGGTGCCATTCATAACCCCACCTCAAATTTGAAAATAGCCTCAGGTTTTTCACCTGTGCCGAAGATGCTTGCCGCCGGTGTTGCCGTTGGTCTCGGCACCGATGGTGCGGCATCCAATAACGATCTTGATATGTGGGACGAGATACGACTCGCTGCCTATATTCACAAGGGCAAGTTACTTGACCCGAAAGTCATGCCGGCAATGACCGTGCTGGACATTGCCACGCGCGGTGGCGCCAGGGCCATCGGGCTGGAAAACACGGGATCGCTACAGGCTGGTTACGCGGCTGACCTGGTCCAGGTGTCACTGGAAGAGACTCACCTTGTGCCCCTTTATGACGTGGTTTCACACCTGGTTTATGCGGTTGACGCCCAGGATGTACAGACGGTTATTGTTGGTGGCAGGATCCTGATGGAAAATCGCAAGGTGCTCACGCTGGATGAAGCCGAGGTTGTTCGAGAAGCCAGGCAACTTGCGGCCAGGATTAACAGGGAAATACGCCAGTAATAACCATGGAAAAACTAAGCGCAGAACAGGTCATCGAATACCTCGGACTTGAACCCTTACCCATCGAAGGGGGGTATTTCAAGGTCAGCTATACCTCCAGTGAAAAAATTCCAGCGGCAGCGCTGCCGTCCCGTTACAAGACAACGCGCAACATGGCCGGAGCCATTTATTTCCTGGAAACCGAGGAGCAGTTTTCCGCCATGCATCGCCTGCCCACGGATGAGTTGTACTACTATCACTATGGTGACCCGATGGAAATGCTTTTCCTGCATCCCGAGGGCCTCGGTGAAACCAGAATACTGGGACCTGATATTGCAAAAGGCCAGGAACCGCAGATACTCGCCCCCATGGGCTGTATTCACGGTTCACGCCCCCTGCCCGGCGGCGATTTTGGTTTTTCCCTTGGCAGCACTTCGATGGCCCCAGGTTACGACGATACTGATGTGTTTTTCCCGCAGCGTGTTGAACTGGTTGATGCTTATCCCAACTTCAGTGCGATGATCATGGCATTGACAAGAACTGAACCCATCAACGTCTGATTCAAATAACAGGTTTAATAAATTATGGCCGCTTTTGTTTTTAACGCCGCACCCGGAGATATCGCTGAAACGGTGATCATGCCGGGCGATCCCCTTCGTGCTAAATATATTGCAGAGACCTACCTTGAAGATGCAAGGCAGGTCACCGATGTCAGGAACATGCTTGGTTTTACCGGCCACTATAATGGCCACGAGCTATCCGTGATCGGACACGGTATCGGTATTCCTTCAGCGACTATTTATTGCACGGACCTGGTGCTGGAGTACGGTGTAAAGAATATTTTTCGCGTTGGCAGTTGCGGTACCATCAGTGACAAGGTCCCACTACGGGATCTCGTTATTGCAATGGGTGCGAGTACTGACTCTAACGTTAATCGGTCCAGGTTCTCTGGCTATGATTTTGCTGCGATAGCAGATTTTGCTTTACTGGAGAAAGTCGTCAACAGCGCGAGATCGCTGGAGGTGAATCACCATGTTGCAAACGTACTGACCTCGGATTACTTCTTTCCTCCGAAAAATGCGGAGCTGTGGGAGACGATGCAAAAGTACAACGTGCCGGTAGTTGAGATGGAAATTGCCGGTATCTACGGTACCGCCGCTGAATATGGAATTTCCGCCGTGGCCATGTGCACGGTCAGTGACGAGGTACTGGCGGGAAACACCCTGACCCTGGAAGAACGCCAGACAAGCTTTGATGAAATGATCAGGGTGGCGCTGAAAGCCGCAACAAGCTGAACCGGTTCACGTGTATCCCCGCCCGACAATCCTGGCCCTGTCCTTTCTACGGGTTGCAGGAACAATTTTCGCGGTGAACTAACTTGCAGCTTGCCAGCTTACAAAGTTTGGGTGGACTGCTGGTTATTCTCATTGCCTGTTTTGTCGCCAGTGAGAACAGGAAGGCCGTCAAGCTGCGATTGATCATCCCCGGGCTGCTGCTGCAGCTCCTGCTGGCAATTTGCCTGTTAAAAATACCCGCCATGCAGCACCTGTTTTCAATTGTAAACTCGCTGGTGCATGAACTGCAGCAGGCGACCGAGGCGGGCACGTCCTTCATGTTTGGCTATCTCGGCGGTGCACCGCTACCCTACACCGAGAGCGTCGTGTAGGGAAAGAGTGTA
>CAZXDV010000274.1:0-3791 GCA_964639535.1 uncultured Enterobacteriaceae bacterium | reverse complement strand
GGCGCTATTAATCCGGCGCAGGCTGCCTGGCTACTTATTTTTCCGAGAGTTCAAAACGATTGAGTTCGATATTTTTAACGGCATGGTCCGGGTTGAATATTCGACCATTCATCGCGATAAATACACCATGGGGAAGTGTTTGTACGCCTATTACAGCGCAGCCCAGGTTAAATACAGCATCACTGTCCCGGTACTGTGCTGGAAACATTGAACCCGTTAAAACTATGGTTTTGTTTTCGATCTCTTTCAGAAACCTCGCCGTCGACACCATGGTATCGGTACCGTGGGTTATGATGATCTTGCTTGCTGAATCCGCCTTGATGGCGTTAAAAATAATTTCGCGGTCAGAATCATTGATATCCAGGCTATCCTTTCGAAACAGCTCCACGACTTCATAATCAACGACTACGTTTGCCCGTTCAAGAACTCCCTGTGCCTGGGGATCACCAACTTGATAGGTATTTTTCTGGTCGAAGTAGACTTTATCTACGGTGCCACCAGTGGTGTAAATCTTGATGGACATGCTACGCAACGATGCAGTGCTTCGTTCTACCTGGTACACCAATGACCGGATTATTCATGCTCATGTTTCAAGCGGTAGATTGAGGAAACATCTTCATCGGCATGACCTTTTTCAATTAGCTCCTCGTAATCCGCCATGGCAATCTCCGCGATCGGTAAGCTATCGATGCCCATGCTGCTTGCCATGCTCTTGCATATATTCAGATCCTTAAGATGTAATTCCACCTTGAAGCCCGGTATGTAACTTTGACCCAGCATAAAACTGCTGCGGTTATCCAGCACCCAGTTAGCGGCGGCACCCCCGGAGACAACTTCCACCACTTTATCCATATCAAGACCGGCGGCTTCACCAAAGGCCAGTGCCTCGGCCACGGTTTCATACAGACCGGCGCAGATAATTTGATTGACTGCCTTGCAGGCCTGGCCGCTGCCACAGGGGCCGATGTGCACGATGCTGCGAGTGATGGCATCCAGCGTATCTCGGGCACGTTGAAGAACCGCTTCATCACCACCCACCATCATCGCCAGTGTGCCCTTGACCGCGCCCTCGGAACCGCCGGATACCGGGCAATCGAGAAAATGCGCACCTTTCTCCTTCAATTTTTCCTGTGCCTGTTTTGCCGTTTCGCTGCTTACCGTGGAGGTATCAACAACGATGGCATCATTGTTAACAGTCGTGGCAACACGATTCACCATGTCCAGCACATCTTCATCGCGGGAAACACAAATAACGATTAGCTCGCATGCTTCGGCCACCTGCTCAGGAGACTCGCCGTGCATGCAGCTGGTTTCTTCCGCAATAATTTCCGCCTTGCTGGCAGTACGGTTCCATACCGCGTGTAGCTTGCCGGCCTTGTGAAAGTTTCTTGCCATGCCGGCACCCATGGCGCCAAGTCCAATGACTCCTGTTTTCATTCGCTTATTCCTCGTTGCTAATTGCGTTAACTGCCGCTCGTTACCTGCCTGTAATGCCCCGCGATAACGTGTGCCATGCAGGCAGTGAGTTTCTTTGTCATGGGTATGTGCAGGAATTCATTAGGGCCATGGGCATTGGAAGCAGGCCCGAGCACACCGGTGATCACAAACTGCGCCTCGGGAAACATTTCACCCAGCATACCCATGAAGGGAATACTGCCTCCTTCTCCCATGTGCACCGCCGGTTCACCGAAATACTCCAGCGATGCCTCGTTGATACATTGCTCGAGCCATTCAGCCATGACAGGTGCATGCCAGCCGTCGGCTTTCCAGTCCTCGGTGTAAGAGACTTTTGCGTTATAGGGTGGATCGCTTTCAAGTAACTCTTTCAGCTTGCGGCTGGCTTTCCCGGCATCGCACTCCGGTGGCAGGCGAAGAGAAATTTTCACAGTGGTAGAGGGGCGTAACACGTTTCCGGCATTACCCGTTGACGGTAAACCATCGGCACCGGTGATGGACAGGGCAGGCCGCCAGGTGCGATTCAACACGACTTCCCTGGGTTCCGTGGTGGTGGCTTCAGCATTTTCAACAAAGGGAAACTTTTTCCAGGTCGATTCCTGTAATACCGTGCCGGCGAGCTCGGCCTGCTCAACACGCTGTGCCGGGATCTCCACGTTAAATTCTTCAGCTGCGATCAATCCCGTTTCGCTGTCTTCAAGTCGAGAGAGGATGTGCCGAAGAATACGAAAGCTTGAAGGCACAACGCCACTTGCGTCGCCAGAGTGCACGCCTTCTTCAAGTATCTCGACACGCAGGTCACCACCTACGAGGCCACGCAGTGAAGTGGTGCACCACAGTTGTTCGTAATTACCGCAGCCGGAATCAAGACATACCACGAGCTCCGGTTCACCGATGCGATCCCTCAGGGCATCAATGTAGTAGGGCAGGTCGTAACTGCTGCTTTCTTCACAGGCCTCGATGATCACCACGCAGCGGGCATGGGGGATCTTTTGCTGTTGCAGTGCCTCGATGGCAATCAGCGAGGCAAAGGTCGCATAGCCATCATCGGCACCACCGCGACCGGAAAGCGTGTCGCCCTCGATGACAGGCTTCCAGGGGCCAAGATCTTCACGCCAGCCCTCCATCTCCGGCTGCTTGTCCAGGTGGCCGTAGAGCAACACGGTGTTATCCACCTGCCCCGGTATATCCATGAATATGAGCGGCGTTCGACCTTCAAGCCTGACCACTTCGAGCTCGAGACCGGGTATATCCCGCTGCTGGCACCAGCTGGCAAACTGCTTCACCGCTTCTTCCATGTAGCCGTGGCTTTCCCAGTCGGCATCAAAATTGGGCGATTTATTGGGGATCTTGATGTATTCGATGAGCTCCGGCAGGGCAGATTCCTGCCACTGTTGCTCGCAATAGGATTGGATTTCTTCAGGATTCATAGCTAAAAACTTAAAAAATATAGGCTTATTTTTGAATTTCGGCTAAGATTTTTCCACAATTCAGCCCCCCGGCACAGTAATAAGATCCCTTGCAACCTGGAGTATCATTGCGGTGTTCACCGCGTCGGGCCGTGGCTGACGCCTGTAACCCGGTAGGTAAAGAGCATGAATATTCGAAGTTTAAGAGGCAAAACACCGCAGATCGCCGATTCCGTCTACGTTGACGAGACGGCGGTGGTCATTGGCGACGTGACCATCGGTGCTGACTCCTCGGTTTGGCCCATGTCGGTGCTTCGAGGTGATGACCAGTCTATTGTGATTGGTGAGCGCACCAACATCCAGGATGGCACGGTGATCCACGTGGCCAGTGACAACAAGCTGGTACCGGGTGGCCTGCCGACTGTCATCGGTGACGACGTGGTGATTGGACACAAGGCCCTCCTGCATGCGTGCCGGATTGGGAACCGCTGCCTCATTGGCATGTCTTCTACTGTCCTTGATGGCGCGGTAATAGAAGATGGAGCCATCGTCGGCGCTGGTAGCCTGGTGCCCATGGGCAAGCACCTGGAAGGTGGTTACCTTTATGTAGGTTCACCGGTAAAAAAGGTGCGTGAGATTGGAGAGCAGGAAAAGTACTTTATTGAGTACGCGGCTCCGCACTATGCGAGCCTGAAAGACGATTACATGAAAGAAGAGTGGTACAAAAGTAGAGGCTAATTAATACGAGGCATTAGCGCTTATAGAAATAGAACGCGGACACGCTACAAGTACGTCCATGTAGGCTCCTCACCGGCATCCCTGCCGCTGAGGGTCCGCTTATCTATTCTCTATAATCGCTGCAAAGATAAAACATGACGAACCAATCTCAACAATACGATGTGATAGTAGTAGGTGGCGGCCATGCCG
>CAZXDV010000273.1:0-3792 GCA_964639535.1 uncultured Enterobacteriaceae bacterium | reverse complement strand
CCTTTACCAGTGGGAACTGTACCTGCAGGCCCTTGCGTTTTCCAAGCACGATTGATTTGAGCTTGTTCTTTACCAGGTAATCGGCGTATCGATTTGCGCGCCAGGACCACTGGATGGCCTTGCCTTCCTGGTCCAGTACCTGTTCATACAGAAAGGGCGTGTTATTTTTTCCTTCGCCCGGTGCACTGTCAGAATAAAGATCCACTTCCCTGGGATCGTCCGGTGTTAGCAATGTCGTGACGATGGCTTTTTTCAGGTACTCGCGCTGATCGCTCGGTGCCAGGGTTTCTACGGTGACAGTGCCTGCTTCAAAATCTATATGGGCACGGTTGTAGTATTGATCCGTATACTTTACATAGTCCTTTGGGCCGGACTCAGGTTGTTCTTCTTCTCCCCAGATAGAATCCACCAGCTTCCTGAACTTATCTATGCGGGTTTTTAGTTCCTGCAACTCCCTCGGCCAGCTCGAAGGATCGTTGACGATGCTGCGCCCCTTGTTTTCGATAACTTCCTTTGCCTGGTCAGCCGGATCATCGGCCTGGATGATGCCAGCGATGTCCCTGATATTTGTGCTATTGCAGGCAGTGCATAGCAGCACCGGTAATAGAAACGACAGTCTCAGCTTTACGGCTAAATTCATCATTGGTGAACAGCTAGAATATTTTATCGATTGCCTCGCCAAGTGATTTTACGGTGCGATCCAGGTTTGCCAGTTTTTCCAGGCCGAACAGGCCAAGCCTGAACGTTTGAAAGCCCTCCGGTTCGTCACATTGCAGCGGTACCCCTGCGGCTATCTGCAATCCTTCAGCAGCAAACTTTTTACCGTTTTGGATACTACCGTCCCCTGTATAACTCACTATCACGCCTGGAGCTTTGAAACCTTCTGCGGCAACACTGGTGATGCCTTTTTCCTCCAGCAGGGCACGCACCTTTGCACCCAGTTCCAGCTGGTTGTTACGAGCCTGTTCAAGCCCAAAATCGATGGTTTCTCTCATCATGTCGCGAAAGCGCGTGAGGCCGTCAGTGGGCATGGTGGCATGATAAGCGTGGGCGCCGTTTTCGTATGCCTGCATAATCTGCCACCATTTAAGAAGGTCGCAGGCGAAACTGGAGCTCACTGTTTCTTGCATCCTGTTCGTGGCACTTTCGTTCATCATGACCAGGCCCGCACAGGGTGAGCCGCTCCAGCCTTTTTGAGGAGCACTGATCAGGACATCAACATCAAGGGCTTTCATATCAATCCACAGCGCGCCGGAAGCAATACAATCAAGCACAAAGATTCCGTTGAACTCATGTGTCGCGTCGGATAGTGCCTTAATGTAGTCAGCCGGCAATAGCATGCCGCTGGAAGTCTCCACATGTGGCGCGAAAACCACCTGCGGTTTTTCTTTGCGGATCGTGTCGATCACCTCGTCGATTGGCGCCGGGGTGAAAGGAGCCAGTGAGTCACCACTTGTTTGTCGAGCTTTTAGTATAGTGGCAGAGGACGGGATTTGGCCCATTTCCAGGATTTGAGTCCAGCGGTAACTAAACCAGCCATTACGTATAACGAGGCAGTTTTGGTCCTGTGCAAACTGGCGTGCTACAGCCTCCATGGCGAAAGTGCCGCTGCCCGGTACTACTACCACTGTGTCGGCCTGGTAGACCTGTTTCAAATCCGCGGATATATCACGCATCACCTGCTGAAAACGCTGTGACATGTGATTGAGTGAATGGTCGGTATAGACCACCGAGTATTCCAGCAAACCTTCTGGATCCACATCGGGTAGTATGCCTGGCATATGTTTTTCCTCTTGCTTATTACGCTTGGTTAATATTATGAAATTCTACGTTATGTTAGGTAACCTGGCCTTAGCTTGTTTTACTTAACAATTCCTGCAACGGTCTGTATTCACCGTCTTTGGCCAGTTTTTCCCGGTGATATTCACCCCTGTGCCAGAAAACACGCCAGCCATTCTTGTGCCGCATTGATGTGATAATGCGATACCTGTCATCAATAACTTCCAGTGCAGCGCCATTATCGAGACCAATCGCAATCCCGGGTGTTGTACGCATCATCTTTTCGAGCGCAGGTTTTCGATTTTTCTCAACATCATAGTGTGGACAAGCAAGGGCATCGATATAGTTCAGGCCGCTGACTTTAATTAGCGTGTCATTGCTTGCATCGGCGAACTTGCGCGAGTCGCTGTTGCCCTGCCTGAACCAGCAAATACAGCCAGCGCTAAGGCCACACAGCACGCTTCCCTGCCGTCGCGCCCGGTCAATAAGCCTGTCAATGCCGAGACGGCGCCATAGCATCATCATCCTGAGCGTGTTACCGCCTCCCACGTAGATGATGTCTGCCTGAAGAATTCGACGCCGTATCTCCGCTTTATTCGGCCGGTCGCGATAGAGCAGGAGAAACTCAACCTTGCATCCAAGGTTCGCTGAAAAGTGACGTTCTATGCGTTCGCAATAGCCGGCATCATCCAGGCTTGCTGTGGGGATAAATAACAGGCGGGGTGACTTTTTCCCTGGCAGGCTGACGATCTCCTGGTCGATTTTCATTGTCTGCGGAAGACGGCCTTTCGGCAGCATGATTCGACCACCGCCAATGGCAACGATTTTTCTCTTCAATTTCTTTTCACCCCGCAAGTGCGATATTGGCTAGAAATTTCTTTCATTCCTGATTTTCTCATAGGCCGACCTGATCTCGTGGGTCCTGTCCGTGGCGATCTTGATCATTTCCTCGGGCAGGCCTTTTGATACCAGTTTATCAGGATGGTGCTGGCTAAGTAGTCGGCGATAGGCTCTCTTCACGTCCGCATCACTGGCCTTGTTCGATATTCCCAGCACATCGTAGGCGTCACTGAGGCTTATCTCGTTCTGTTTCCCCGGCGCGCCACTTTCCTGGTGGTGAAACTGCGCGCGAATACCGGCGTCCAGCCTTTCGAACTGGCGGCGAGGAAAGCCGGTAAGCGTACATACCCTGTGCAGCAGCTTGAGCTCTTCGCGGTGCATGACGCCGTCGGCATAGGCGGCGTAAAGCTGGATTTCCATGAACATCTGTAGAAGGTTTGTCCTGAAACCGAGTTCTCTTCTGAATTGCTGCAAAACATCTTCCAGGGGAAACCCGGGTTTCTTGCCTTCACCAAATAGCTTGATGGCTGCTTTTTTCTGTTCCGCGGATAATTGCATTTGCCCCATAACCTGCCTGGCGATCTCTATTTCATCCTCGGTGACACGGCCATCAGCCTTGCAAATGGCTCCCATTACCGAGAAGGAGGCGGTAAAAAAAGCAGTTTGCACGCGCTCCTGGCTACCCCGGGGTAAACCGCTGTCCTCGTCGACCAATTCGAGGCCCTTGTCAAAGCTGTGTCCGAGTGCAGCGAATACCAGGGCGCCTATTGGCCCACCCAGCATGAAGCCAAAAGTGCCGCCAAGCAGTTTTCCCCACCAACTCATAGGTATGCGTCCTTTTTCATAGTGAGCACAGATTATATCGGTATAATGCGCTGCTTTTATCAATCAATTTCACAGATCAGAACAAGAAAAAATGGGCAAGAACAGGAAAAAGAAATTGAGAAACCAGGGCAGCACGCAAGCGGAAAATGCGGATAAGCATATCCTTTATGAGGCATCCGTGCAGTGTGTCGAGGCGGAAATTGATTTCGTTGACCAGACCTTTGAGAAATTGAGAAAACGTAAAGCCAAGGTCCTCAGGGAAGACTTTTGCGGTACTACAAACTCTTCCTGCGAATGGGTAAGAAGGCGTAGCAGCAATGTTGCCTGGAGCGTAGACCTTGATCCTGA
>CAZXDV010000272.1:0-3793 GCA_964639535.1 uncultured Enterobacteriaceae bacterium | reverse complement strand
CCGGCGGAGGAAATGGTTACCGCAAGGAAGGTCAGAGAAGACGCCCTGTCGTCATCACCACCCCCGGCGATAATAGCGCGGAGAAACCCGACCGGCCCCCGTATACCCAGGCCCACGTTCATCACCGGAAAAATAAAAGCAAGCATAGCCGGATTGTTTTTTCCGGTAAGGGCATAAACCAACAGCAACAATGCACCGACCCAGGCCAGCAGGCTGCCCCGCATGATCACTTTTTCAGCCCCCCATCGCGCAACAAGTGAACCACTCATGTTTGCCCCAACAATAAAGAACCCGACTCCCACCATTTGCATAACAATGAAATGCGTGAGCTTACCATCCATGGTATGAACGATGACTGCTGGCGCTGCGAAAACAAAAACCAGCAGTCCTCCGAGCACCAGTGCCTGGCTCAGGGCATAGCGAAGATATGTTGCTGATGAAAGCAGGCGCTTGTAGCTGCCATCGCTTAGCTGCTCAACCTCATTCGGAATACTATTTCCAAGCAGGGCAATGGCAAAGGCGAGAAGAGTACTTAAACCCGCGATTAGCCAGAAAGATGTTTGCCATCCACCGAGGTTCAATAACCACAGACCTGCCAGCGGCGCAACTGCCGGAACAAGAGATTCTATACTCCCCAGCACGCCAAGGGCCCTGGTCGCGGTAACCTGGTCAAATATCGCCTTTATAATTACCGGTGCAAATACCGTGGGTGCGGCCGAGCTCAAGCCCATCAAGAATCTCAGTACGATCAGGCTGCCAATATCTTTGACCAGGGCACAGCTTAGTGAGAGAAGCGCATACAAGAACAGCGCTATGACAACCAGCCAACGTCGCGAGTAACGCGCGCCAAGCGCACCAAATATCAGCAAGCCTACGGAGACTCCAAAGACAAAAGCGGCGATAACGAATTGTGACAGGGTTTCATCGGTGGCAAGGGATTCGGGCAAAATCGGGATGGCCGGCAATACGAGATCGATACCGGCCAGCGCCAGGACAGTCCCCGCGACAAGTAGCGCGCAGACAAGATACGCAGATGAAGAAGCCCCTTGATTATCATCCATAATTTATCAACTTGAATTAGGGTACCTGGAAAGATTCCAGTTCCATGGTTAATGTACCCTGGGCAAAGGCCTCGTTGGTGCTTTTTTCCACGATACTCCGCTTGATGAGACCAATACCCCTTGCAAACCATTGTGTTTGCGTGACAGTGATCATTGTCGTGACGTTATATTGATTCCCGGCATGGGCAACTGAGCCCTGGGATTCTATCTTCAGGCAACCCCGAAACCTGCCCGCAGGTACATCGACCACTTCGTCTACTGAGACTATACGATTGCTGATGGGTACGGCTGCCAGCAATTCAAATCCAAAAGTCTCACCGGGCGTGCCCTTTCTTTTCAGCGCCTGGGTCTGGATAACACTGTCCCACTGGGTGCCTATCTCAAGCTGTTCCGGCAATATTAGCGCCGGATCCTCGATGAACCTTGCGAGCTTGCCATCCGGAACAACATACCCTTTTCTCTCCCTTCCCCTTTCTGTATCCCTGTACAGGGTTTCGATACCCGTGACGGAACGATATACGTAATCCACACCAGCCTCTGTCTCCCTCGCAGGCAGGCTACTCATAGCCTGCTTCTGGCTACTGGCGCCCTCCATGGTTTCAAGGGTAATGCGATATAGCCAGCTGTGGCCGGCACTGACCGGATGATAGCTTTGATCCTGTTTTCCACAACCTGCCGGGGCAAGGACCGCTGTGAGAACCAGGAAAGGTAAACAGTATTTCCTGGCGGCCCAGGTGAAGATGTTAATACTCAATAAACCAGCCTTATAGTAATACGTCAATTGGTTACGCAATGATACACGAGTCTTTACAAATCCATGATGTGATACTCACATAATCTTCATGTGCTTCTTGTCAATATACCAGCCAATAAAACCAATACTAAGGCGAACATGAATACCCTGCTGGACAAGACCGTTATTTTTTCCTTTGACCGATCCGGGTTTGAACGGCACTCAAAGTCCTTTGAGGACCTGCCTGTGGCAAAACCTCTCGGCAGGGTGCTTATCACGGGTGGAACCAGCGGCATCGGCAAGGCCTGCGCAGATTTCCTGCTGGATCACGGCAACCAGTGCCTTGTCACCGGCCGTGATCCTCGCAAGTTTGCAAGCAAGGCAGGACTGGTCTCGCAGTCACTGGATTTATCCAACTGGGAAGAAGTAGTGAGCTTTGCCAAAGACATAGAACTCGTTGACCACCTTGTGCTTAACGCCGGTGGCATGCCCGATGAATACCGGGAAAATGCCCAGGGCTGTGAGTACCAGGCGGCATCCCAACTGGTAGGACACCTGCTATTGTTTGAAACATTACACAGGCTGGGAAAACTACGTGAAGGAGCGAAAATAATTACTGTCAGTTCAGGTGGCATGCTGCTGAAGAAACTTGATCTTGAAACTCTTTTTCAAACGAGTCGCTATGACAAGGTCGCACAGTACGCCAATGTAAAACGGGCACAGGTTATCATGACGGATATCCTTGCTACTCGATACCGGCAATACCATTTTTCGGCGATGCATCCCGGATGGGTTGCCACCCCTGCCCTCGAACAGGCACTTCCTGGTTTCTTTTCTTTCTTCAAGAAACGGCTTCGAACCCATTACCAGGGCGCGGACACGATCCTCTGGCTACTTTATTCGAACGAAATTAGTTCAGGAAATTTCTGGTTTGACCGCTCAATGGCCAATGCCCATCCACTTTCATTCACAAATTCTACAGAATCAGATCGCCAGTCACTGGCCGGTCAGGTGGACCAGGAGATCGAGGCCATACTGGTCAGCAAGTCGCTGGTTTAGGCTGGCAGTACTAAACACCCCAATGATGGCGTCAGATCCCTGAAAAACAGGGCCTTCAGCGGCGTGTCAGCACTATTTTAGTGTTAAAATAGCCCCTGGGAGAGAGGGGCGCGTTCCAGTAGCCCTGCTAATAATCACAAGAATAATGCTATCTGCGAGCGAGGGGCCCGGAGCATCGTGAGTGAAAATAAGCTCATTGAAGGAAGTGGGAAGGAACTGCAGAGAATAAAAAAGCTTCGTGCCTATACCCTCATGGAGCTCGCGCTCGTCGTGTTGATTGTGAGCATCTTTTACTCTACTGCCAGCCCCGTGTATTACAAAATTACGCAGGAAGTAAAAACCAACAACAGCAGCATTGAAATTGAAGACATCGCGGGTGACATAGACGACTTCATCAAGAATAACGGCTACATCCCCGACACCCTGCAGGAAGTTTTTGGATTCACACCTCTCGATCCCTGGGGCAACCCCTACCAGTTTCTCAATATTAAGAAAGTAAAGGGCAAGGGTAAGCTTCGTAAAGACAAGAACCTGGTACCTATTAATTCGGACTATGACCTGTACAGCATGGGACCGGACGGCAAGAGTGTAGCCCCTCTCACGGCGAGTGCGAGCCAGGATGATATTGTTCGCGCCCGAAATGGCAAGTTTTTTGGCGTGGCGACGGATTACTGATGGCATTTGAAAAAACATCTCTCAGGAGCCAGGTTTCACGCCGCATTTTCGGCCTGTTTTTGATATCCGCACTGATTCCCATCCTGACAATCAGCCTGATCTCCTTTAACCAGGTATCCAGGCAGCTGGAGAAGGAGTCAAGGAAACAGGTATACCGGGAAAGCAGGGCCACTGGGCTCATTCTTTACGACCGCCTGTTATCGCTCGAGTCCAACCTGAAACTCATTGCCAATGCCCTGCAATCATCTGAAAACAGGATAAGCCT
>CAZXDV010000271.1:0-3875 GCA_964639535.1 uncultured Enterobacteriaceae bacterium | reverse complement strand
CTGACAGGGTTGCACCCTGCATACCGGGGTGTGAGGGAGCAGAGCAAACCGGCGATCAAACTTACAGCGCCGCCATAAAGGTCAAGGTCGGCCCAATAAAGACCCGCTTTGCAGTGGAGATCGAAACCCTGGAAGAGCGCCCCCCTGAATTTGCCTCCTACCTCACACGCGGTGAGGAAGGAACAAAAAGCAGTCGCCTCAAGGCAACCAGTACCCTTGCATTAAAATCCCTCGACGAACAGCGCACTGAAGTGACTTATACTTCCGAGGTCAACTTACTTGGCCGGTTGGGCAAATTCGGCAAGGGCATGATGGAGAAAGTTGCTGACAATATTGGCGGCGAATTTGTCAGCGCACTTAAAAGCCAACTGGAGCAGGAGCCTTCCAGCTAAACCCGGTTCACGTCAGTATCCGGAAAGAATTCCGCAAAGATAAACCAGAACAGCCTGCTCTTCAGGGTATTGACTCTTTCCAGCTGTTCACCGGTTGGCGTCATGCCAAATATATCCACCTCCGCCACCGGTGCGCCGGTGTTATTGAAGAAGGCTGTAACCACGTCAAACTCCGAATCATAATCCACCACCACACTTTCACCACCAATCGTGGTATTGATCGGGCCGCCCTGCTGCATTACAAAATCCTTCGAGTAGGCAACGTGATCACCATCCAGGGAGACTGTATAGACAAGCTCTTTCATGGGTAAACGCTTATCCTTGTACTCGATGGTAGGAAACGCGGGCTTCTCGTTGTCTACCCAGTTAAGACCAACACCCCAGTACATCATCACGTGCCGCACAAGGCGGTCCCAGGCCGCCAGGAACGGGTTTTCGCCAAACCCGGCAATCTCGTTGATAAATACCTTGCCGTCCGGGTAAAGCGCTTTAAATGACGACATTGGCATCCTGATAGTGGCGTACTCCTTCATCGCCTGCTTGCTTTCATCACGCTCCTGTGTGCCCCATATTTGCTGAATCGCTTCACCGCTATTCTTGTCAAACATGACCAGGTTGTTTTTCAGCTGTGTCATTACCGTGAGATCCAGTTCCCGGTCGTTTATCACGGGGCTGTAGGCGATACCGAGATTGGTCAGGCCGCAGTAAGTCATGATGACTTCTTCGCCGTCTATGGTGTCGCCTTTTACAACATGGGGCTGCAGCAGGTAATAGTCGGAATATGCATAGGCCCCGTTGTCAGTCTCAAGCACAACCACGTTAATATCATCCACGGACTCATAGGAATCAGGTCCGAAATGTGCCCAGTCCAGGCTCTTTTCCATGTACTGTTCCGCCTCATCAACAGGTACAAACATTGCTTCATGTTGTTGTGCGCGAAACATCCACTTTGGATTAATCATTCCAGAGTAAAAGTTAAAGATAAATGCAAACACCAGCAAAGCCATCAGGAATTTCCCGCAGAGTTCCCTGTTCTTCAGCCATAAAAATATCGATATAGCCAGGGACAGGATCCCAACGCCGCCAATCAGGTGCCGGTTATACCAGACACCCATGGTGAACTCGCGGGTCGATTGAACCACCCACTGGCTGATATCAGCAAGGTCCTTGAATATGATGAAGGCAGTCACCTGGGCGACGAGCATCGTCGCCCAGAAGATGGCTTTTAAGCTGGTACCTGTCATTACAGTAACTCCCCCTGTTTTTCTAAAGCTTGCCCAGTGCGCGCAGTACTTTTTCAGGCGTTATTGGCAGGCTGGTGATTCTCACTCCGATAGCATTGTAGACAGCATTGGCAATGGCAGCCGCCGGAACGATAAGGCACATCTCCGACATACTCTTGCCGCCATAGGGGCCGGTAGGTTCATCGGAATCAATAAAGATACTTTCGATACTGGCAGGCATTTCCATGGCCGTTGGAATCTTGTAGTCAAGAAAATCCGCCGACAGGCAGGCACCGGTTTCATCGTCGAACTGGATGTGCTCCATCAGTGCATAACCCATGCCCTGCTGAAACCCACCTTCAACCTGCCCTTCCGCTGAATTGGGGTGAATCACCTGGCCGATGTCCGTGGAGTAAACCACGCGTAGCACTTCCACCACACCGGTTTCCGTATCCACCTCGACTTCCACGAATTCCGCCCCTACGGGTGATGGGTTTGATGGTGGTGCCTGGCTTGCGGAGCCAATGATGGTACCTTTCTCCTCGATGGTTGTAGGCGCCGGACCCTGTTCACCGACCTGTATAAAGGGCGACTCTGCCCTGGCGATGATGTCAGTCATGGGTACGGCCGAATCGGGCGCACCCTGTACCATGACCATGCCATTTTCCAGCACCAGGTCCTCGGCGTTTGCTTCCATCACCGCTGCGGCCGCCTTGAACAATTTTTTCTTTGTTTCAACCGCAGCTGCAATCGTGGCAAGTCCCGCGGAATAGGTAGCGCGGCTGGCGTGAGTTGGTGCATCAAAGGGAGCCGTGTCCGTATCCGCATAAACAATTTTCACTTTCTCCGGCTCAAGCCCCAGTTCCTCGGCCACCACTGCAGTGAGCATGCTGATCTGGCCTGACCCAAGGTCGACACAGGCAGATACAACATCGGCAGTACCATCGCGGTTGAGTTTTACCGTGGCCCCGGAGTGTTCGTAAATGTCGGGAAAGCCGACACAGCCACTCACCCAGAGAGGATGCACGGCAAAACCGATGCCGCGTTTTTTTGTACCCTCGGATGACCCTGCTGCGTTCCTGTTTTCAAAACCGATGCGTTCCGCACCCTGGCGCAGGCACTCTTCAATCTTGTAGCTATTGAGCAGGTGTCCCTGTAATACAGGATGTGGATCCCCTTCCCGATGGGTGTTCTTTAACCTGAACTCAATAGGATCAAGACCCAGGCTTTCACAGATTTCATCATTCTGGGACTCCACTGCAAAGCAACCCTGGGGAGCGCCGTAGCCGCGATAGCCGCCACCGATCATGTTGTTGGTATGCACGGTGAAGCCCTCCCAGGTCTGGTTGGCACACTTCCAGGGAAAGAATGTGCCGTAAAGGCCATGCACCATGATAACTTCTGCTCCATGGGTCGCGTGGGCTCCCGCATCAAGTACGCTTTTTATATAGCGTGCCGTGTAGGTACCGTCCTTTTTTACACCGGTCTTCAGGTAAACCTTGATGGGGTTGCGAGTCGTCGCGGTAAAATCCTCCGCCCTTGTGTGCTCACCGCGCACTGGCCGGCCGGTTTTAAGACTTAGCAGCGCGGCCAGGCCTTCAATAAAACCGATATCCAGTTTGCCTCCAAAGCCTCCACCAATGTAGGTGGGCTTGACCACTGTCACGTGACTTTCCGGCACGTCGATGGCGTACGCCAGTTTTTCCCTCAGGCCAAAGGTATGTTGCATCGAGGAATGCACCGTAACGCGCCCCTCGGTATCGCTGTCTACCACGCAAACCCTCGGCTCCATGTAGCAGGTGTGAACACGCTGGGTTTCATACACGCCCTCAAAAATATGATCAGCTTCCTCGAAGCCGGCCTCCAGGTCACCAAAGGCAAAACTTGGAGCCTTGGCCACGTTGTTCTCGGTGTACTCATGAAGCTGGGGCGCACCATCCTTCATCGCTTCTTCCGGGTCAAAAACCGCAGGAAGCTCCTCGTAGTCCACGTCGATGAGCTCAAGGGCGGCTTCAGCAATTTCCTCGGTGCTCGCGGCGACTGCTGCAACCGGCTGACCGGCCCAGCGCACGGTGTCGCTCATGAGGATAAAGTCCTGCGGCATACTTGGTGCGTTGTAGGGCACAAAATATACCGGCGTGAAGTATTTCTTTGGCACATCATCAGGAAGCAACACCGCGCGCACCCCGGGCAGTGCTTCCGCTGCCGATGCATCAATGGATTTTATTTTTGCATGCGGATAAGGGCTGCGCAGGATTTT
>CAZXDV010000270.1:0-3900 GCA_964639535.1 uncultured Enterobacteriaceae bacterium | reverse complement strand
CCCGTGCTGATCGAAATCGAGCCCGAGCGCATCATTGCCAGTGACAGCAGCATGGAAGATTCTCCCTACGAGATCATCGACTCCCTGGTGGACAAGGGCCTGCGCGCGCAGCTTCGCACCGGCAGCCTGCTCACCGGGCAGCTCTTTATCCAGCTGGATATGCACCCGGATTCAGACGTACTGCTGGTGGGGGGTGACACCATCGTACCGGAGCTGCCCACTATCGCTGCGTCCAACTTCGATGCCATCACTGCCGCGGTGGAGCGCTTTGTGCAAAAGCTGGATGAAGTTGAGATTGAAAAAATCGGCGCCGAGCTGCTTGAAACCCTGCAGGGTGCCAACAAGGTGGTTAACAATCCCAATGTTGAGATCATCATCACCGACCTGCAGGCATCCATTGAATCTTTCCGCAGCATCGTCGCAAAGCTGGATGAGGCCAACCTGAAAGAAGCCATTAACCAGGGGCACGTGGTACTGGAGAAGCTTGAAGAGACACTGACTCTCACCAACCGCGTGCTCAAGCCCAACTCACCCCTGCAGTACAACGTGATCAAGCTCACCGGGGAACTGGAGGAAACCGCGCGCTCCATACGTCAACTGGTTGAAACGCTGGAAAGAAATCCGCAGGCGATAATATTCGGCAAGGATATTGAAGGAGAAGAATGATGTTAAAAAGAACCTTTCGATCACTCACGCTCCTTGCGCTCACGCTAGTATTAACCGGCTGCATCGGTGGTGGCGGCAAGACCTCGGTGAAATATTACCTGGTGGACCCGGTTGCTGCCGGGTTCATGGAGGAAGAGGCCGAGCGCCAGCTCGCCATCGAGATCCTGGACCTGCATATCCCTCAATATTTGCAACGATTTCAGTTGGTTACACGCGATGGCGATAACCGTATCAAGCTCTCGGACAGCAACCAGTGGGCGGAGAACCTGCGCAAGAACCTGCTGCGCACGCTGGCCTCGAACCTGGCCACGCGGCTTTCCACCATTGATATCGGCACGCCGCTGAATCGCTCTGCCTCCGAGCCCGACTACCGGCTGCATGTTCACATCACCCGCT
This sequence comes from uncultured Enterobacteriaceae bacterium, assembly GCA_964639535.1. GTDB lineage: Bacteria > Pseudomonadota > Gammaproteobacteria > Eutrophobiales > Eutrophobiaceae > WLWS01. Next base: position 2,838 of record CAZXDV010000270.1, on the reverse strand, counting down.
TTGAGCGTAACGCGAGCGGGCGGGTTGAGCTAAAAGGGCGCTGGCAGGTAGCCAACGCCGATGACGATGATCTCGGCATGCACTTTGCCGCGCTTGAAGGCGGGGAAGTGATTTCTGACGGTGACTACGACCAGGTGGTGGCCGACATGCAGGAGCTTTTTGCAGAATTTTGCGATCGCATTTCCGACAGCATAAAGGCACTTTGATAAACAGCACGATGATACTTAAACACTTACATCTTTCTTTCCTGCTGCTGCTGGCAACACAGGTAGCCGCTGTCGAGGGCATTGACGACATGAGCGGCCGGGAAATCATGGATGAAGTGTACTCACGTCATGAGCAATACCCCTACGTTTACGAAGAGCAGTCCATGGTGATGCGCGATCGTAACGGCAAGCGCGACACGCGCACGGCCCATCGTTACTCAAGGGTGGAAGAAGACGGCACCGCGAGGTTCATGCTGATCTTTGATTATCCCGAGGAGATCGATGGCGTCGCGGTACTGGCCACGCGCGACCCGCAAGGGGTGATGAGAACCTACATGTACCTGCCGGCCTTTGCCGAGCAGATGATCGAAAGCAAGGGCGACAGCTCCTACGGCAGCTTCCTTGGCACGGACTTTTCCGTTGAGAACATTGTCGGTGAAGAGCTGGATAACTATCACTACGAGAGAAAACAGGATCGCAAGATCGATGACGTGAAGTACTTCGTGGTAGACGTGTTCAGCGCAGCTTCCCACGTTGGCAGCGAACCACCGGTGCGCAGGCATTTCGTGCGCAAGGACAATCTCTTTATCAGCCAGACCGAGCACTACGACAACCACGGTCGCCTGCACAAGAAGCAAACCCACCATGATCTGAAAGCGGTGGACGGGGACATGTGGCGTTCCAACATGATCCTGATGGAAGACTACAAAGAACAGCACCAGTCACTGCTGAAAGTAAACCGGCGCTATTTCTCCCACGACTACGTGCCGGAGAACATGTTCAATGCAGAATGGTTATACGAAAACCATCCCTACGTGGAACCTGAGCCTGAAGAGTCCATGGAAGAGATCGAGCTTTCAGCAGAGGAGCAGCTAAGCCAGGCCGCTGAAGAAGGAGCCCTTACCCCATGATATTGAAACTCTTCATGCTGGGCTGCAACGACAGGAAAGGGGTGTTCCTGGCCCTGACCCTGATCACCTTCTTTTTTGCAGCCGGCCTGCCAAGGCTGCAGGTGGATACCGGTGTCGACAGCCTGATCCCGGCCAACGATCCGGCTCGACTGGTTTACCAGAGAGTGTCAGGGGAATTTGGTACCGATAACAAGACCATTATCTACGTCCGCGACGACAAGCTTTGGACACCGGAGCGCCTGTCGCAACTTGAAGAGTTACACGAGGCACTGGAGAAAACCCCTTCAGTCACCCGCGTCGACAGCATATACAGCCTGCATACCATCGAGGGTAACGACGGCAAGGTGGATTCAAGGCCGGTCCTGAGCTCGGCACCGCGAACCCAGGAAGAGGCGGACATTGCCAGGCAAAATGCCCTGTCCAACCCCTTATACAAGGGCAACTTTTTCTCCGACGACGGCAACGTCACCGCGATGATCGTGGCGGTGGATGACCTGCATGACGATCAGAACTTCAGCCGCGACATGTACGCGGCTATCGAAGCACTGTTACTGGACTACCGTGCTGACTTTGAACACCTGGTGCAGGTGGGCCCACCAAGAATTAACTCCGAGCTGAAGAACAGCCTCTATGAGGACTTTATCTTCCTCGGCCCCATGTCTGCGCTGATCCTGGTGCTGGCCATCCTGTTTTTCATGCGCAGCCTGCTGTCAGCGCTGATACCGCTGGTCACCTCGGTGCTTACAATCATCTGGACTTTTGGTCTCCTGGGCTGGCTTGGCATCCCCATCAACATCCTCAGTGCCATGTTGCCCTCGCTGATCATCGTCATCGGTTCTACCGAGGACACGCACCTGATGGCGGCCTATTTTCGTGGGCTGGCGGCGGCCGAGAAAGAGCCAAGAAAAGAAGCTATCGAATACATGGCAAGCCATATCGGCCTGCCGCTGATACTCACCGTGCTCACCACCGCGCTGGGTTTTGCGTCAAACCTGCTCAGTGACATCGGCCTGATACAGCATTTCTCCGTTGCTGCGACCTTTGCCATGATCGCCAACGGCATTGTCACCATCCTGGTGGTGCCGCTGATGCTGTCGCTGTTTGGCTCTGATGAGAGAAAGAAGGAAGAGGAGCTGGCCACCACCCTTGGCCTGCCCGGCAAGATGGTGAAACTGTTTTGCTATTCAAAGGATCATTTTCCAGGGGCCATTCTTGGCGTGACAGCGGTGCTCTGTATCTTCTTTATCTACCAGGCCTCGAAACTTTATGTCACCAACGATCCGCTGTCCTACTTTCCCAGTGAAAGACCGCTGATCCAGGATACCCAGCGCATCCATAAAGACCTGGCCGGTATAAAGATATTTTTTGTCACCCTCGAGTCGAGCACCAAGAACACCTTCCTGCAGCCAAGGAACATTGCCAAGCTGGCCGAGATACAGGACTTCATGGACAAGCAGGGTGAATTTGATCGCAGCATCTCCCTTGCCGATCACCTTTCCTTTGTAAACCGGGAGTTCCGCGGTGAATACGCCGAGCTCAACCTGCCGGAAACACGACAGCTGGTGGCGCAGTACCTGATGTTCTTTCATCGCAGCGACCTCGACAGCTACGTGAGCCACGATTACAGCCGCGCCAATATCGTAGTTCGGCATAACATTAGCGATTCACATACCCTGAACGGCTACATCGAGGAATTGCAGGATGCGGTGACTGACATAGTC
>CAZXDV010000269.1:1593-3908 GCA_964639535.1 uncultured Enterobacteriaceae bacterium | reverse complement strand
AGCCTCGCCGAAAATGGCAAGAGCTGTATCGAGCAGGCCTCCAATGAAAGCTTTGACGTGGTGCTGCTGGATATCCGTATGCCGGGCATGGATGGCATTGAGACCGCCAGCCACCTTGCCACGGTGTCCGCGCCACCCGCGATTGTCTTTACCACCGCCTACGACGACCATGCCATCGAGGCCTTTAACGCCAACGCCGTGGATTATCTACTCAAGCCCATACGCCGGGAGCGCCTGGCCGAGGCCCTGCAGCGGGCCCGGCTGCAGCAGCTGGCCCGGGTCACGGATCTGAAAAACAGGCTGCAGCCAGGGGCCAGCGCGCGCACCCATCTCAGCGCCAACATCCATGGCAACATAGAACTGATCCCGGTGGCCGACATTCGTTACCTGCAGGCGGATAACAAGTACGTCAGCGTGGGCTGGCCCGGCCACGAAACCATCATCGATGAATCCTTAAAGACACTGGAGAATGAATTCCCGGAGCGCTTTGTGCGCGTGCATCGCAATGCGCTGGTGGCGAAGGAGTACATCGAGTCGCTGGAAAAAGACGCGGAAGGCAAAAGCCAGGTGCACATGAACGGTGTTGATGCCGGCATTGATGTGAGCCGTCGACACCTGCACGACATCAAGCAGCTGATCAGGGACTTAACTTCCTAGTTACCCGGCTCCCTGATTTACCCGGCAAGATCACCCCAGAGAAACTGGCACAGGCTGAGCGCGGCCACCGGTGCGGTTTCCGTGCGCAGGATGCGCGGGCCAAGGCCCACCTGCAGGTAATCATGGGCCAGCGCCAGCTTCACTTCATCATCGCTGAATCCGCCCTCGGGGCCGGCCAGCAACGACAGGCGATTGTTAAGCGGGCTGATGTCACCGAGGCCGCTGCTGCCACCGGGATGCAGGATGAGCCGTGTCTCGTTATCCTCCATGTCAAACCACTGCTGCATTGGCATGGGCGGCTCGATCCTTGCCAGCCGGTTCCTGCCGCACTGCTCGGTGGCGCTGACGATCACCTGCTGCCAGTGTTTCAGCTTCGTCGCTTCCCTGTCGTCGCTAATCTTCACGTTGGAAAACTCGCTGGCTATGGGCACGATGCGGCTGACCCCGAGCTCCACCGCCTTTTGCAGGGTGTAGTCCATGTGCTGCGCGCGGGAGATGCACTGCACCAGGGTGATCTCAAGGCTCGACTCGCAGCCGTCATCCTGCTGCTGTAGCAGCTTTACCGCTACCTTGCGGCGATCAATCGCGACGATTTCCGCCAGCTCCGCCGGACCGTTACCATTAAACAACCACAGGCGCTGGCCACTGCGCATGCGCAGCACGCGGCTGACGTGGTGGGCGCTGGTCGCGGGCAAGTCCAGCGAGTCTTCGCCGGCAAGATCCATTTCCACATAGATACGGGGTTCACGCATGTGGGCTATCTTCTCCCAGCCGCTCACAATTTTCAAAAATCCCTTGTCGCGGGCTGACCTGCAACACAGCACTGGCGGCATTTGCTATGATATTTGTTTCCCTACTCGCTGGAAGCACCCATGACCCAACGCGAAGCAAAATTTGATGTCGGACAGCTGGTCCTGCATAAACTTTTTAATTACCGCGGTGTCATTGTTGATGTGGACCCGGTATTCCAGAACAGCGACGAGTGGTACGAGCAGGTGGCACTAAGTCGGCCGCCGAAGGATGAGCCCTGGTACCGCGTGCTGGTGCACAACGCGGTACACGAGACCTACGTGGCCGAGCGTAACCTGCACGCCGATGCTTCAGGTGAGGCCATTTCCCATCCTTCTGTCGATGTTTACTTTGAAGGATTTGAGAACGGTCGTTACCAGGCCCACCAGCAACTGAATTAAGGAATTTTATGCTTGGCAAACTGAAACAACTTTTTGAAAGCCACCTCGAGGCAGATGCCCCGGGCAGTGGATCGGCGGCAAAGGGCACCATTGAGTTTGCCGCGGCAGTACTGATGACGGAGATTTCCCGCGCTGATTCCAGTATCGACGAGGAAGAGCGCAGCGTTATCGACAATGCCCTGGTCAATCACTTCAAGCTGGACGCGGAGGAAGCCAGGGAGATCCTTGAAGCGGCAGAAAGCGAGGTGGACCACAGCGTGTCCCTGCACGAGTTCACCCGCCTGATCAATGACAGCCTTTCGCAGGAAGACAAGATCAAGATCGTTGAGCTACTGTGGCACGTGGCCTTTGCCGATGCGGTGCTGGACAAGTACGAGGAGTACTTTATTCGAAAGATTGCAGACCTTTTATATATCTCCCACAAGGACTACATAAAAACCAAGCACCTCGCCTCGGGCCAGGACTAAA
>CAZXDV010000269.1:0-1493 GCA_964639535.1 uncultured Enterobacteriaceae bacterium | reverse complement strand
TTAATGACGGCGTGAGAGGACCTGGATCAGCTGGTCTTCATACTCGATGCGCGTGGTGAGTTCCTCACCCAGGATGGACAGTTCCTCGTGCAGGCCCGATACATCAATATCATCCCGCTCCGCGTCATACTTCTCGTTAAAGGCCAGCGCGACCTGGGTGGTTTCATCAATGCGCGGGTAAAGCTTCACCGCGAGCTCAGCAACACCGCGACGGCGCTCGGTGCCCTCGACGATACGCTCGTAAAGGCCAAAGTGCCCGGCGGCTATGTAATCCACCAGCACCTGGCAGAACTCGTTCAATAGCTCCCGGTCCAGCTCTTCCGCGCTATCGGCTTTCAGCTCTGAAGCTTGCAAGAGTAGTGACAGCAGCTGGTTACGCTCGGTCAGCATGCTCTCAACCAGATGCGAAGTGCCTCCCCTTCGCTCGACTGTATCTCCATTGTTCTCGGACATGGTCACGCACCCTGTTCTCGTAGTTATATTCTTATTGGCTGAAGATTGCCTCCAGGCCAGCTTTCTATCATACCAGTTAGCCATGCAAAAGCCTTGCCCTGATCGCCTCGTGGCCCCCGTGCCATGGCCGGGAGCCCTCAAGGAACCCATGGTTTGACCGCTACGTAAGCTAAATACTACTTTTTCTCAGAATAGCATTATAATCAATGCCCATGGAGATCCAGGGGTATACAATTCAGCGGGAAATTGGCAAGGGGGGCATGGCTACGGTCTACCTCGCGACCCAGGAGTCCCTGCACCGGGACGTGGTGCTGAAGATCCTTGATGACGTGAAGATGGATGATTCGGACCTGGGCGAGCGTTTCCTCGCGGAAGGCCGAATCCTGGCATCCCTCAAGCACCCCAACATTATTACCATTTACGATATCGGGATCGCCAACGACCTGCTCTACATCTCCATGGAGTACGTGCAGGGCGGGGATCTCAAGCAGCGGCTTGAGCTGCCTATTTCCCCCGACGAGGTGCTGGACTACCTTTACCAGATTTCCATCGCCCTTGGCGAAGCCCACAAGCACGGCATCGTGCACCGTGATGTGAAGCCAGCGAATATCCTTTTCTCCGATAACGACACCCCCATCCTCACCGACTTTGGTATCGCCAAGGAGGTGGATACAGACAGTGACCTGACCTCCACCGGGATCTTCCTTGGTAGCCCCAACTATGTCAGCCCGGAACAGGCCGACGGGCAGAAGATTGACGGGCGTGCCGACATTTACAGCATGGGCTGCATCTTCTACGAGATGCTGACCGGTTCAAAGCCTTACGTCTCAAGCTCGGTTATCGACATTGTTATCCAGCACAAGCAGGGGCCGATCCCTGAACTGCCGGAAGACCTCGCGGAATTCCAGCCGCTGCTGAACAAGATGATGGCAAAGAAGCGTGACGAACGCTTCGCCGATGCCGAGGATCCTGCGCGCGCCATTGCCGCCCTGCAGGAGAAGCGAAGCCAGACACAGCAGGACATCACCTACGACATCACC
>CAZXDV010000268.1:0-3915 GCA_964639535.1 uncultured Enterobacteriaceae bacterium | reverse complement strand
AATCATCTTCCGGGACAGTATTGGGACGTTTGAGGTCGGCCAGAATTTCTCTCGCGGCATTGGCACCACAGGCTGAGGAGACGCCACCACCCGGATGGGTGGATGAACCGCACATATACATATTTTTCACCGGCATACGATATTGTGCATATCCGGGGAAGGGGCGGTTAAAGAATAGCTGGTCAATGGTTAACTCGCCCTGGAATATGTTGCCCTCGGTCAAGCCAACCACCTGTTCAATTTCGTGTGGAGTACGCACTTCCATGTGTACGATCAGATCCTTGAAGCCGGGGCTGTATCGCTCAATCTTGTCGATGACTGTTTGCCCAAACTGATCGCGTTTTTCAGGTGTCCATGGGCCATCCGCAAGTTTGGGAGGGCAATATTGTATAAAATTGGACATCCAGTGTTGTCCTGGAGGTGCGACGGTGGGGTCCCATGCAGAAGGAATCACCGATTCAATAAAGGGGTCGTCTGACCATCGACCGCGTTTCCAGCAATCATAAGCACGCTCCATGGTTTCCAGTGAGCCGGTAAATCCCTGTCCGCCGCGATTAATATAGGGATTGTCAGGAACATTGTTAAACCTTGGTAAACCGGACAGGGCGATATTCACTTTCCCCGACGAACCTCGAAATTTAAAATTCTCTGCTTTTTCATAAATACCGGGGGGAAGGTCATTTTGGTCCATGATCCTGGTAAATGTCCTTTTTGCATCAAGGTTGGAAACCACGATATCAGCATGAACCTCGTCACCGTTTTCCAGCACCACGCCGACTGCTTCGCCATGTTGGACCAGGACCTGCTTAACAGCAGCATTGGTGCGTATTTGACCACCGTGTTCCTGAAGGGCGCCCGCAATTGCTCTTGATATCGCGCCCATTCCGCCACGGGCAAGTCCCCACGCACCAATACTGCCATCAACATCACCCATTACGTGGTGGAGCAGGATATAGGAAGAGCCAGGTGATTCTACGCCCAGTGCTGTACCAATAATTCCCGGGCTGGCCATGGCTGCCTTGATAAGATCATTTTCAAAATAGCCTTCAAGGTACTCCGACGCACTCATGGTGAAAAAGCGGACATACTCATATATTTCTTTCTGCCCCATGGACCAGAATTGCTTTCCAAGAAATAGCAGTTCGGCAATGTCACGCGGCCGAAACGATGTAGGGTCAGGAGGTGTCCTCAAAAGCGTTTTACGAATGAACTGTGCATAACGTGCCAGGTCCGCCTGGAACCGAAACATGGAATCTGCGTCGTGGGGTGAGTGCCTTTTCAGCTCCAGGTAGGCTGCTTCCTCATCGTGGTAGGAGAGCAGGGTACGCCCGTCGTCGGCAAAGTTAACAGTACCAAGGTAGGGCACAAGTAATAGTCCATGCTTGCTCAGGTTGAGATCCCTGTGCAGGGCCTGGCGCATCATGCTGCACACATAGGAGCAGTTTGAATATATCCAGCCTTTTTCGAGTTCCCTTGATACGGCAGCACCGCCAATATAGTCATTCTTTTCAAGTACGATGACATCAAGCCCGGCCTTTGCCAGGTATGCCGCGTTGGTCAGGCCGTTATGCCCGGCACCAATAACAATGGCATCATGCTTATGCATTGTTATTTTCTCCAGTTTTCCGATTCAAATCGGAAAGCAGCTGTTTCGCGGCATTGTGTCCAGGCGCACCGGTAACTCCTCCACCCGGATGTGACCCTGCGCCACAAAGATACAAGGACTGGATTGGGGTGGCGTATTGCGCTGCCTCGTAAGTTGGCCGCATCATTAGCATCTGGTCCAGCGCCAGTTCCCCATGATGCCAGTGACCGCCCGCCACTCCGTATTGATCTTCAATATCTGCCGGTGTCAGCAATTCTCCATGTAGAAGGATATCCCTTGTTCCGGGCGCATATTCCTCAATTTTATCTACCAGGCGATCAAATAGTTGCTTGCGTACGCTATCGTTGAGCCCGGATTTAAGCTCCAGGGGAATGTACATAACCTGGGCCGAAAGCACGTGCTTGCCTTTCGGAGCCAGGCTGTCGTCAAACAGGCTCGGTATGACGATCTCCATGACAGGGTCGCCTGGAAATTCACCGTACTTGGCATCATCAAAGGCAAATTCAATTGCATCCATATTTGGGGCAACAATCAGTCTGCCATCGGGCTTATCCAGGCCTTTGAACGAGGGTAAGGAATCCAGGGCAAGATGAAGTTTTGCCACAAGGCCATTACTTCGTATTCGTTTTATCCGTTGTGAAAATTCAATTTGTAAATTTTCCACACCGACAAGCTTGAGGAAGGTCGTTTTGGGATCTGCATTGGAAATGACGGTATCGGCCCCAATCAGCTCTCCACCTTCAAGCCTCACACCGGTAGCCTTTAAACCATCATCATTGCCCGCTACTACGATTTCATCCACGTAGACACCAGTCCGTATTTCCACTCCATTGGTGCGAGCTGCATTACACAGGACATCCATAAAACCACCAAGACCACCCCTGGGTACCAGGTGGGAGTTCGGCTTGCCATCGATATTACCTGACATGCGATAAAGCAGTGACAGGATTCCATTATTTGGTGAGCGTGGTGCAAGACGGGAGCCTGTCAAAGCATCCCAGCAAAGAGTCGCCTTTAACAGGTCGTTCTCAAAAAACTCATCTACCAGGTCTCGTGGTGGCAATGCGATAATACGAAAAAACTCTCTCATATCATCTCTGCCCAGGCGTCTTAGATTCCAGGCGATGTTACCGAAAGTCATCAACTGCTCCAGGCTTTGAAAGCCGACGTCGGGCATAGTCCTGTGCCAAAAGGGCCTGAGTGCATGAGAGAACTTGTCGAGGAGAGAGCTATATGCTGAATATGAAAGGGTATCTGCGTCATTAACCCCTGACACGCCATTAATGCTGCAACGTACATGCGCAGCATTGCTGTCCAGTCCAATCAGGTCAAGCGGTGATGAGCTGTACTCCAGTCCATATTTATCAAGCTCAAGTTCACGGGCAATTGCAGAGGAAAAATTATTGAGCGTATGTGCCAGGGAAATGGAAAAGCCGGGAAAGAACTCCCGTGATGCGGCCATGCCACCAACCTGTTCTGCCGACTCGACAATTAATACTTTGAGGCCGGATTTCGCAAGGTATGTGGCACATACAAGACCGTTGTGCCCCGCGCCTATGATGATTGCATCGTATTTTTGCATTCAGAGAACTGGTAATTTTTATAATTATGCTGCTAATGCTTCACTTAAGCCAACTACTAAAGCAATACTCCCAACCAACCGAGTAAAAGACAGAACAATCTACAGATCATCCATGCGGGACCGGATGGAGGCCGTCACCCGGTTTTTAACGAGCGTTGATATTGAGCAGGGGTCATACCCTTATTTTTCTTAAAAGCACTGTAAAATCCTGATACAGAATTAAACCCGGCGTTAATCGCTATTTCCAGTATTGATTGCCTTGAATCATTTGACGACATCTGCTGCAAGACGTGCTCGATTCGTTTGCTGTTAACAAGGTCATAAAATGTTCTGCCAAGCACATGGTTAATAACATAAGAAATTTGATTGCGCGTGTAGCCCATTTTTTCCGAAACACTATGAAGGCTTAAATCGGGTTCAAGATACGGTTTTTCGGAATCAAAGTATTCCCTGATTTCATCAGCGATCGTGGCCATTTGATTTTCGTTCAAACCAAGCTTGGTTAACTTATCGGAAGTGGCGGCTCCGTTTGAACTGGCATCTTCATCTTTTGCAGCGACCTGGTAATCGTAGAATTCGTGCACACGTATAATCTTTTCGTCAGAAAAAACTATCAGTTCAACGCCATTGACATCGACCTTCTTGTTAGAATCAGCGGTGGTAAAGCTCAGTTGGCAATTAATCAGTGCCGAGTTACTTTCCACATAGATCAGCTCCTTTAACTTGA
>CAZXDV010000267.1:0-3919 GCA_964639535.1 uncultured Enterobacteriaceae bacterium | reverse complement strand
AGAACACGGTGAATGATGGCAGCCGCGCAATATGCATAGCCCGGCACAGCATGGAGTGCCTGCAACAACTGGGGCTGGCGGATCGGTTCCTGGAGAAGGCCCTGCCGTGGACCCACGGGACATCCTACTACCGGGACAGGGAGGTTTATCGTCTCGAGATGCCGCATTCCCAGGAAGAACGTTTTTACCCGATGTACAACCTGCAGCAGCAGTACATTGAACTTTTCCTGGTTGAACAGGCCATGCAGGAAGATCTCGTTGATATTCGCTGGTGCAGCCGCGTGGATGGCCTCAGGCAGGACGAGAACGGCGTATCAGTCAATGTAGTAACACCTGAAGGGGACTACGAGCTGCACGGGTCTTACCTGCTCGCCGCTGATGGTGCGAGGAGCATTGCTCGAAAGAGCCTTGGACTGAAACTAAATGGTGATGCATACGAAGGGCGTTACGTCATTGTTGATATACAAATGGCACTGGATTACCCGACCGAACGTCGTGCTTTTTTTGATCCTGTTTCAAATCCGGGGCTTACGATCCTTGTTCACAAGCAGCCTGACAATATATGGCGAATTGACTACCAGGTGGATGACGAGGTTGACGAAGTCGAGGAACTCAGGGAAGAGACCATTCGTGCGAGGGTTGCTCCAATTGTGAAGATGATTGGCGGCCCCGACGACTGGAAACTGGAGTGGTGGAGCATTTACAAGGCCTATACCCTGGCATTGGACGATTATCGCTGCGGTCGGACATTTTTTGCCGGGGACGCGGCACACCTGGTGCCAATTTTTGGTGTGCGTGGCCTGAACTCGGGACTAGCCGATGCGATGAATATCGCCTGGAAGCTGGCCTATGTTATTCACGGCTGGGCCGAGGACAGCCTGCTTGATAGCTACAGCCCGGAAAGACGAGGAGCCACACTCGAAGTGTTTGAAAACGCCAGCAAGAGTACGAAATTCATGACGCCGCCCAGTCGAGGACATGAGCTGATGCGCACCGCGGCGCTGTCGTTGGCTACAGGCTTCGAGTTTACCCGTTCCCTGGTGAACCCACGACAATCGCAGCCCTACACCTACATAAACAGTAGCCCCGCGGCTTACCGCGACCTGGATGCGGAATTTGACGGCGGGCCTGGTACAGGTGCCCCAATATTTAACTGCCTGCTCGACGACAACACCTACCTGCTGGATTATATTGGCGAGTCATTTAGCGGCATTTACTTCTGTAATTCCGGAATAATCGACGCCGGATTGAAAGAAAGCCTGGCTCACCTTGATGTGGGTGAGGAAAAGTTCAGGCTGCTTATCGTTTCATCAAATGAAATGAGCACTGATGCGGGAGTGGTGCTGCCTGACAGGGATGGCAGTATTTTCTCCAGCTATGGCGCAATTCATGATAGTTTTTACCTTGTCAGACCTGATCGACACGTACTTGCACGCTGGAAGGTCATTGATATAGAAGAAGTACTCCAGGCGATGCAGGCCTGTCTTAAAGGAGAACCCAATGAGTAACAGCTTGACGGAAGAAGAACTGGAACAGGCACTTGAGATGCTTGCCGTCGCCATTAACGAGGCCGGCCCGGAGAAAGAAATGTTATTACTCAGCAAGCTGTGTTTTGTGCTCGCTGACAAGCTGGGGGATTTACGGCAGCTTGATGAAGCAATTCAAATGGCCAGTAAGGAGCTGTAGCAGTCATCATGCAGGATATTATTGAGCAAATAAAAAAATACCGGGCGGCGGCCGAGCAAATTGAGCCCGGTGCCGAACAACGCAAGGACTTGCTTGGGCAGGTGAATGACTACGTTGAAGGCTTCCTTGAGTCTGTTCACTCGCGTAAGGCCTACATCCAGGACGGACTCGACGGTGCCGGACTTCTTGATTCTGGTGTCGAGGAGGGCGGCATGGAGCTGGGAGAAGTGCTTGGCCTCTACCGCGACAATGTCGAACAACAGGGCATCACCACGGTGTCTGGTAAGTTCATGGGCTATATCGCACCCTGCAGCATGTATTACTCTGCCCTTGCTGACTACATTGCCGCGGTTACCGACCCCTATTCAGCAGATTACTCTGCCAGTCCCGGCGCAGTTCAGATGGAACACACGCTGATCCGGTGGATGGCTGATTTACTGGGATACCCCGATACCACCATGGGCAACCTGTCATCGGGTGGAAGCCTGGCCACGTTTATTTGCATTGTCACTGCAAGGGAAGCCAGGCAAATCAAGTCACGGGACATTGAGAAAACCGTGGTTTATGTAACGGAGCTTACCCATCACTGTTTTTTAAAAGGTCTTCACCTGGCCGGTCTTGGCGAGTGCGTGGTACGTAAAGTGGCGCTTGATGACGGATACAGGATGAAGGCAGACGCGCTTGCGGAGCTAGTCAAAAAAGACCGGGAGTCAGGACTGGTGCCCTGGCTTGTTGCCGCATCCACCGGCACCACCGATGTTGGCGGTGTTGATCCACTCAATGACATAGCAAATGTCGCAGAAGAAAATAACCTGTGGTTCCATATAGATGGTGCCTATGGTGGTTTCTTCATACTCAGTGAGCTGGTGAAGGAGAAGTTTAAAGGTGTAGAGCGCTCCGATTCCATCGTGATGAACCCCCATAAAACACTTTATACGCCTTTTGGCCTTGGTGCGGCCCTGATAAGGGAAGGCAGGCAGTTGCGCCGTGCGCACTACCACACTGCAGATTACCTGCAGGATAATATCGAAGACGAGGAAAGCACTCTCTCTCCAGCGGATTTTGGTCCGGAGCTGAGCCGGCACTTTCGCGCACTGAGGCTATGGTTACCATTGAAATTGATCGGCGTGGCACCTTTCAGGGCGGCCCTGTCAGAGAAAATTCTGCTGACACGCTATACCTATGAACGCATGGCCGAGCTGGATAATTTTGAAATGGGGCCGTATCCGGACCTGAGCACTTTTGCTTTCAGGTATCTTCCCGACACGGGGGATGCTGATGATTTTAATCGACAACTCGTACTTTCACTTCGAGCAGATGGCAGGATATTTCTTTCATCAACCATGCTTGGTGGCAAATTCATGATAAGGGTAAATATTCTTTCATACCGCACCCACCTTGAAACCATGGACTACTCCATCGAAGTGATCCTGGAAAACATCAAGGCATTGCTGGAGAAAGGTAAGTGAAAATCACGCGACGGGATTTCATCAACGGCGTGCTGGCGGGCTCCGGTGCGGCGTTGTTATCGCCACGAGCTGGCCAGGCAGCGACCGGCAAGCTCCAGGCCAGCGTTGACCATAGCTGGTACGGTTATGGCGGTGTGGGTGATTATGCTTCCTCGCACGGTAATACGCCTGACGTTGTTAACACGGCTCACCGGATTCGCGATGGTGAGTTTGCCCGGCTACCCGATCTTCCCATCGAAGAAGAATATGACCTGGTGATCGTGGGTGGTGGCATGGCGGGGCTGGGGGCCGCCTGGCACTTTAAAAAGCATGCGAAACCCGGGCAAAAATGTCTATTGCTGGATAATCACCCCATATTCGGTGGTGAGGCAAAGGAAAACGAGTTCCTGGTGAACGGGGAAACCCTGATTGCACCGCAGGGGGCAAATGGCTTTTTCGTGCCTGCAGATGCGAAAGATCCGGAAAAGGTTTCGGGCGATCCGCGTTACTACGCTGAGCTGGGTATACCCCGTGACTTGCCTTATGGCGAATGGGCAAAGGGTATCGCGCCACTGGACATTTGCCGGGACAATTTTGGATTTACTCATCCCCTGCTGGAGTCAAAGACCAGTATTGGTTATTTCTTTGAAAAAAATGGAGAGGGTAGCTGGGCAAATAACATCTGGAGGAACCAGCTGAGTGAGACCCCCCTGCCAGAAAAAGATCGAAAGGCCATGCTGTCCTGGTACGGCGCCAGGACGGATGGTCTTACTACAAGAGACAAA
>CAZXDV010000266.1:0-3924 GCA_964639535.1 uncultured Enterobacteriaceae bacterium | reverse complement strand
AAAAAGGAAAGTGGTTTCCGCCAGGGACCAGGTTTCACGCGTCACCCATTTTTCGTAAAGACGCTGAAGTGCGATACTTTTTTCGTCAAGTTGAACCATTTTATTTGTTTCAATAAGCTCTTGTTTAGAAGCAGCAGTAGTCCGCTATCCGGTTAAAGGCTCCTGATGGCGTCCAGTTCTTCACTACTAAAACCGGCGAGCTTTCTCCCCTGGTCATTAATATGAGAACTCCTGTCCGCAACATTATATGTCCTTAACAGTTTTAAAAAAGTCGACAGGGGCTCCAGCCCTCTTTGCTTGCACAATTCACTGTACCAGCGGTTCCCGATCCGCACGTGCTCAATTTCTTCCTGGTAAATCGTCCCGAGTATTTCCGCCATTTCCCGGTCGCCATGCTGATGGCATTTCTCGATCATCGCTGGCGTCACATCAAGTCCACGTGCTTCAAGTACCCTGGGAACTATGGCCATCCTGTCCAGTACATCACTGGCAGTATTTTCTGCCATGGTCCATAAACCATCGTGGGCATCAAAGTCCCCGTAATCACTACCATGCTGCTTCATATAATTTCTCAGGAGCATGAAGTGCCGCGTTTCATCATGTGCTACCCCGGCCCAGTCCCTGTAATAGTCTTCCGGCATTTCTCTAAATCGCCAGATTGCATCCCAGGCAAGATTGATCGCATTAAATTCTATGTGAGCTATTGCGTGGGCCATGGGTAACCTGAGAGCTTCGCTGGCAAAGCCCCTTTTACTCAAACTGGCGGGCGATACGAGCACGGGTTTGGCTGGCCGGCCAACGCTTATTTCTTCAGGACCGTCATAGTTTAAATCGAGTACACCATCGCGAACTTCCGTAGCAAAGCGAAATGACAGGCGCAGTTTCTCATCAAGATCTTTCTCCTCAAGACAACAGCGGGCCTTGTGAAACACTTTAGTCCTCATAACAGTGCCCAAGGAGATCCGCACAATCCGGACCTGCTTCCCAGCGTATGCTCCATGAATCCTCACCAGCTGCGCTGAGGAAATCAGCCGCAAACCAGATATCAGCGACGCAGACCAGTTCATCACCGTGATAAAGCAATGGGATTCGTTCCCTCAACCAGGAAGGAACAGAGTTTTCCTGGAATAATTTCTTCAATTCCTTTGCATGCTGCTGGCGTGGAAGACATATTTTTTCCCCTCCCTGCCTGAAGCGGACCTGGAGACTGCCATCCCTGATAGAGCTTGCCTTTATGCCCCTGCCCTTATCCCTGGTAGCGACCAGTCTACCGCCTCCGACATGACACTTCTCCTTTAGCGGCCATTCAATTGTTTGCTTGCAGTCATGTTCAGAAAGTGGCCCCATTGCAAACAGGTATTTGTCATGGCGCCTGACCTCGCAACCCGGCCAGGTGACCAGCGGTTCCCCATCTGCTCGGGCCTTTACTACTTCATCAAGTATTTTTTCCAGGTGAACACTGGCAGGAACAGGCAAGTCGACACTTTTTATCCACTGCCTTACCGTGTTTGCCTGGCGAGCCGCCGGCAATTTCTCCAGTAACTCGATACTGATTCCGCCTGTTGCAGGGTCCCGCACGTAAGCCAGGTCGATATTTCCCATCTCCTCCATTACCTGCCGCGCCTCGGCCTGGTGTTCTGCCACCCGGCCCAGGGTTTTCGATAATGCCGGCCAGCGTTGCCTTAGCAGGGGAAAAATCTCGTGCCGCAGGAAATTCCTGTCAAAGGTTGTATCGACATTACTTTCATCCTCTATCCAGCATAGCTCCTGTGAGCGGGCATACTCGGCGATTTCTTCCCGGCTGAAACCAAGGAGCGGTCTTCCATGTAGCACGCCATATCTTTTATTTAATATGGGCATTGCAGCAAGACCGCTTGCCCCACCCCCCCTGAGCATCTGTAATAAAAGGGTTTCAGCCTGGTCATCAAGATGATGTGCAGTTAGCAGCACCGCATTTTCAGGCATTTTTGATGCCATGAGCCGGTAACGTTTTTCCCTCGCCCAGGCCTCCAGGCTCTCCCCTGCACCAGGCTTTTCAATAATCTCCAGCGCCCTGTGTTCAAAGCCGAGGGACCCTGCCACCGATGCACAGTGATTTGCCCAGTCACCCGATGAGGGAGAAAAATTATGATTAACGTGGATGGAATGCAATGAAGCGCTGTAGGCATTGCCATACTGCGAAACCAGGTGTAGTAACACGTGTGAATCAAGGCCGCCGCTGTAGGCGACATAAACTGGAGTGTTGCTTGCTAATCCGGAGAGAAAACTATTAAGAGAGTCCTTTAAGAGCACTTAGTTTATATAATTTGGTGTGTCTTATTGGCCGCACGATATCTATTTGAAATATCCGTAAGAGCGCAGCCTGTCATAACGCCTGGCAAGAAGTTGATCTGTCTCCATTCGCTGTAGCTCCTCAAGGGTGTCAGTAAGCTCTTTCTTGATAGAGCCGGCTATAGCAGGATAATCCCGGTGCGCACCCCCGAGTGGTTCCTTGATTATCTCGTCTGCCACGCCCACTTCCTTGAGTCGATTCGCCGTAATACCCATGGATTCAGCAGCAACATCTGCCTTGTCCGCACTTTTCCAGAGGATAGAGGCACAGCCTTCTGGCGAGATTACCGAGTAAGTGCTGTACTCGAGAATGAATAATTTATCGTTAACACCAATGGCCAGCGCCCCACCTGAGCCACCTTCCCCGATAACCACGGATACTATCGGTGTTGCCAATTCGGACATGGCCATAAGGTTTTGTGCAATTGCCTCACTTTGACCTCGTTCCTCTGCCCCGATCCCCGGATAGGCGCCCGGCGTGTCGAGGAAGGTAATAACGGGCAATGAAAATCGCTCCGCCATCTGCATTACCCTCAGTGCCTTGCGGTATCCCTCTGGCCTTGGCATGCCGTAATTTCTTTCAATACGCTCCTTGATATCGCGGCCCTTCTGATGCCCGATGATTACCACCGGTCGTTCAGCTAACCTGGCCAGCCCTGCAACAATGGCAGGATCGTCACCGTAGTGGCGCTCACCATGCAACTCGTGGAAATCAGTAAAGATAAGATTTATGTAGTCAAGGGTATAAGGACGCTGAGGATGACGCGCAACCTGCGATACCTGCCATGCGCTCAATGACGAATAGATGGAAGCCGTCAGCTCCTGGCTACGCTTCTCCAGCTTGCTGATTTCGTCGCTGATATTGATGTCGCTGTCGTCACTTACGTAACGCAACTCTTCGATCTTCGCTTCAAGTTCAGCTATTGGTTGTTCAAATTCAAGAAAATTCATTAATTGCAGTCCTGCTACCTCAGTATTTTCTATTATAATCCAACTTTATTCTTTCATTCCCCAGCAAATTTGTTAATTCATTCACAAGCTGATCCGTGATATTTACATTCCAGGATTCACCGAATTCGAGCCTGGCACTGGCATCGCTGCTGGTGTAATCAATGCAGACAGGGCACCGTCCGCTACCATGGGTGCTCAGCAGTGATTGTAATTTTGATATTACACCATTCTGAACCATTTTATCATTGAGATTAAGGCGAAGACTCGCGCGGATTTGTCTTAACTGGTCCAGGGTTAACACTTCCTTACCGTCTATAAAATATCCGCTGCCTCGATAATCATCTTCCCTGGCTTCTCCCTTGATTATTACCAGCCTGTCTTTCTGAAGCAGGTCCTGGTATCTCTGGCTGACTTCCGGGTATAGCGAAACCTGCATACGCGAACTTCGATCATCGAGCATCAATTCGGCAGTCTTACCCCGGCTACCCGATCTCATCCGTATACTTTCAATAAAACCCGCGACAGTGACCGGCCCCGATTTCACCGTAGAAAGTCTTGTGCAGGGAACCTGCGAGAGCTCGGCCTCGTACGCCGAGATTGGGTGGCCACTAAAGTAAAATCCCAGGGTGTCCTTTTCTGCTT
>CAZXDV010000265.1:0-3935 GCA_964639535.1 uncultured Enterobacteriaceae bacterium | reverse complement strand
CATCTCGTTCAGTGAGCTGGTCGATATCGCGACACAGTTCAGCGTTATCCCCATTGCTTTGAATTTCATTCACCAGCTGTGTGCACCAGGGCAACATCCATTCTTCATTGTCGATGACAACGGCGACGCGTCTTGGTTTATTCCACCAGCTATCCATCTTGTTCTTTATTATTGTAATAAATTGTCCATGACTCTTGAGACACCCCTACCATCGCAGGTAGTTGAGGCCGCAAGGGACATTCGAGCAAGCCTTTTCGAATCGTCCAGGATGTCCTCAAGATGAGCGGCAATTATCTTGCTATTCACACCTGTTGCAAGGCCCATGTTGATGGCCGCTCCAGCATCATCAAGGCCTGCTACATTTGCCTGCTGGTTGCCCGCTTCCATCACCACCAGCGCCGGCAGGCCCAGGGTACATCTTTCCCATGAACTGATACCGCCACCGCCAATGGCAAGGTCGGCCCGCATCATGAGCTGCTCCATGCTACCTGTCTGCCGGTGCACAGTCACCTCGGCATCCAGTACGGCCGCATATTCTTCTATCTCAATTGCATTGCTACTGCCACCTCCCAGCACCACGTCGACTTTTCCCCTGTAATCGACCAGCTCAATCGCTCGCAGGGCTTCAATGGACAGCTTGTGAATGTCACTGGCGCCGAAACTGATAATGATTCTTTCAACCCTTTCGATGTCCTGGCGGCGCTTGACACTGGCGTCGCGGGATTCGGCGAAAACAGGGCGCAACAATGCATACCGGGGTCCAAGCATCAGCTGGCAACTTTGCGGGACCCGGTTTTTATAATCCGCCACCGAGCGACCCGGACTCTGGTCCAGCAGGAAGTCACAATGCAGCTGCCGATTCAACATTTCGTCAATCACCAGCAGGTTTTTTGTAAAGCGACGGCAGGCGAGGTGATAGTCCGCGGCCAGCTGGTAATGATCAATCACCATCAGTTCAAACTCTTCGTCGAGCTGCCCGGCCAGGGACTCAGCGTCCTGCGCCTCACCTGTGACAACTATTTCCAGCCCATGCTCGTCCAGCCCGGTGATGGTGTCTATCGTCTCTTCGTTACAGGCCATGGTGCAATGCCAACCTGCACCTGACAGGGCCCTGGCCAGTGCGAGGCAACGCATCACGTGCCCTCCTCCGATCTGTGACGACGCGTCTGCGCGAAACAGCACCGCTGGTTGCTGTCCGCTCAAGACTTGCGCACCTGGAACACCGGCTGGATCAGTGGACATGCAAGACGTGCCTCGAGACCCGGGGATTGTATTTCATGCTTGATGACGGCACAGCTTTCATCAAGGGCGGATAGCACATGTGCAAGGTCAGCATCGTCGTGTGCGTACATCTGGTTAAGCGCGCCCATGGTCAACACACCGCGTTCGAGCATCTGGATTACCAGCAGTGTTTGTATTTCAGCGGCACTGGCGTGCTCACTCGGCGTAAACTGCAAACTTTGCATCGGTGGCAGACCACGCAGGTGGATGCTTGATGCCAGTCCATGGCGTCGAAGAATTTCATCCATGCCGCTCTTCATGAATTCGCCGTTTCGCCATAGCGAAGCGATCACGGGTTCTGCCCGCAATTTCTCTATCACGGCGAGGGCCGCGGCGAGGGACAGTGTTTCGCCGGCAAAGGTGCCAGAGACAAATACTTTTTCAAACTCCTGCATGAGACTTCGACTGCCGGTCAACACGGCAACTGGCATACCGTTGCCGAGCGCCTTGCCCAGGCAGGTCAGGTCCGGGGTCACGTCGTAATGGGATTGTGCTCCTCCGAGGTGTACCCGGAAGCCGGTAATGATCTCGTCAAACACGAGTACAATGCCATTTTTGTTACACAGTTCCCTGGCTGCTTGCAGGTAGCCCGCGTCGGGCTGTTCGGCGTAAACCGGTTCCATCACGATCGCTGCGATTTCGCCCGGGTATTGGGCGATGACCTGTTGCATGGCATCAAGATCATTGAATGCAACTGCATGGGTGAGTTGGGAGGTTGCGCCAGGCACTCCGCGGTCGCGGCTGGTACTACCCACGTACCAGTCGTGCCAGCCGTGATAACCGGTAATTATTATCCTTTCACGCCCGGTAGCTGCCCTTGCAATTCGTACCGCGGCAGACGTCACGTCACTTCCATTCTTGGCAAAGCGCACCATTTCCGCCGAGGGAAGAATATCAATGATCTGCTCGGCCAGTTCGGCTTCAAGCCTTGTTGAGAGGCTGAAGCTGATACCCTTTTTGAGCTGCTCCGTGATGGCATGGTCGACTTCCGCATCACAGTAGCCCAGCAGAATCGCCAGCAGGCCCGCCATCATGTCTACATACTCGTTACCATCCACGTCCCAGGCACGGGAACCCTGCCCTCTTTCCAGGAAATGCGGCGAATGTCCTCTTGGATAAAGCAGGCTGCTTTTCGAAAACGTCTGGCTTGCCCCGGGGACCAGGTTTTCGACCTGTTGAAGAAGGGCGAGGCTTTTGCTGTAGGATTTCACCGGGCGAGCTCGTCCATTAACCAGGAAAAGCCTGTCCGCGTGCCTTGAGGGCGAAATGGATTTGACGGCTGGCAGACTCGGCATCCAGTAAATCACCTGCCTCGCCACCTTCCACGGCTTTGATGAGCTGTTTCAGTTGCGCAATGTACATTTCATTAGCATCCAGGTCTTCAGATTCAAAAAGCACGCGCCGCGTGTTGTGTTCGGGCCCCAACAGCATCACCCGGCAGGATTCCGGCCTGTCACCTTCGCTTTGCCAAAGCAGGCTGGCGTCACCCCCGACGATCTCGCAACCCCTTCTCTTAAAGCGCCTGAGGTAATCAAGCTGGATACTTGAACGCACGCCGCGCTCGTGCACCAGGTTGATTGCAGCATAGTCCTCTGCCTCGATTTCCAGCTCAGAGATATGCGCGGTATCAGCCATTGCACCAGTGATGGGACCAAGCAACCACTGCAGGTAATCAAATTCGTGGATGGTATCCAGGATTACACCCGCACCCTCACGCTGTGCACAGTAGAGTTCCCTGTAATCGACCTTGCTGCGCATTCCCGGTAGCCACTGGCCAAAATGCGCACGTGCAAAGCGTACTTCGCCAATCTCAGGCAGGTGTTTTTTCAACAGTGCCGGTCCCGGGTGAAAGCGCATATTGGCTGCAACAAAAAGCTTTTTCCCGGAATCCCGGGCACGCTTCACAAGCTGGTTTGCATCATCGAGATTTACTGCCATTGGTTTTTCAACCAGCACGTGGCAACCTGCATCAAGCAGCGTCGCGGCAAGCTCAACGTGCGTGTCACTGGGTGTTGCGACTATCGCCGCGACAGGCGCAAGGGCAAGCGCATCCTCCAGCCTGCTACAGGCCCTGACATTTTCGCATTGAAGCTCATTCGCCCGCTGCAAGTCGGGGTCATAAACAATTACCTCTGCAAAATGGCTCGCGTTTCTCGCGTGGCGGGAACCAATTGAACCCGCACCGAGCACCAGTATTTTCATGGATCGCCAATGCCGGCAAGGTAACGTGCCAGTTCGAGGTCCTCTCGTTCATCAATGTCAATGGAGCGAACAAAGGGCATCGGCCAGCCCCGCAGACCGGGACCGTAAAATGTTTTGTGTTCACAGAAGGCCTCAACCCCCATGGCATAGGTACTACCGTTATCCACCCACAGGCGACCAAACTCAGCCTCGGAGGATTCTATGTATTCCGGCCAGCGTGCCTGCAGGGTGCCATCATCTGACATTACCAGCCCCTGGTGCGGTGGGTGGGCATAGCGAGTGATAGCCATGGCGAAGTCACAAGTGCCGGGATCAATAAGATTAACCACGCCTGCAATATCGTCACGGCGCCGCAAGGGCGCGGTGGCATAAAGAAAGGAGATAACGTCATATTGGCGCCCCAACACAGATTCCTGCTCCAACACGTCCAGTCCTACATCCACCAGGCTTGC
>CAZXDV010000264.1:0-3988 GCA_964639535.1 uncultured Enterobacteriaceae bacterium | reverse complement strand
TGAGCTTGATGGATGATCTAAATAACCTGGATCCAAATAATCCAGGGCTATGGCCTTTGCCTATACAGCTTGCTGCTGTGTTGATTTTCACAGTGGCGCTTATCGGCGCTGGTTGGCATTTCATTTGGAAAGCGCAGATGGAAGAGCTGAAAACTGTTCAATCAAAAGAAACCGAGCACCGGGAAACTTTTGAAGCAAAACAGCGAAAGGTCGCAAACCTGGTGCCACTGCGTGAGCAGATGAAAGAAATGGAACAGTCGTTTGGTGACATGCTGAGACAGTTGCCCAACAAGACAGAGGTTGCCGGATTGCTGGTGGATATTTCCCAGACCGGCCTGGCTTCCGGCCTGGAGTTTGAGCTTTTTCAGCCACTCAGTGAAGCCCCGACGGAGTTTTATGCTGAGTTGCCGATCAGCATCAAGGTAAAAGGCACGTATCACCAGATGGGTGAGTTTGTCAGCGGCATCGCGGCCCTGCCACGAATCGTGACGACTCATGATATCAAGATTTCCAAGCTGGGTGATTCGCAGGCGCTGTCGATGTCTGCTACTGCGAAAACCTATCGTGCAATCGAAGAAGACGAGGGATAAAACGATGACACGCAGACTTGGCAAGAACCTCGTTTCCTTTATCGCGCTGGCGTCGATGCTACTACTCGGTGGCTGTGTATCGCGCGATATCAGTGACCTCGAAAGCTGGACCCAGGAAGTACTGACACGCCCAGGCGGCCGTATTCAACCACTTCCTGAGATAAAACCCTACGAAGCTTATGCCTACGCTTCCGGCGAGGCGAATGCCCGCGACCCCTTTGAGCCTTTCTATCAAAAGAGGCAGGCAGAGGAAGTGGTGCAGCAGGAAAACGTAGGGCTGACAAAGGAAATGGAAGCAGAGATAAAAAACAGGAACAGGGAAGAGCTGGAGCAGTTTGAACTGGATAGCTTGCGCATGGTTGGAACCATCGAGAATCCGGATGACAACTGGGCCATCATCAGCGACCCGGGCAATGTTGTTCACAGGGTCAGGGTAGGTAATTACATGGGGCGTAACATCGGCAAGATCGTCAACATTTTTGAAGATCGGGTGGAGTTACGTGAAATCGTTCAGGACAGCACTGGAAGGTGGGAAGAACGCCAGGCTGCAATCGTGCTAGTTGAAGAATAATTTAACGGGGTAGCAAGAAAATGATTGAAATGAATACAATCAAGATGCTTCGCGGGTTTAACAATTCAGTATCAGCGAAGATTAAAGGCTTCACGGCGCTGCTATTGACATCTTGCCTGCTGTTGAGCGGACAGGTGTCAGCAATAAGCCTGGATGATATTAGCTATTCAGCATTACCGGGTGACCAGGTACAGCTGAGTCTTAAATTTTCCGAGGCGCTGCTGGATGATCCGGTGAATTTCACCATTGATAATCCTGCGCGTATCGCTATTGACCTGCCTGACGTGATGCTCAACCTGGCTGAGAAAAGCCAGTCAATCGGCATCGGCATGGCTCACAGTGTTGCAGCTGTAGAAGCCGGTGGTCGCACACGTGTTGTTGTTAACCTGGTTAACTCTACCTCTTACGACATTGAAACCCAGGGCGACACGGTACTCGTGACGCTTGGTGGTGGTAACAAGGCAGTCAGCACCTATTCACCTGGCACTGCTGCAAGCAGGGAAGGCTCTGGTTCAGCAAGCATTGAAAACATTGACTTCCGCCGTGGTGATGACGGTGAAGGTCGTATTATTGTCAAGCTGTCCGATCCATCCATCGGGGTTAACCTGGGACTTGAAGCCGGGCAGATCGTCGCAGAGTTCATGTCAACATCCCTGCCATCTGAACTGGACAGGAAGCTTGATGTGATCGATTTCGCTACGCCGGTTAAAGAAGTTGATACCGCGGCTCACGGTAACGGTGTGAGAATGCAGATATCGACGGTCAACGAACAGTTTGATCACCTTGCCTACCAGTCTGAAGACGTCTTCACCATTGAAGTTCGTCCGCTTTCAAAGGAAGAGCAGGAAGAAATCAAGAAAAAGAAATTCGGATATACCGGCGAACGCCTGTCCCTTAACTTCCAGAACATCGAAGTCAGGGCAGTGCTGCAGCTGATTGCAGACTTTACCGGTCTCAACCTCGTGGCCAGTGATACCGTTGGCGGTAACCTGACCCTGAGACTGAAAAACGTTCCCTGGGACCAGGCACTCGACATTATCCTGAAAGCCAAGGGCCTTGCCATGCGCCAGGCCGGCAACGTGATGATGGTGGGCCCGCAGGAAGAAATCGCTGCCCGCGAAAAGCTTGAGCTTGAGTCACAGCGCCAGGTTGAAGAACTTGCTCCACTGCGTACAGAGTTTGTTCAAATCAACTATGCAAAAGCTGCTGACCTTGCAGGCCTGATCCAGTCCGGCGAAAGCAACCTGCTGTCAGACAGGGGTAACGTTTCCATCGATGAAAGAACAAATACACTTATCGTGCAGGATGTGTCTTCCAGCCTGGAAGCCATCAGGGACATGGTTATCAAGCTTGATATTCCCATCAGGCAGGTGATGATCGAGTCCAGGATTGTGAACGCAGACGAAAGTTTCACCCGTGACCTCGGTGTACAGTTTGGTTACAGCAAGCACTCCAACCAGGCAGCGCAGGCCAACGGTGACCTCTTTGCAGCAACAGGCGGTACGGTTGGTGTAGGTCGAGACTTCGGTGGCGCGACCTCCTTTAACGCCGGCCCTGACCAGCTGCTGGTTAACCTGCCGGTACCCGGTGCTACATCAGGCATAGGCCTCGCTGTTGGTAAGGTTGGTTCTTACATCCTGCAGCTAGAATTATCAGCCCTGCTTGCTGAAGGCCGCGGTGAAGACATCGCCAGCCCGAAAGTGATTACCTCCAACCAGACCGAGGCTATTATCGAGTCTGGTGTTGAAATTCCATTCCAGGAAGCTTCATCAAGTGGTGCGACATCAGTGTCATTCAAGAAAGCGGTACTCGGCCTTCGAGTAACGCCGCAGATTACGCCTGATAACCGCGTGCTGCTTGACCTCAACGTGTCGCAGGATACCAGGGGCTCCCCGGACGTACTGGGTGTACCGCCAATCAACACCAGGAACGTAAGCACACAGGTGCTGGTTGATGATGGCGAAACGGTTGTGCTGGGTGGTGTCTACAGCCAGGTAGACAGGACCTCCTCTGACAGGGTGCCATTCTTTGGTGACCTGCCGGTACTGGGCTTCCTGTTCAAGAAAAACAGGATTGAAAACAGCCGAAACGAATTGCTCATCTTTGTAACTCCAAAGATCATCAAGGAAGAACTTAAAATATAGTTGATCAAGTTTTAAGTAGTGCTCTAGAGAAAGATGTAGCTTCGGCTACATCTTTTTTTTTATTCTGAAACAGGGGTGCGATGGTTTTACGGCTGATATAAAATTTTCATCACTGGTTTTAACGTTTAAAACATACCCCTGTTACCTGGTTACCGGCTAATCGAGCAAAGTTATATAGGCATTATCCCTGGTGAATAATATTTTCTTCATTGGTCCCATGGGCTCGGGTAAATCCACCATCGGACGACAGCTGGCAAAAAAGCTGGACAGGGATTTCTATGACTCGGACAAGGAGATAGAGGACAAGACCGGGGTCAACATCGCATTGATTTTTGAAATTGAAGGCGAAGAAGGGTTTCGTGCAAGGGAATCAAAAATGCTGGCAAAGCTTGTTGAAAAACAGAACAGCGTGATTGCAACAGGCGGCGGAATCGTCCTTGCGGAGGAGAACAGGAAGTTACTAAAAGACAACGGCCTTGTCGTTTACCTGAGGTCTTCGGCTGAAAAGTTATATGAACGCACGCGCAAGGACAGGAACCGGCCCCTGCTGAACACGGATGACCGCTTGAAAACAATCAAGGAGCTAATGGCCGAGAGAAAGGAACTGTACGAGGGCCTGGCAGATATGATTATCGATACAGAGAACCAGTCAATCAGGAAAATACAGGAAAAGATAGTTGCAG
>CAZXDV010000263.1:0-3993 GCA_964639535.1 uncultured Enterobacteriaceae bacterium | reverse complement strand
GTTAACCGTTCCGCCCTGGTTAACCTGGGATACAGCATGGAAGAGTTAGCCGGCATGACGCCAGCAGATATCAATCCGAGCGTGTCGCTTGAGCAACTGGAGAAAAACCTCGAGAGATTGAAAACAGGAAAAATAGAAAACCTGACATACGAAACGACACATGTACGAAAAGATGGCTCAACCTATGAGGTAGAAATAAACCTGCAATACCAGGAACATGTCCAGGCTTCAGTGTTCATTGGGATAGCAATGGACATCACCGAGCGACGAAAATCTGAAAACGAACTCAGAAAGCTGTCTCAAAGTGTTGAAGCCAGTTCTACATCTATCATCATTACCGATTTCGATGGACTCATCGAGTACGTTAACCCCAACTTTACCGAGACGACGGGTTACCAGCGTGATGAAGTGATCGGCAAGCACATTGCCATCCTGCGTTCCGGGGAAACCCCGGAAAGAGTATTTGAGGAATTATGGGAGACCATCAGGGCAGGCGGAGTCTGGAAAGGCGAACTGCGCGACAGGAAAAAAGACGGTAGCCTGTTCTGGGCCCGCGTATCCATTAGCGGAATTAGGGACGCTAGCGGAAAAATCACTCACTTCATCTCCAACCAGGAAGATGTTACGCATGAATATGTCCTGTCGGAACAGCTGTCTTACCAGGCTTCCCATGACTCTCTCACCGGCCTGGTAAACCGACGTGAATTTGAACGTCGTGCAGAACGTCTACTGGGCAGCACACGCCGGGACAATTCTGAACATGCCCTGTGCTACATGGATCTTGACCAGTTCAAGGTGGTCAACGATACCTGTGGGCATACCGCCGGTGATGAAATGATGCGCCAGATAGCAACCCTGCTCCAGGGTGTGGTGCGCAAGCGTGACACCCTGGCCCGCTTTGGTGGCGATGAATTTGGTGTACTCATGGAACACTGTTCCCCGGATCATGCTCATCGTGTTGCAAGCAACCTGCAAAAAGCCATACAGGATTTTCAGTTTTCCTGGGAAGGACACGTCTTCAGGATCGGCGTCAGCATCGGGCTTATCGCTATTACTGACGAATTTTCCAACCTCTCAGAGTTACTCAGGCGAGCAGACCTCGCCTGCTACATGGCCAAGGACATGGGACGCAACCGCATCCACGTTTACCACGACGATGATTCCAGCGTTGTGCAACGTCACGGAGAAATGCAGTGGGTCACCCGCATTTACCAGGCCCTGGAAAAAAACAGGTTTGTCCTTTTTGCACAAAAAATCGAATCCCTCAGTGCCACTTCGGGCTCTCACTACGAATTACTTATCAGGATGATGAACGATGATGGCGAACTTATTCCACCAGGTGCATTTTTGCCTGCCGCGGAGAGATATAATGTTATCGAGCAGATTGATGCCTGGGTGATCGAAAACACCCTGAAATTACTGTCAGAAAGCCGGCATTTCCTGGATGACATGAGTTTTATTTCGATCAACCTGTCCGGACAATCCATGACCCGCCCTGATATCCTCGACTTTATTGTCATGCAACTGGACAGGTATGGGATCCCTGCTGAAAAGATCTGTTTCGAAATAACCGAAACAACGGCTATCACCAACCTCAGCACTGCATCCGGTGTAATCAGGGCCCTGAAAGACAGGGGATGTCGATTTGCTCTTGATGATTTTGGTAGTGGCCTTTCCTCATTCGGTTATCTCAAGAATCTTCCGGTGGATTACTTGAAAATTGATGGCATGTTTGTAAAGGATATCGTCGAGGATCCCATCGACCATGCCATGGTGAAATCGATCAACGAAATTGGCCAGGTAATGGGTATGGGTACTATTGCTGAATTCGTCGAGAACGATGAGATCAAGGGTATGCTCAGGGAAATCGGGGTAAATTACGCACAGGGTTATGGCATTGCCAGGCCCGTCGAATTTAACTCACTGCTTGGCGAGCCCGGCAAAGTCACCAATATCGATCGAAGTGACTTTTATCAATCTCGCCAGTCCTGATTCTCCATACTTAGCTGTTTTCTCACACATTAGCTGTAA
This sequence comes from uncultured Enterobacteriaceae bacterium, assembly GCA_964639535.1. Taxonomy (GTDB): domain Bacteria; phylum Pseudomonadota; class Gammaproteobacteria; order Eutrophobiales; family Eutrophobiaceae; genus WLWS01. The sequence continues at coordinate 1,962 of CAZXDV010000263.1, read as the reverse complement.
CGCCAGCCTCCCGTTTCAACCCCCGTGTAATTAGCGGTATCATTGCCCGATACAGCAAAACTCTTTAAATAATTCCAATCGGGTGGCCACCGGCCGCCAGGGACTATCGATGAAAAAATACCTTGTATTGTGTTTTACCCTTTTACTACTGGGTGCCTGTAGTAATGAAACACGGAAAATGACGAGCGCCGAAACCACCAGCAACGAAAAAATGGCCGCTGATGTGGAACAGGAAAACAGCACCGAAAGTGATCGGGCAAATGCCTTCTTTGAAAAAGCGTTCAATGAGTCACTGGGCAGGAGCCCAATGTACCAGAGCTATCTTGGCATCAAGGATCAACAGGATAAATGGGATGACCTGTCTGACGCCTACGCCTGGGAAGAACTGGACATAAAACTGCGCCAACTCTCTGAATTAAGAACCAGCATTGACCCGACACGACTTGATGAACAGGCTCTGCTTAGCTACAAGCTTTTTGTCAAGAATGTCGAGGATGACTTATCCAGCTTTCGCTGGCGTAAGCACAATTACCCGGTTAACCAGATGCATGGCTATCACAGCTGGATTCCATCTTTCCTGATCAACATCCACCGAATGTCAGAACTCAAGGATGCACAGGACTACATAAGTCGCCTGCAGGGTATTGCACCCCTGGTGGACCAGCTGATAGTGAACATGAAAGAACGGGAAGCAATGGGAATATTACCCCCACAGTTTGTTTTTCCACGGGTAATTTCTGACAGCAAAAACGTCATCAAGGGCGCGCCATTTGATAGCAGTGGCAAGGACAGCACGCTATTGGAAGATTTCAGGAAAAAAGTTTCCGAGCTTGAAATTAGCGATAAAGAAAAAGACAGCCTCATAGAAAATGCCGAGCAGGCCCTGCTCGATAGCGTCGGCCCCGCCTATAAAAAACTTGTCGCCGTGTTGCAGGAACAGCAGAAACTTGCAACCACGGACGATGGCGCGTGGAAATTTCCAGACGGCGAAGCGTTTTATAATGCAGCATTAAAAAGAACCACCACGACAGATCTCAACGCAGAGGAAATTCATAATATCGGTCTCGCGGAAGTGGAACGCATTCACGGCGAAATGCGCGATATCATGCGGCAGGTAGATTTTAAAGGAAGCCTGCAGGATTTCTTCAGCTTTACTCGTGAAGACAAGCAGTTCTATTACGAGCAGTCGCCAGAAGGCAAGGAAGCCTACCTGCGTGATGCGAGGAAGATCATCGACACCATGAAATCACGCCTGGATGAGGTGTTTATTACCAAGCCCCAGGCTGATATCACGGTAAAGGCCGTGGAGCCTTTCCGGGAAAAATCAGCCGGCAAGGCATTTTACCAGCGCGGAACGCCGGACGGCTCTCGACCCGGGGTTTATTACGCCAACCTGTATAACATGTCGGATATGCCCCGCTACCAGATGGAAGCACTGGCATACCACGAGGGCATACCCGGGCATCACATGCAGGGCTCCATTGCCAGCGAGCTTGAGAACATCCCCCGTTTTCGTAAATTTGGCAGCTACACCGCCTACGGCGAGGGCTGGGGGCTTTACTCCGAGTACCTGCCAAAGGAAATGGGATTTTACTCGGACCCCTACTCCGACTTCGGGCGTCTTGCCATGGAACTATGGCGCGCCTGCCGACTGGTGGTTGATACCGGTATTCACTGGAAAAAATGGACTCGCGAGGATGCCATCCGCTACCTGGAGGAGAATACACCCAACCCCCGTGGCGACATCGTCAAGGCAATTGAACGCTACATCGTCATCCCCTCGCAGGCCACCGCTTACAAGATAGGAATGAACAAGATCCTGGAACTACGGGCCTACGCCAATGATGCCCTTGAGGATAAGTTTAGCCTGCGCGAATTCCATGACCTCATACTGAAAAATGGAGCGCTACCACTGGATATGCTGGAAGAACTGGTAAGGTCCTGGGTGGAAGAAAAACTCAG
>CAZXDV010000262.1:0-4016 GCA_964639535.1 uncultured Enterobacteriaceae bacterium | reverse complement strand
TGACTCAGGGCGGCAAAGTCAAAACTTGGCCAGCCGCAGCCTGCATACTCCCAGTCCAGGAAGTAAAGACGCCCGGATGATTCTACGATATTGGAACGTATGGGATCGTGATGACAAAGTTCACCGCTGGATTCGATATTTTTCACCATGTCGAGATAAAGCAGGTGACGTTGCTTAAGCGCCAGTGTAGGTGAAAAATCCAGTTCAAGCAGGGTGTTCCAGTAATTCTCGCAGTGAGCAAGGTAATCAAATGCCGGTAAATCCAGTTGAATGCCATGAATTTCCTTAAGGCGATCTACAAGACGAACAAGTTTTTCCCGGTGAACAAGGCTGGATTTCTTCCAGAACCTGCCTTCAACAAATTCTGTTATGAGCAGCCCTTTTTCAATTGATGAGAGAATGATGGTCGGAAACAGGCCCGCCTGGCTTACCCTGTCCAGTATCAGTGCTTCATGCGCGCGGTTAATACCCAGTGCGTCAGTATTCGGATTATTTCTACGTAGCACCAGTCGCTGGTCATCAGCTTCGAGCAGGTAGTGCCTGTTGATTCGACCACTGTTTAACTTCACCACAAGCCGCGGTCGTTGCTTTAGTCCTATTCCCCACTCCTGCCAGTCATGAAGCGGGTCGTCGCTCACGATGCTGCCCGTGATTCTTGTTCAAGCATGAGCTTTCTCCAGTGGAAGAAACCAAATATAACAATAACAACATAGGCCATGAAAAGAACGGCGGTCAGGTAAAGACCGCGATCAAGGTAAAGAAATATCGACACACTATCAATAACAATCCAGTACACCCAGTTTTCAAGTATTTTTCTTGCCACCATAATGGTGGTAAGTACGCTACCCCAGGTTGTAAATGAATCCACGTAGGGCCACGCTGCCCCGGTATAGCTTCCAAGCAGCCAACCGGAGCTCACAGTGAGCAAGGCAATGATCAAAAGGCAAAGTAAATTCCTTTGAAGACCCATTACCCGGATTTGTGCTCCCTGTTTACTCTTTCCACCATGACGCCACTGGTACCAGCCATAGACGGCCATCAGCAGGTAATACACGTTCAGGGCCGATTCCATCAACAGGCTGACATTCCAGAACAGGTAGATATAAATGGCAGTAGAGAAAAAAGCACAGTACCAGCAAAGAATATTTTCGCGCATTGCCAGCAGCAGGTAGGCAATGGCAAGCAGCACGGCGACGGCTTCCCAGGCAGTGAGGGCGTGGGCCTGCTCTAGTGCTGATTGCAGGAGTTCGAGCATCACTCGTCCGGTGAGTAACCTGGAATCAGCTTTGCGACGAAGACTGCCGTACCAAATTCTGCATAGCTCCAGGAAAGGGTGGTTTTTATGGCATCCATCACTGCCTCGAAATCACCCACGAGTACTGTTGCCGTGGCGAAGGTTTTGACCTCGACACCTTCAAAGCTGTTAAGCTTTTCAATAACGGCGTCTATGGGAGGAATGAAGTCATCTTTCAATGGATACATGCTGATGTCGGCGGTCATTTTCATCCTGGTGGGTCCTCGTAAATTATCTTTCTCTAACTTCCCCTATAACCAATTATTTCCCTAGTATTCATAGCTGAAATTCACGCCATACACTCGCGGCTCACCAAACTGGTAGTAGGAACGATTCACGGAAAAGAAATCCCGCGGGTCGTTGGCAAAGTAAAGACCGTGAACTTCATAGTTCTCGTCAAACAGGTTTCGAACCCACCCTTGAATATTCAGTTTCCCGATTCGGTAATTCAGGCTGGCATTGACCAGCGTGTAACCTTCGATTTGCCCGTTGTGATAATAACCAAAAAAACTGTCATCACGACCTTCCACTTCGACCCGGCCACGCAAAGATTCAGAAAAGCGCATGCTGAGCCCAGCGTGGTATTGCCACTTCGGAGCCTTGGCCTGGTCCCTGTTAGTGCGAGTAGCAAACTGGAATAGATCCAGGTCAAACACATTTATTTCATCAACCGAAGTTTCGAGATATCCAATATTGGTAAATAACTCCAGCCTGGAAGAGATTTCATAATTGGCCTGTAGCTCGACACCATAGTTTTCAGCATCACTGGTACTATCAAGATAGCTGGTGAAAATAAACGACGTTGCGTCGAACAGGAAACTTTCCAGCTGCGCGTTGTTCCTGTCCATGTGAAACAAGGTCAGCTGCAGATCCAGTTTTTCGTTCAGCAGCCTGCTTTTTAGTCCCAGTTCCTTGTTAAACAGGGTTTCTTTTCTGAAGTTTTGTCGATCCAGCAAGAAAGGCTGGAACATCGGGTCAATGATAGGAAAATTGGAACTCGTATCAGTATTTACACCCCCGGGCTTTACCGAGCGGGACAGGCTTGCATAGACAAGCATGTTATCGTTGGCGAAGTATTCCAGGTTAAGCCTGCCGCTCCAGTAATTTTCAGAAGTATCACGAATCAGTCCATTGCTGTCATCGTAATCATCGTTGAAGTGTTCAAAGCGCAGGCCGGTAGTCAGCTGTAGCTGCTCGGACAGGTCAAAACTCAGTTGTCCATATACCGCGTAACGATTTGTCTCGTAATTATTACTGAAAGGGCCAAAGTACTGCCGTTCAAGATCCTCATCCCGGGCCTGGGCATAAAAACCGAGTACCCAGTCCAAACTACTGTCTTCAGACAACAGGCGAAGGTCAATGGCTAGCAGGTCTCGTTCCCGCTGCAGCTGGTCTGTATTACTGAATTCAAACAGGGGATCGCAGCGCACGCCATCGCAAAAACCACTGAACACCCAGTCCTCGTCAAACGCATAGTTCTCATCGTAATCCTGGTAGCTGAGCAAGGCTTCAAGTCGAACACCATCAAGTACAGGCACGCTGGCTTTCAGCGCGGTGGCTACGCTTTCCTGCTGGTCCGTGCCGGGATTGTCTGACAGGGTGCGTGGCACATTATCGAGAGAGAAAGCATCATAACCACCGTCCAGGTCCACGTAGGCAAGAATGGCATCGATCTCGGTTCCGTTATCACTCTCCCAGTGCAGTTTTCCACGCACCGCCAGCTCATCGCGATCGTTGGTGTTTCTACCCACAAAATCGTTCCTGTAGTGACCGTCGCTCTTTGACTGCTGGACTGCCAGCCGGCCCTTTAGAGAATCCGAGAGCGGTCCGCTCATGGCCCCTCCCAGTTGCCAGGTATCCAGGTTGCCGTAACCGCCATAGACATTCGCGGTAAATTCATCGGTGGGCTCGCGGGTTTGAATATTCACCATGCCAGCGAGGGCATTAGCACCAAATCGAGTCCCTTGAGGGCCGCGCAGCACTTCCACCTGGTCCACGTCCATCAGTACTGCGCCGGTAGCGGTTGTACCGACTTCAATACCATCGATGGTGATCCCAACCGAGGGAAAGTGTTTTGGGTCGACGAACTGCTCCAGGTCACCGACACCCCTGATTTGCACGAAACGGGCCCTCGCGCCACCGCTGGAGGTGCTGACATTGGGTAAAACATTGAGAGTTTGTTCAAAGTGCCTTGCCGAACGATCGTTAAGGACCTGTGATTCTATGACGCTGATACTGCCAGCGCTTTTCATCAATTCGCTTTCGCGAAAACCCGCGGTGACGACAATTTCTTCGATGACATCATCTGCAAGGACGGCAGGAGTAAAACAGGCTGTTGCAAGCAACAGGGTAAGAAAACTAATGCGATTTAACATTCAAAGTCTCCAGAAGCATTTTGGCTAAAAGAGACCCGGTGCGGTAGTGAGAAATGAATCTAGTACTAAATCCTATTCCTACGCCGGCATTATCCGGATCAGGTTCACAGGGTTCATCAGCATGATGTCTCAGGCCTTGCGGCCACCCCTTAGGTATAACTCCGAAAAGCGGAGCCAGGTTGTTAGTCTAACAAAATGTTTTGGAAAAGATAGCTCCCTAATGACCCGTAGCTATAGCAAGCGCCCTTTGAACCTTGTCTAGCTGGAAATGACGCCATCTCGCTGCTACGTGTTGGTCGGGTCTTAGCAGGTAAAAGGTGCCTGGAGTTGCGTCATAGTGCTGCGCC
>CAZXDV010000261.1:0-4022 GCA_964639535.1 uncultured Enterobacteriaceae bacterium | reverse complement strand
AGCAACCACCGACAGGGCTTCAGATGTATTTTTCAAAAGAGCGACATCTTCCACGGACGGCGCATTAATCAAGGCACGCAAGGCCTGCTTTAACTTTAATTCCCGTCCCGCCCAGCGCTTGTAATGCTCTGCGCCTGTGAGCAGGTTTTCCTTTGCAAAGTCCTGCACGGCTTGTGCTGTCCGCAGGGGCCAGGGGGAAACCGCAGCATGATTCAGGTAGACCAGTTCCTCGTCCTGGGGAAACTCACTGGCAGCTATATTCGTCTTGCTCATTGCATGTATTATTTTTTCGCCGGTGGATTATCATACATGAAATTATTCTTAACCAGGCAAGCGTGATTTATGACGGCTTACACGTGTCGAAGGGCACACAACACTGAGTTCGTTGATATTCGTGGAATCAAGTATGCAGTTCACTGCTGGGGTTCCACGCAGGCAAAGCCTGTATTCCTGCTGCATGGCTGGGCGGATACAGGAAGGAGCTTCCAGTTTCTTGCGGATGAACTTTCCCAGGATTACTTTCTCATAGCACCAGATTGGCGGGGTTTTGGAGATAGTGAGTGGTCCAGCCAGGGATACTGGTTCCCGGATTACCTCGGAGACCTTGATGCCCTGGTGCGTCACTTCACGACGGCCAGACAGGTGGACATTGTCGGGCACAGCATGGGAGGAAATGTGGCCTGCCTGTATGCAGGGGCGAAACCCGGCGCTGTCAGGCGCATGGTAATCCTCGATGTCTATGGACTGCCAGCCACCACACCGGGGATGGCACCCGATCGCTATGCAAAGTGGATGGAACAATTAGAAACAGGCTATGAGTTCAGCCGCTACGATAACCTGGAAAGGCTGGCCGAGCACATTATAAAGCTTGCGCCGGGTCTATCCACTGAACGTGCTTTGTTCATAGCGGAATGCTGGGGTAAAAGTAATCCGGGATCCTTCGAAATTCTGTTAAAAGCCGATCCTGCTCATAAACGTGTTAACCCGGTGCTGTATCGACGCGAAGAAGCTCGCGCCTGCTGGCAAAACATCGAGGCCCAGTGCCTGTTTATTTATGGCGCTGACTCCAGGATGTATCACTCTTACATGAAAGAGGGATACCGCGAGGAATTTCTTGAGTGCATCAGGTACTTTGACGACCAGCTGATAGAAAACGCCAGCCACATGCTCCATCTTCAGCAACCCCGCGAACTTGCAGGGCGCCTGGATGCGTTTCTACGCTAGTCATCGTCAATAAACTGTAGTAAGCGGTAAGCTGAACAGGTATTGTTGAGCCTCTTCAAAAAAACAGGATAAGACACATGGTTAGCAATGCGTCCCACGAAACATGGTCCTCCACTCGGCTTTTTATCCTGTCCGCTATCGGCAGTGCGGTTGGCCTTGGCAACATCTGGCGCTTCCCTTATCTCGCCGGCGAAAACGGCGGGGGTGCATTTGTGCTGATTTACCTGGTCTGCGTAACCTTTATTGCGCTACCAATACTGATTGCTGAAATCATGCTTGGACGCATGGGCAAGCAAAGCCCCATCAATACCATGCGCGACCTTGCCCTCAAGCAGGGCAAATCGCCACTGTGGGGGCTTGAGGGGTGGCTTGCAGTGTTTATCGCCTTTATCGTCATGACCTTCTACAGCGTCGTGGCAGGCTGGTCGCTGGACTTTGGACTTAAATCTGCCATGGGAGTATTCAAAGGCCTGGGCAAGGAAGAGGTGAAACCAATATTTGATAACCTGCTGGCGGATCCACTGCGGCTGGCTTTCTGGCATACATTCTTCACTGCACTGACGGTATTTATTGTCTCCCGAGGCCTGCACAAGGGCATCGAAAACGCCATTCGCTGGCTAATGCCTGCACTGTTTGCGCTTCTTGCATTGATGGTGGTTTATTCCATTGTTGCTGCTGATTTCGCGGCCGGCATCTCATTCCTGTTAAAACCTGACTTCAGTCAAATCACTGCAAAGAGCTTTATGCTTGCATCCAGCCAGGCATTTTTCTCGGTAACAGTCGGTGCCGGTGCGATGATGATCTACGGGGCCTACCTGTCGGATGATGTTTCAATACCGAAGACGACCGCTATTATCGCGTTTTCCGATGCAGGGGTGGCGATACTGGCAGGGCTCGCTATTTTTCCTATCGTGTTTGCCTATGGACTCCAGCCCGACGGTGGCCCGGGACTCGTATTCATCACGCTACCTATTGCATTTGGAGAGATGTTTGGTGGTTCAGTTATTGGCACAGCGTTTTTTATCCTGCTCGCCATCGCTGCCCTGACATCATTGATTGCTACCCTCGAACCGGTGGTGGCCTGGGCCGAGGAAAACAGGGGTATCAAGCGCTCCACAACGACAATAGTCATTGGCATTATTGCATGGGTCCTGGGATTTGGCTCGGTCCTGTCATTTAACAGTCTTTCCGGCTTCTATCCCCTGGATTTTCTGCCAATAATGGAAAACAAAACCATATTTGATGCGAGCGAGTACATATCAATCACAATACTTTTACCGATTAGCGGATTACTGATCGCGGTATTTGCCGGTTGGAAATTGCCGGCTGATATCACACGAAATGAGCTCGCCCCATCTTCAACATGGCTTTACTCACTCTGGCTTTTCCTGTTGCGCTGGCTCGCTCCCGCAATCATCCTGCTGATCCTGTATTTTAATATTTTTCCGTAATTGCAGTCACACCGCGGGCACATCGCTTACGGACTTATGAAAATGAAAAGGCGCAGGTTTGTACAGGCTTCAGGATTGGTTTTAAGTCATGGCTGCTTAAGCACCTGCTTCCCTGTTTACGCAACTGACGCAGCCGGGTATACCGCAGCACTGATAGGCGACGAAGTTTTCCTGGAACACCACATTTCCCGCGATCACCCTGAAAGCCCGGGCAGGATAACTGCCTTCAACCGTTTACTTTCCCAATCCCCGCCCATAGACAATCTGCTACACGAAAAACCCGGGGGGCTCTTTGAGAATTGGCTGACAAGCGTGCATACGCCTCAGCACATTGAGTCCCTTAGAACTCATTTCCCGGTTGCACACCGTGTCGCGGCCAGTGCTGTATCAGCGGCGCTGCACGCAATTGACCTGGTTGCCGGTAATATCGCCAGCAGGGTTTTCTGTGCCACGAGACCACCGGGGCATCATGCGCTGAATTCCGGCAAGGAAGAGGGCTTTTGCTATTACAATCATATTGCGATAGCAGCTCGCTATGCACAAAGGAAACATGGTTTAAAGAAAATACTTATCATTGACTGGGATTATCACCATGGAAATTCGACTGAGGCCATATTTTACCCGGATCCTTCCGTGCTGTTTTTCTCTACCCATGACCAGTTTGCCTATCCCGGCACGGGCGCACCCGAAAAACGGGGCGAGGGGAAAGGCCACGGGTTCAACGTCAACATCCACTTGCCTTGCAGCACAGGCGATGATGAAATCCTATCGGTGTATCACGAAAAACTTGTGCCCCTTGCGGAGCAGTTCAGGCCCGAACTTGTCCTCGTATCTGCGGGCTTTGATTCACGGCGGGATGATTTGCTGGGTTGTTTTGATATTACCGACCAGGGATTCAGGAAATTGACGGAACTGGCAATACAGATAGCAGATAAGTATTCCCAGGGCCGGCTGGTGTCTGTTCTCGAGGGTGGATATAACCTCCAGGGCAACGCCATGGCCATGTATGCCCACCTTGATACCCTGGCCAGGACACCTGTTCGCATGCCTGGCTGAACATGTCATTTTTCTCAATGAAAATACCGGCGCTCACTGTCCTGGCAGTATTGTTAGCCCTGTGCTTTTCCTCACCGGTACAGGCAAAAACCATCAGGATTGGTTTATCCATGCCGAGGCACATGAAAGAAATTGACTACCTGAATGGGATGTTTGTCCGTTTCAAGGAAATTGTTGAAAGGGAAAGCGGTGGTGATTTGAAAGTGCAGATGTACTTTGGCGGGGTCCTTGGAAAACCAGATGAAAGGCTGAACCAGGTTCGCCGAAATATTATCCAGATGAGTGATGCCT
>CAZXDV010000260.1:0-4031 GCA_964639535.1 uncultured Enterobacteriaceae bacterium | reverse complement strand
CCGGTTTTGTTTAGTGTAAGTAAATTGAGCATGAGCGGAGAAAAGGGAATACGTATTTTCCAGGTCGTTTTTTCATTGGCCCTGTTCTATTCTTCGAATGTAATGTCGTGGGGGGAGCGCGGCCATGATATTGTCGCACGCCTGGCTGCCCGGCATCTAATTGAACAGGGTGAAAAAGAACTTTATATCCCGTTCCAGCAAAGGGAGTTCATGTTAGGGCACCTTGCTAATGTTCCGGACATTGTATGGAAATCCGATGCTATGGACGAGGCGGCAAGAAAAAATAACAGTCCGACACATTATATCAACCTTGATATCGTCAATAAGAACCCGACGTCAATTGAGGAGATACCCCGGGCTTTTAATGCTTATGTTCGGGCGGCCAATGTAAGTTCGGCAGCTAGCGTGGAGCAACTTGGTAGTGCCCCATGGCGAATACAGCAATTACATAGGCTGATGAAACAGGCTTTTGAAAGGGCGGGTAACGCAAAGCATCAAGTTGGACTGGTAAAGCACGTTAATTCGGCCTTGTTATATGGTGGGCTGATGGCTCATTTTGTTGGGGACCTGGGTAATCCGCATCACACGACCGAAGATTTTGATGGCCAGTTCACGGGTAACGGTGGCTTGCATGCCTATTTTGAATCCAATGTCGTTAACGAGATTGGCCTGCACCTGGCGGACAGTGTATTTACATCGATGCAAGAGGCAGACCTGATTGAAGAAAGCTTAATGAAATGGACAAGTGACTTATCACTCAGTGAACTAAAGTCGGATCCATTAAGCCTGTCCCTCGCATTGAGTATCGACAGTTACCAGAATTTACCGAGCTTGATTTCGCTGGATAATCGACATTCCCTGATCGAAAGAAGTACCGGGGCAAACAACATGGCAAAGCGAAAACACCCGTGGAAAGTGAAGCAGTACTATGAACCACTTATTGTGGAACGACTCGCATTGGCAAGTACCGTGTTAGCACAGTTATGGCAATCAGCCTGGGAACAGGCCGGTAGTCCTGATCTATCGCGATTTTTTAGTTTTTACTACCCAACAGCGCCTGAATATATTTATCCGGACTACCAATAAAGTTTTCATCAAATTTAAAGTCCCTCGAAATTTCTGATTCCAGGGATGAACTTACCGGGTGCATCCTTGTCTTAAACATTTGCGCTGATCTGCGCAATTTTCCGAATTTTTCGATCGATTCACAAGAACTACGATTCATTTTGAACTGTTCTGGCAATCACCAGTCTATGCCATTGAGTGTGAGCCGTGCTGGATAGATTTTGTCGATTACCAGCTTACAAGCACATTAATTTTTAACTGCATAGTCAGCCGGATTGCCTGGCGTTGTAAATGGGGTCATTCGTGTTCTGTTGAATGAATGGAGATAAGTTTCAGTGAGTAACAACAATTTTGCTCGAGATACCTTGCAGGAAAACAACCTTTTACTCTGGTATCGCATAAAACATGTCCTGGGGAAAGGCGGATTTGGTATCACTTACCTTGCCACTGACATTAATCTTGATCGGGATGTTGCAATCAAGGAATACCTGCCTTCAGAAATGGCGTCGAGGGCAGATAGCAATCGCGTCACTGCAGAACCCAATTTTATCAATGAATATGAAGATGGTCTGAAACGATTCATCAGGGAAGCCCGCACTATTGCCAAGTTTGATCATGCCAATGTCGCCAAGGTCCTTAATGTGTTTGAGGAAAATGGTACGGCATACATGGTCATGGCCTACGAGAGAGGCAAGGATTTAAAGGACTACCTCAAGCAAAACAAGACTCTTGACGAGGCACACTTGCTGGAAATTATTGTGCCTATACTGGAAGGTCTTGAACTTGTGCACGAAGCCGGGTTTATTCATCGGGATATCAAGCCCGGGAATATCATGATCAGGGAAGATGGCAGTCCCGTACTGATCGATTTTGGTTCGGCACATGACACCAAGAAATCTACAAAGCAGGTGACCACCCTGGTATCACCCGGATTTACGCCTCATGAACAATACACCGGCCAGGCTAATGCCCAGGGACCCTGGACGGATATCTACAGTCTTGGCGCTACGCTTTATAAATGTATCAGCGGTAGAAACCCGGTTGATGCATTAACCCGTGGCAGTGCCTTGATAAAGAACAACGCAGATCCACTTGTGTCGGCCAGGGAGATCGGCCAGGGTAAGTACAGTGATTCTCTCCTGGCAGCCATTGATCATGCGCTCGCCTTTAACGAAGAAAATCGTCCAAGAACAATTCCCCAGTGGACCAGCGAGTTGCTTGGCATCTCTCATTCACAGGGTATATCCAATGACATTAAACAACAGGCGGACGCGCGCAGGAAAAGCCTGCACAGTATTGGCGACACCCAGGAGATGGCTGTTACCCAGCACGCCATCAAGTCCCCGGTAAAAAATACTAGTCCTTCTAAATGGATTGCCGCTGCGTCGGTGGTGATCGGCCTGGTTGCAGGAATTGTATTTCTCGCACCGGGAGATGCAGAAAGTGGAAAGGCAGGGTCAGCGATCATTCACTCCGCCGCTACACAGGAAGCCGGGCCGGGCGGTAATGAACAGGTTGCCGGTAATCCAGCGGTGACTGAAACGGAGGAGAAGATTGATGTGCCTGTTGTTTACCAGGCTGGCATGCAATTCCAGGATCGTTTAAAGGCTGGTTTAAACGGACCAAAAATGGTGGTTTTACCCTCCGGAGAATTCAACATTGGAAGTCAAATTAACGAGCAAGGACGAAGCAATAACGAAGGCCCACAAAAGAAAGTAAGCCTGAGGCGTCCCATTGCAATTAGCAAAACAGAGGTCACCGTGGGCCAGTTTCGCATGTTCGTTGAAGCCACAGGCTATGTCACAGAGGCCGAGAAAAATCCGGAGGTGGGTTGCCGAATTTTTGATAACGGCTGGCGCTGGGAGGCAAACCGAAACTGGCGAGAGCATCGATATGAACAAAGCGACCGACACCCTGTTGTGTGTGTGAGCTGGGATGATGCCCTGGCTTATATTGACTGGCTGACCGAGCAAACCGGGGAGCTATACAGTTTACCCTCAGAAGTGGAGTGGGAATACGCTGCCCGCTCTGGTAGCCAGAAATCAAGATTCTGGGAAGAGGAGGAGCAGGAGGCATGCGGCTATGCCAATGTGTCAGATCTGTCCCGCGCAAGAATGAGTAACCTGAGTCGCTCACCGGAGAATATTTTCGTATGCGATGACGGCTATGCCTATTCCGCGCCTGTCGCCAGCTTCCAGGAAAACAACTTCGGCATAAACGATATGCTGGGAAATGTCTGGGAGTGGACAGCGGATTGCTGGAACGATAATTACGATGACCTGCCACAAGTCGGCCAACCACGCCTGCATGGTAATTGCTCCAACAGGGTGTACCGGGGCGGATCCTGGGGAAATTTCCCCGCACTTATCCGGGCGGCAAAGCGCGGTACGGATCCCAAGGAGTTTCGTTACTACAACGTTGGCTTTCGAGTCACCCGTCATATTGACCAGGAAGCTTCCAGCGCTATCGCAAACCAGAAATTATCCGCATCACGGTTAAAAATTTAATTCGCGTATTCAAATCTGGAGGATTCCAATGAAAGCATTCCTATACATCTCACTCGGCCTTGTTCAGTTTCTTGGTCTTGCCCACGCCGTTGCCCTGGGCCCGGCCAACATACATTCCTACTATAACGAGCCCCTGGATGTCACCATTCCGATTGTATTAACCGATGGTGAGACGCGGGCAGAATTGCATGCAGCACTCCCGAACCATCTCGCTTTTGCAAGCGCCGGACTGGAAAAGACAGAGCTACTCAGTAGCGTTCGAATAAATTTGCGGGAAAGTGACGGGAATGAGCATTACCTGCACCTGACAACCGTAAAGCCAGTTCGCGAACTCTACCTGGATTTTATTATGGATGTGAGCACACCCTCACAACGCCTGTCCAGCAACATTACATTGCTGGTAGATCCAAGAAACTACACCTTCAAGGGGGCAAGAAAGGCCGGGTTGAAGAAAGCTGC
>CAZXDV010000259.1:0-4048 GCA_964639535.1 uncultured Enterobacteriaceae bacterium | reverse complement strand
CCAATCCAATCAGCGCAACTGCCGAGGCAAGACAGCCGGCGATCATCCACAGGCAAAGTGCAAGCGCAAACCTTGTCGAGTTGTTTATCGCCAGGTAACACAGCAGCAAACTGGCGCCAAAGGCAATAAGCATGTTACTCGAGAACCCGGTCACCCGTGGTTCGAGGCTGGCGTCGCCCGTCGGCAGAAGGTTAACCAGCAGTAACAGGACCAGGGCGGGCATCACTGCGAAAAGCAGGTTAGCAATCGGCATTGTTTTTCTACCCGGGGCCGTAGTCCCCAGGTTCTTTTTCCTTGGTGGGCAAATTAGTGCTGCCAGTACGAGGACCAGGGGATATTCCAGCACGTCGTTAAACAGCAAGGGGCTAATGATGGCATTGAAAACACCGCCGAGTGCGCCGCCCAGCGACATCATCAGGTAAAACAGTGTTAAGCGGGAGGGTTCGGGCCTGTCTTCAACCAGCTCCCCGTGACAAAGCATTGATACTGCAAAAAACACCAGCACATGTATCGGGATAAACACAGAAAGCGGATCTACCGCGCCAGAGACCAGCAGCATCGCGAGTATGATCAGCAAGGCAGGTACGGAATATACAAAAACCCTGTGTGAAATCAGTCGGCGCCTGGCAAACGTCAGTACAAAACTCAGCAGGTACACCGACAGCGGGATTACCCATACCAGGGGGGCCGCTGCCAGGTCCGCTGAAATAAAACTGGTCAATCCAAGCATCATGCTGCTCGGTACAAAGGCAAGAGTTACCCATCGAAGACATCGTTGCAGGCTGACGCCCCTGTCAAAAACATCACTCGCCGGGCTTGCCAGCCTGTTTTCCCGGTAGGTGAACACCATCGCGATAGCCATGAATGTAAACAGTATGAAATAAGTTTTGCTCCACAGGACCAGTTGTTGCGTGAGTCCCACCTGCGTTTCTATGATCAGTGGATAAGCAACCAGTGCCAGCAGGCTACCCATGTTGCTGGCGGCATAGAGAAAGTAAGGATCCCCTGCCCTGTTCCCCGGGACTGATGCATACCAGCGTTGAAGCAAGGGTGCGGTACTGGAAAGCAGGAAAAATGGCAGGCCGATAAACAGGGCCAGTTGCCCGATTAACCAGGTCGCGGGGTATGTTGTTTCCGCAGGAACCCCGCTTACCGGGAACTCCAGTGGTAGAAAAAACAGCACTGCCAGCATCAGGATAAAATGAAGCACTAACTGGCCGTTTCCAAGTGCACGCACAGAGTAGTGGGCATAGGCGTAACCTGCCAGGAGCAGTGCCTGGAAGAAGACCATGCAGGTATTCCATACCTGGGGCGCCCCGCCAAGGACAGGCAGCACCGTCTTGGCAAACATCGGCTGTACCAGGAAAAGCATGGTGGAGCTGATAAATATCGCCAGGCTAAAGACAAGGGTAGGCATCAACAGACTCCGCGGCCGGGAATAAGCGGGCTGATGAATGTTACCCTAAAAACTAAAGATTCTTTCATGGCGGTCGACAGAGAGTAATGAATGGGACCAACTACCCTCCCCCTGAGCCCATTCACGCTAATTAAGTGCCGGGCGACCTGCCTGCCCGGCATCCTTTTTTACTCATCGGAAACTTTTGCGCGCTCGGGCCTGATTGCTGAAACCTGCCGAAATCCTCGCGGCAGCATATTGCCCCGACGCCCCCTTTCTCCGTAGAAGCTATCGATGACATCTGGCTTCAGGGTCAGTGTTCGCTTGCCTGAACTGACCAGCAGGGATTCGCCCTCGCTGAAAGATGTGATCGCACTAACGTATTCTTCCCGTGTCTTGAGTTTTGCCGGGGGGATTTGCATGTATTTTAAACCCTTGCCCTTGCCCAGGATGGGGAACTCGTTGATATCCACAACCAGCATGCGTCCGCTGGAACTTATCGCAGCAATAAAATCTTCCTTCGGATTAATCACCCGGGCCGGTGGCAGAACCAGCGCGCCCTTTGGAACATTAAGGACGCCCTTGCCGTTCTTTGTCTTTACATTGAGATCTTCCAGCCTGGCCATGAAACCGTAGCCTGCATCACTGGCAAGCAGGTAAATTTCGTCAGGATTTCCACTCATGACTCCTTCAAATGTCGCGCCTTCAGGTGGAGTCACGCGGCTGGCAATGGGCTCGCCATTACCCCGTGCTGACGGCAGGGTATGAGCCATGACGGAATAGCAGCGGCCAGTTGAGTCGAGGAATATAGCTGCCTGGTTACTGCGCCCCTGTGCCGACTGACGATAGCCATCGCCTGCCCTGTAATTCAGCGATTCGGCATCTATTTCATGCCCTTTTGCCGCCCTGACCCAGCCTTTTTGTGAAAGAATAATTGTCAGTGATTCAGAAGGTACCAGCTCGGTGACATCAATGGCTTTTGCTTCCTCCCGGGAAACGATTGGTGAGCGGCGCTCATCACCATATTCCTCTGCGTCTGCCTTGATCTCATTTTTAACCAGTGTTTTTAATCGTTGTTTTGACGCCAGAACCTGGTTAAGGCTTTTCCTCTCCTCGTTGAGTTCCTTCAGTTCTCCCTTTATTTTAATTTCCTCGAGCTTGGCCAGCCGTCTTAACTTGAGCTCGAGAATGGCCTCGGCCTGGGTGTCAGACAGTTTGAACTTTTTCATTAAAGCCTGCTTGGGCTCGTCTTCCTGTCGAATGATTGCAATAACCTCGTCAATATTGAGGAATGCAATCATCAGGCCCTCAAGGATGTGGATCTGCTTTTCAACTTTTTCCAGGCGGTGCTGTAATCGCCTGCGTACGGTCTCGGTACGGTAGCTCAACCATTCCTTGAGTATGGTTTTTAGATCCTTAACCTGGGGGCGGCCATTGATACCGATCATGTTCAGGTTAACCCGGTAATTCTTTTCAAGATCGGTTGTGGCAAACAGGTGCATCATCAGGTCTTCGGCCTTAACGCGATTCGACCTTGGTACAAGCACCAGCCTGGTCGGGTGTTCGTGATCCGATTCATCGCGAAGGTCTTCCAGCATGGGTAACTTCTTCGCGGTCATCTGTGATGCAATTTGCTCCAGTACCTTGTTGCCTGAGCACTGGTAAGGCAGTTCGCTGATTATGATGTTGCCGTCTTCTTTTTCCCATACCGCGCGCATTTTTATGGAGCCGTTTCCGGTGCGGTACATTTCCCGAATCTCCTCGACCGGCGTGATGATTTCCGAGCGTACCGGGTAATCGGGCCCCTTTACTATCTTGCAAAGCTCATCAACGGTGACCCTGGGCTGGTCAAGAATTTTCAAACAGGCCTTTGCAATCTCTCGAAGGTTATGCGGCGGTATGTCTGTAGCCATGCCCACGGCAATACCCATGGTGCCGTTCAGCAAGACGTTTGGTAATCGCGCAGGCAGGTGCTGCGGCTCGCTCAGGGTGCCATCGAAATTTGGAATCCAGTCAACAGTGCCGAGTCCGATTTCCGACAGCAATACATCGGCATAGGGTCGCAGCTTTGCCTCGGTGTACCGCATCGCGGCAAAAGACTTGGGATCATCCGTTGAACCCCAGTTACCCTGGCCATGCACCAGGGGATAGCGATAACTGAAATCCTGTGCCATCAGCACCATTGCCTCGTAGCATGCCGAGTCACCATGGGGATGGAATTTACCGATAACGTCACCCACCGTGCGCGCTGATTTTTTAAACTTTGATGCTGCCTTGAGCCCGAGCTCTGACATTGCGTAGATGATGCGTCTTTGTACGGGCTTTAATCCGTCACTGATGTGCGGCAGTGCACGGTCGAGAATGACATACATGGAGTAATCAAGGTATGCCTGCTCGGTAAAATCCTGTATCGGTCGCTGCTCGTTTTGTTCGAAATCAAGGGTAAGATTGTTGGACATAAACTGTATCCAGGTTCGAGTATGAATATATTTGTCTAGTTGTCTTTGCCCGCGAAACTAATACAAATTAATTTTCCGTTTGAGCCATCTGTTAAGAGGTAAATATTACCGTCAGGGCCACTGACGACGTCACGGATCCGTCCAAAGCGATTGCTGAGCAGACGTTCTTCGTGAATGACCTTTTCACCGTCCA
>CAZXDV010000258.1:0-4049 GCA_964639535.1 uncultured Enterobacteriaceae bacterium | reverse complement strand
CCTGGGTGGAAAGGACAAGCCAAGGGCCAGCCATTATTCAAAATTACTGGAGCAGGTTAGCAGTCGTCCCGACTCCCACCTGATAAAAACCGTCCTGCTACGCAGCATGCCACTGGCGGTCTATGAAAGCCGCAATGCCGGTCATTTTGGCCTCGCATTTGAAGCCTACAGCCACTTCACTTCACCCATTCGCCGTTATCCCGACCTGCTGGTGCACCGCGCCATACGACACCTGGTTCGGGGTGGCAAGAAGAAGTCGTTTACCTACGGCGCGAAGAAGATGCAGGCACTGGGAGAACATTGCAGCATGACCGAGCGACGAGCCGAGGAAGCGTCCAGGGACGTTGAACAACGCCTTAAATGCGAATTCATGCATGACCGGGTGGGCGAGGTCTTTGAGGGAACGATCACCTCGGTGACTTCCTTTGGCCTGTTTGTTGAACTTGACCAGGTTTATGTTGAAGGCCTGGTCCACGTCACCGCCTTGCCCGGTGACTATTACCACCATGACGAGGTTGGTCATCGCCTGCAGGGTGAAGCAAGTGGCCGAAGCTATCGGCTTGGCGAACGTATCAAGGTCAGCATTTTGCGTGTCAGTGTTGATGAAAAGAAAGTGGACTTCGAGCTGGCAGGTTAATACCCATGGCGACAGCTAATACCAGGGTGATCTACGGGCTGCATACGGTTCGCCATGCCCTGCAGAAAAACCCCGGGCAAGTGGCCGAAGTACATGTGCAGGCAGGTAAAAAACGTGCAGGCGAACTTGAGACCCTGCTTGCCAGGCTGGACAAGAATAGCGTGTCGATCGTCGAGTGTTCCCGTGAAGAACTGGATGAGGCGTGCGGTTCCACGCGACACCAGGGCATCGTCGCAAAGCTCAGGCATGCTGCGCAGGATAAGCAGCCAGATCTTTCCGGGCTGCTTGCTAATACGGAGAAAGCCCTGTTATTGCTGGTACTGGATGGGATCCAGGACCCACACAATCTCGGGGCCTGCCTGCGTTCGGCAAACGCGGCCGGTGTGGACGGTGTTATCGTGGCACGGGATAACGCCGCCCCGATCAATGCCACGGTGAGCAAGGTGGCCAGCGGCGCTGCTGAAAGCACGCCAATTTACAGGGTTACCAATATTGCGCGGACCCTGAGGGAGATGCAGTCTGCCGGCGTCTGGACCGTGGGAACCGACAGTGAAGGGGAAACAGAGATTTTCGACCTTGATTTGAGTGTCTCAACCGCCATCGTGATGGGGGCTGAAGGCAAGGGCCTGCGGCAAAATACCCGTAAGCACTGCGATCACCTGGTACGACTGCCCATGCTCGGGGTGGTGGAGAGCCTCAACGTGTCGGTTGCCGCCGGGATTTGCCTTTACGAGGTGCTGCGCCAGCGAAGACCCTGAAAAACAGGCATTTTTTAGCAAAATTCTTTGCAAGAACAGTGCGAATCCACTAGAATCCTGCGCCCCTGGTAGCCTTTTTAGGCTATCTTTTATTAATCCTTGCCTCACCGCTCGCAAACGGGAGGCTTTATCCAAGAGGACATACAATGCGACATTATGAAATCGTGTTCCTGGTCCATCCTGACCAGAGCGAACAGGTCTCCGCCATGATTGAACGTTATCGTGCGATCATTGACTCCGGCGGCGGCGCCATCCACCGACTCGAAGACTGGGGCAGACGCCAGCTGGCTTATCCCATTAACAAGGTTCACAAGGCACATTATGTCCTGATGAACATTGAATGTGATGCTGAAGTGCTGGAGCAAATTAACAGTGCCTTCCGTTTTAACGACGCGGTCATACGTAATCTCGTGATCAAGAAAGACAGCGCCGTCACCGAACCATCTCCATTGGTGAAAAGTGCAGAGGAAGAGCAGGAAAAAGCGTCCTTTGACGCTGACAGTGAAAACTTCTCCGACGAGCAGGATGCCGGGTCATCTGCGCCTGAGAGTGATGAAGCTGCAGCGGAGAGCGAGGAAGAAACTGCGCCAGACGCCGCTTCTGAAACTGAAGAAAAAACAGACGGCGAACCGGCCTGATCTGACAAACCTATAAAAGAATTCCCTGGAGAAACATTATGTCTCGTTATTTTCGACGTAAGCGCTATTGCCGTTTTACAGCAGAAGGTGTCGATGAAATCGATTACAAGGACCTGTCAACGCTGAAGGCCTACATCACTGAAACCGGGAAGATTGTCCCGAGCCGTATTTCAGGTACCAAGGCCCGTTACCAGCGTCAATTGTCCACTGCTATCAAGCGTGCCCGATACCTGGCATTAATTCCCTATAGCGACGCACACTAGGTGCTGAAGCGGCCCGACAAGGTAAAAGGGCCGGACAATACGGGATAGTGATAGCGGTATGCGTGCACTGGGCACATATACACTAAAAGGGCACTGGCAGGCTGTCACCGTTGTCAGTGTACTGTCCCTGCTGTCATTAATGATGCCACTTGTTGGCTATTTTGGTTGTGGTGTTCCCCTTGCGCTGATTGCCTTACGCAAGGGAGGCAGGTTTGCATTGCAGGTGATTGCCGGAAGCGTCGTGCTTTTTCTCCTGCTCAGCCTGGTACTGGGTGTTCCCCTGTATTTTTTACAGGGCGTACTGT
The DNA here is from genome assembly GCA_964639535.1 of uncultured Enterobacteriaceae bacterium. Lineage (GTDB taxonomy): Bacteria > Pseudomonadota > Gammaproteobacteria > Eutrophobiales > Eutrophobiaceae > WLWS01. The sequence continues at coordinate 1,448 of CAZXDV010000258.1, read as the reverse complement.
TAATTGCCTGGCTGCCGGTTTTTCTCTGTGCCCTTGTGCACAGGCTGACAGAAAGACCTGCCATGATGGCACTGGCAGCGGCAGCGCTGGCGCTGCTATACGTTCTTGTTATGTATATCGCCGTCGGTGACGTGCAGGCCTGGTGGCTGGAGGCCTTACAAAGTATTGACGTCAGCGAACTGCCGGCGGAACTGCAGGCACAGTTTGAGCAGTTCGTTAAGCTGGCGCCGCCGGTTGTGAATGCGGCAATTGCATCAAGCATCGTGGTGAGCCTTATCATCACCTTGCTACTGGCCCGCTGGTGGCAGTCGGCCCTGTTTAACCCAGGTGGGTTTCAGCGCGAGTTCCATGAATTCCGTGTACCCAGGCAGTTGGTGTTGCCTACCCTGGCATTGATGGGGCTGTCATTACTACAGGCGCAGCCGTTTACCCCGGTGGTAAGGGAGTCGCTGGTGGTGTTCGTGGTGCTCTACCTGTTTCATGGTATTGCCGCGGTACATCGCACGGTGGCGCGCAGGCGCCTGTCGGTTAACTGGTTGATTGCAATGTATTGTTTGCTTTTTGTGCTACCCCAGCTAATGGTGCTGATGGTGGCCTGGATGGGCCTGACCGATTCCCTTATCGGGCGTGGCCTTGAAAACAGGCAGGATCCTGAGGATTGAGGGCAGGGCAGCGACGGCCCATGGCTCTCGTGATATGATTGATAACTGAAAAATATGAGGTCTTAAGATGGAAGTCATACTACTGGAAAAAATTCAGAAACTGGGTGACCTGGGTCAACAGGTCAGGGTAAAGCCAGGCTATGGTCGTAATTACCTGATCCCAAATGGAAAAGCTGTCCCGGCTACACCAGACAACGTGGCAAAGTTCGAAGCCCGTCGAGAGGAGCTGGAAAAAGCCCAGGCAGATGCCCTGGCAAGCGCCGAGGCGCGTGCAAAAGGTATGCAGGAACTGACCATCACGGTGAAGAAGAAAGCCGGCGCCGAAGGCAAGCTGTTTGGCTCCGTGGGAACCGCTGATATTTCCGAGGCCGTGACGGCGACGGGTGAAGAACTCAACAAGCATGAAGTGATCCTCGCCGAGGGCCCCCTGCGCATGGTAGGCGAGCACGAAGTGGCTATCCATCTTCACGCTGATGTGAACTTCAGCATCAAGGTTGTAGTTGAAGCTGAAGACGACTAAAACATCATCCAGGCCTGTTCGAGGTTTACAACGATAGCTGACTGTATGCACTAGATCGAAAAATGCCCGACATTGCTCAAACTCCCGGCTCCGTAGACTCTGAAGTCAGTGCACTCAGGGTGCCGCCACATTCCATCGAGGCAGAGCGATCCGATTGAACCCGTCCGTGACGATTCCTGCGCCACCATCGCCGATCATGGCGATTCGGGCGCCCGGGTACTGCTGCGCAATGTACGGCGCGTGCATCAGTGCACCGTAGGCACCCG
>CAZXDV010000257.1:0-4052 GCA_964639535.1 uncultured Enterobacteriaceae bacterium | reverse complement strand
GTATTGAACATGGTATTGACTGGCGCCTGCTGGCCGCACTGAGCTACCAGGAGTCCCACTGGCGTAAGGATGCCCGCTCTCACACAGGGGTGCGAGGATTGATGATGCTGACCCAGGTCACCGCAAAACAAATGGGTGTCAAAAATCGCCTGGACCCGGAGCAAAGCATCGAGGGCGGTGCGAAATATCTAAAGTCTCTGATCAGTAGAATACCGGAACGTATCCCGGAGCCTGACCGGACATGGCTCGCATTGGCTGCTTACAATGTCGGCTTTGGGCACCTCGAAGACGCCCGCATACTGACACAACGTGACGGTGCCAATCCGGACCTGTGGGAAGACGTCAGGCAAAGACTGCCCCTGCTCAGCCAGAAAAAGTGGTACAAGAAGACCAAACATGGATATGCAAGAGGCCGGGAGCCGGTGAAGTTCGTGTCAAAAATTCGCAAATACTACAACGTGCTGGTCAATCTTACGCAGGAGGAGCGCAGTGCCAAACCCGAATTTGTAGACACGCTCGTGATTAGTTCTCCGGTATTTTGATTTCCCGCTGGTAAACCGCTCTCCATTCGTCAGCCAGTCGAGTGGCCTCCTCCACCTCTTCGTCGTTAACTTTTGCTTTTACCTTGTTAAAAATTTTCTCTACAAACTCATCACCAGACAGTGACGCAAGAGACAACCACGCATAGGCACTGACGTAGTCCTTTGCCACGCCAATACCACGGGCATAACAAACTCCAATGATGTATTGTGCTTTCAGGTATCCCTGCATGGCAGACTTCTGGAACCATTCAAAGGCCGCATGCTCATCACGTTGTACGCCATGACCGTCAAGTATTAACCTGCCCAGTCGATATTGTGCCTTGGCATATCCACCCTCGGCAGCAAGCTGGTAGTGCCTGGCCGACTCTATCTCGTTTGCATTAACTCCCAAACCTTCCTGGTACATTTTACCCAGCTGGTAGTCAGCCTTTGCATAGCCCTGGTCCGACGCCAGGGTAAACCAGTCCACCGCCTGCCTGTAGTCCTGTTCTACTCCGAGACCGTAGGAATAAAGCAACCCGAGATTGAACTGGGCCCTGGCATAGCCCTGTAGTGCGGCTTTCTTCTGCCACTCGGCTGCCATGCTGTCATCCTGCTCAACTCCGTGCCCTCCTGAGTACATCAGTGCCAGGTTATACTGCGCCTTGTCGTATCCTTGCTCGGCAGCTTTTGTATACCACTGCAAGGCAGTTTCTTCACTCTTCTCGACTCCCTGTCCGAGGGCGTACAACAGGCCGACGTTCAATTGTGCCTTGATGTGCCCCTGTTCTGCGGCCTTGTTGTACCAGCTCACGGCTTCAGCATAATCGCGGGACGTTCCAATACCGTTGGAGTACATGTAGCCGAGGTTATAACGCGCACCTGCATGACCCAGTTCCGCAGCCTTGAGGTAATATTTCAAGGCTGCTGCAGGGTCGCTATCGACACCGAGCCCACGCTGGTAGCACCAGGCAAGATTGGCGAGAGCCACTGAATCGTCCTGCTCTGAAGCCTTACCCAGCCACATCACCGCCTCATCATGGTCTTCGGGTACACCGATACCCCTGATATACATCTGCCCCAGCATTGATTGTGCTTTTGCCGAATTTTGCTCGGCGGCCTGCCTGTACCAGTAGGCTGCCTGTCCCCGATCGGTAGGCACACCAAAACCCGTCTCATACATTTCTGCTAGCTGCAGCTGTGCCTCAACGCTGCCCTCGTTGGCTTCCCTGGTTAAATTTGAAATATCAACTGACATAGACGGCACACGGTTAAATTAGGCCCAATAATCAAGCAAGCTGTTTTTCCCTGGAATTGCAACACATGAAAGTTATCACCCAACATTGAAGTGTATCGAACAAGTCATTAGTCTTGCCAGCAGGAATTTATCCATACCCAAAATTAGGTATCAGCTTTTTGCCCGGATAATCAATTAGTTAATTTATACTCACTAAGTTATGACAGGCTCTTCTACACTGCAGGTATACAGCGAACTTGGCCCCGATACGATTCTTGATGCGGTGGAGAGCGCAGGCTACCGCTGCGACGGACACGTATCAGCACTGAACAGTTATGAGAACCGTGTCTACCAGGTTGGCCTGGAGGATCCAGGCTTCATTATCGCCAAGTTCTATCGCCCGGGCAGATGGACTGATGACGCCATCCGCGAAGAGCATGCTTTCACGAGGGAAATGGCAGAACAGGAGTTACCGGTTATCGCAGCCCTTGCGAACCAGGATGGAGAATGTCTTTTCAAGTATGCTGACTTTCGCTTCTCGCTGTTTCCAAGAATAGGTGGCAGGCCACCGGAACTGGATAATCCCGAGCACTTGCTTCAACTTGGTCGCTGCCTGGCACGGCTTCATAATATCGGCGCTGTCTCACCTTTTCATCACAGGCCCCATATCAACATCGAATCATACTGTGATGAACAGCGGGAATTTCTCCTGCACAATGACTTCATTCCTGCAGACCTGCTGGCGGCTTATGAAAGCGTGACCGCTGACGTTATTAACACTATTCGATTGTGTTTTCAAAATGCCGGCAACCTGACCACGCTCAGGCTACACGGGGACTGCCACCTTGGAAATATTCTCTGGCGTGATGATGCTCCCTTCCTGGTTGACCTTGATGATGCCCGCATGGGCCCTGCCATACAGGACCTCTGGATGTTTCTCTCTGGTGACCGGGCATATATGACCGCGCGACTTTACGATCTCATGGAGGGCTACATTGAGTTTCGTGATTTTGACAGGCGTGAACTTTCACTGGTTGAGGCCTTGCGCACCATGCGTATCATGCATCATGCGGGTTGGCTGGCCCAGCGTTGGGACGACCCGGCCTTTCCCCTGGCTTTCCCCTGGTTTAATTCACAGAAATACTGGCAGGATCACATTCTTTCGCTTCGTGAGCAGGCCGCCATGATGGAAGAAGAGCCCCTGCAGTGGCTGGGCTGACAGGGACTTAGACGAGGCTCCTTATTGTTGACATACAGCTGTCGTAGTAGCTGCGACCAAAGAGGTTCAGATGATTCAGCTCATGGTAGAGTCGATACAAGCGTATACGTTCCTCTGAGCCTGGTGCCAGTGGCCACTCCTCGGCGTAAGCCGCCTCACATTCCCCGCTAAAGCCACCGAACATGCGCATCATTCCGATCTCCGCTTCCCTGTGACCATAATACGAGGCGGGGTCATAAATAATTGGATCCCCGTTCTCGGTTGCTGCCGCATTTCCAGACCAGAGATCTCCATGCAGTAAAACAGGCGGCTCGTCGACTTCGCTGAGAAACCGATCGAGACGCTCGAGTAATCGTTGACCTTGCTTCAGGAGCGGATCATCTGGCCCGGTATTCTGCGAAAACAGCTCAAGTTGAAAACCAAGACGTTGGGATTGCCAGAATTCCAACCAGCTATCGCTCCAATTATTGGGTTGTAGTGTCGTCCCAAGGTAATTGTCTGACTCAAACCCGAACCTCGCTGACCGGGTACTACGATGGAGTTGGGCAAGGCCCTGGCCCAGCCGGGACTGCCAGTCTGCAGCCGGCGCACCTTCGCTAAACCATTCCATCACGATGAATTCATCGGCGTAAACGAGCGGACGGGGGATACGAATCGTGCTGGATTCGTACAGTAGCGTCAGCGCCTTGAATTCCAGTTCAAACATGCCCGGACAGGAAGCAGACCTCTTGTTGCGCTTGAGGAAAAATATTCGTCCGTCAGCCAGTTCGATCCGGTAGCTCTCGTTAATTGAGCCACCGTGGCAGGGGCTATAGTGACTGAGCCGTGCCGTTTCGCCTGTTTCCCGGGTAATAGCAGACTCCACCCGAGCCTGGATGTTCATTTAGCGCTTTTTATCCATCAATTGCTTGCAGTGGTCCAGCATCGCCGGGCAGGCTGCTTCTATCATATCAAGCACCTCCTCGAAGCCGGCCGGGCCTCCATAGTAGGGATCGGGTACTGATCGCCCCATCACAGGATCATCGCTGTCGTCGAGGAAGCTACCCAGCATGCGAACCTGGCCTTCCTTCCCCCT
>CAZXDV010000256.1:0-4056 GCA_964639535.1 uncultured Enterobacteriaceae bacterium | reverse complement strand
ACTATCTCCGCTCCTGCTTCCAGTACCCTTCGAACCGTGGTCGCATCGTAATCGGCGACAAAGTCCTTCAGTACCGAAGCACCTGCACTGAATGGCAGACCGGCCACAAAGATGTTGTCCTTTACCGCGATTTTCTTTCCCGCCAGTGGGCCGCCTTCCCTTTCCCTGATTGAACACCGCACATACCATGCACCATGAGGATTTTCTCCTTCTTTCGGCCACTGGTGATCCCGTTCATTTCCCTCTGCACCGGGCAGGGTAAGCGGCCCTTCAAGGTAACGATAGCCATCTTCAAATCCTTGCAAGTACTTGAGAAACTCGGCCGCCTCCTTTTCATCCACTGACAGCTTAAGGTCGGCAGCTATCCTGCTAAGTTCATTACTATCCGGTATCGTGAAAGACATGGGCTGGTCTCCGTAAACTTGCTGTTAAATTGGTGTACAATCGAACCCTGGCCTGGGCCGACTGGCAGGCAACAAGGCCTGTAGTTCACAGTGTCGCAAAATTGAGGACAGATAGCCATGAACCACCCCCTGGGAACATCGAAACTCTCAATGGCGTGTTTATTACTGCTGGGCCTTCTTACTTCCTCCATTACTGCCGCGGAAGCGCCGATGGTCACACCAGGCCAGCTCGTGCAGGTGACCCCTAACGTTTTCGTGATTCCCGACAAGCGCAAGAACCTTGTGCCCAATATTGGCATTATCGCAGGAGATGACTGTGCCATGGTCATCGACACCGGTATGGGACCAGCTAATGCAGAAATCGTACTCGCAGAAGTAAAGAAAGTGACGGATAAACCCGTATGCTACCTTGCTATTACCCATTTCCACCCGGAGCACGGTATGGGGGCGCAAAGCTTTCCCGAAGATACCCGCATTGTTGTGCCCATGGCCCAGAAGCAGGAACTGGATGAAAAAGGCCGTGATTACATAAAATTCTTTAGCGGTATGAGTCCCGAAATTGCGGGGCTCCTGGAAAATGTTGAGCTGGTGGAACCCGACCTTGCTTCTGAGTCAAAAATGGAAGTTGACCTGGGAAACCTTCAGGTCCAGTTATTACATTTTGAGCGGGCTCACACGAGAGGCGATCTTTTTGTATTTCTTCCTCGACAAAAATTACTGTTCGGAGGAGATATCGTTCTTGATCGATTTTTCCCCATCATGGCTGACGCCGATTCAAGCCCGGCCGGATGGATAAAGACATTGAAAAGTCTCAAGGCTCTAAAGCCTGAAATCATCGTGCCCGGACATGGCGATGTATTGGACATATCACTCATAGACCAGCTCCTGATTTACCTCACCGCACTGCAGGTGCAGGTCACCGGACAAATGAAAAACGGTGCCGACCTTGAGCAGGCGAAGGCAGCCCTGGTTCCACAGTTTGCCCGCAGCTATTCGCACTGGGAAAATCCCCAGTGGATTGCTAATGCTATTGAACGATTTTACGTGGAGTTAAAGTAATGAAATCACTATTTCTTGTATTATCCCTGGCCCTGGCGATGCCCGCAGTGTCAGGACAGTGGGAAATTGCCTCCAGCATGCCCTCGCCCCGCCAGGAGATCTACGCCGATGTTGCAGGCGGGCGTGTTTATGTGCCCGGTGGTGTAGGCGCTGATGGCCTAAGCACATCGAGTGCATTTGAAGCCTATGACGCCGTGAATGACAGGTGGCTGACGCTTGCACCACTGCCGGAACCCAGGCATCACGTTACACCTGCGGTTATTGGAAACCGGGTGTTTGCCATCGGGGGATTTACAGGGCCCTTTCCCGATTGGGAAATCAAGGCCGACAGTTTTGTCTACGACATCAATTCCAATTCATGGAAACGCGGCACGCCCATGCCCGAACCCCAGGCTGAGCATGTGTCGGCAGTGGTCAATGGAAAAATTCATATTATCGGTGGGCGTATACACGGAAATTCAGGGAAGCATCATTTTGATGCATTTAGCGACACCGGCAGGCACAGGGTATATGACCCTGGCAGCGACCAATGGAGCCTGGCCGCGCCAGCCCCAACCGCGCGCAACAGCGCAGCGGCAGCGGTAGTATCCGGCCGTATTTATGTTGTCGGTGGTCGCCACAACGTGGTCCAGGAAGACGGTACGCAGCTACAGCAAAACCTCGGCACTCTCGAAGTTTATGATCCGCAGAGTGACTCGTGGGAGACCCGGGCGCCAATGCCAGAAGGTCTTGGTGGCAATGCTGCGGCGGCCCTGAACGGAAAGCTCTATGTATTTGGTGGCGAACAGTGGGCGCCCACGCAAAAAGTTTTTACAAGTGCATGGGTCTATGACCCCGGGTCAGATAGCTGGTCAAGAGAAGCCGACATGCCCACCGGGCGTCACGGCCTGGCGGCCGCAACAGCAGCCGGAAAGCTGGTTGTTATCGGTGGTGGTAACAAGGTTGGCGGTGGCGGCGCCGGTGGTTTCACCGAGATCCTGCTTCCAGATGTTGAAATTGGTCCCATGATAGAACGCGAGCTGGACTAGGGTGAGTCAATCCCCCTCCACACTATCTGCTGAACGGATCCTGCTCCTGTCCGGTCTGTTGTGCGTGTTCCTTGCAATGGTGCTAGGCGTGCTTTTTGCCTTCGTCGTGTCCCACGTTGCCAATGCCGGTATCAAGGATGCGTGGCTTGCAATACTGAGCGCCGTCTCAGCCGGCGATGTCGCAAGCGTCAGGCTAAACTTTGACAAGATAGCTGAGCTTGCCACCATGCGTGGGCGCATCATGAATAGTCACTCACATCTTGGTGCCAGTGGTTTACTGGCCCTGTTACTGGCGGTACTGCTACCACTATGCACCCTGGAAGCGTTGACAAAGCGCTTGCTTGCCTGGGCGGTGCTGCTCGGCGTGGTACTGCAGTTTGGCGGCGTGCTTGGGGCCTGGTATTTTAATTTCAGCATGATCTATATCGCCGACATTGGTGCAGTTATCCTGTTTATTGGCGTCGGTCTGCTGCTTTCCAGGCTTCTTACGCAACAGCAAGCGCCAGGCTTACTTGCGCATGTTCGAGAGCGTGCCAGTACCAGGTCCGGCAGGCTCCTGTTTAAGTCAGGTATGTCCTTGCTGTTGTTATGCATGTTGCTGGGTATGTACCTGGCATGGCTGATCGTCTCTGGTGGAGAACAACAAAGCCTGGCCGCAGTGGCACAAAGCGTGGAAAACCTGATGCAGCAGGATGTGGAAGGGGCTAATGCGGCTATCGCCACCTTTAAATTCACCCAGGCAAAATCTGCTATCAATGCGGCTGCTCACTCCCACGGACTGGTCATGGCCCTGTTCATGATGTTACTGGCATTGCTGCGCCCAATGATTAATTTAAGTGAGCGTACATTTCATACCTGTTCCCTGCTCTACGTCATCCTCAGCTTTGCTTTCCCGCTGTGGATATTCCTTGCCATAAACGTCTGGTTTAATTTTCGATTTTTTGCGAACTACTCGGGAGTACTTCTTGCAGTACTGACGGCTGTCATCATTTACGGGGCATTTTCTTCTCGTGATAATGATGGGGTCGGGGCCGAAGGATAATACAGATGGAAAAGATTCAAATACGCCTGGTAAATTGTGGACTCATTATTATCCTGGTGGGTTTTCTTTATGGTTTGATCCACGCCTATGGCACCTCGCACACCCCGCGCATGAGCTCCAGGGACGACTACCGGGAGGCATTTACACAACTTGCTGAAGACAGTTCAAGGGAAGCTGGTAAGCAGGGCATCATGGCCGGTATTGAAAAGGTCAATGACAGGAGTGTCAGACACCAGCGTGCCATCGGTGCCCATACCCACGCTATTTACCTCGGGCTACTTGTCAGTCTTATTGGTCTGCTGCTGGGTGTAATAAGCACCAGCGACACAGTGGCAAAAAGAATTGCCCTGGCTATCGGCAGCGGCGTCCTGGTATATCCGCTTGGCCTCGCGACACAGGCTGCTGGCTTTATACTTGCTGGAGAGGCGCTCGCCCTGCTCGGCTCGCTGCTGGTCATCTGCAGTGTTGCAGTAATTACCTGGACTTCATTTCGACTATAAGCAGTTTCTAGCGAGCCTGGACT
>CAZXDV010000255.1:0-4138 GCA_964639535.1 uncultured Enterobacteriaceae bacterium | reverse complement strand
CTCGATCCAGACAATACCGCTGGTAGCATCCGCCTGCCGCGTGGCTTTACCATCCAGCAGCACGGCACAGCCCTTGAGCGCCATGGGTGTAAACAGGTTGAGAATAAATGCCGTAATGATGAGCGTAGTAAACACATCCTGGTTGATAGCCCCCTGCGCCAGTGCCAGCGCAGCAAGGATAAACGCCATCTCTGCACGTCCGCACATACCCACACCCACGGTCAGGGCCTCGTGCAGTGGCAGGCCCATGCGCAGTGCCATGCCGCCGGCACTGGCAATCTGGCCGATAATCACAACGGAGGTGAGTATAAGGATAAAAGCGACACTTGATGCACTGATGTCAAAGCTGATGGAAAAGCCGAGAGTCATGAAAAATATCGGCCCGAGAAAGGAATAGGCAATGCCATAGGCCCTGTCATTCACGATTCTCACCAGGTTTGGATGGGCCACCTTGTCTTCGAAAAACAGCCCGGCCAGGTAGGCACCGAGGATCATATGCAATCCAATTGCCTCGGCAAACAGGCCCGATGCAAATGCAATGACCAGGATAAAGGTAAAGCCCTTGCCGCCTTCAGAGCGAAAAGGCAGGGTCATTCTCGGGTAAACGAAGCGCCCGACGAGCAGGGACACGGCAAAGAAACCAACAACCTTGAGCAGGGTGATAACAATACTGATTGGCTCAAAGGTGCCACCGGAAAGTAAACCAATCACCAGCCCGAAAAAGATCAGTGTCAGCAGGTCGTCAATGACGCAACTGGCAATGATCACCCGCGCCAGCCGCGTGTCAGCCAGCTTCAAGTCTTTCAGGCAGGTGAGGGTGATTACGACCGCGGTAGCGGTCATGGTCAGGCCGACAAAGGTCGCACCCACGTAATCGAGGCCGAAAAACAGGGCGGTGGTGAAACTCACGCTAAAGGGCACGATGGCACCGACGATGGCAACGCCCAGTGAGCGTTTCAGTGCATCGTAAAACTCCACCGGCTGGGTCTCGACACCGGCGTGAAACATGAGGAAAAAGATGCCGATTTCCGCAAGCAGCTGAATCGCTTCGCTGGGCTCAATAAGACCCAGCACCGCGGGCCCCACCAGCACACCGACAATCAGCTCGCCCATGACGGTGGGCAGGCCAAGCGGGCGAAGGGTGATGGCAACCAGCCATATGCCCGCCAGCAGTACCAGCAGGTCCAGGGCAATTTCATGCATGTGGAATCTCCAGCCGCCTGGGCACTGCCTTCTCCCCGAACTTTATATACCTGTTCACTACCCTAACAGTGAAGAACGCGCGACTCAATTCCATGCTAAACACAATTGAAAGATTTCACCGCTTTCTCATTGATTTATAATAATTATTATACTAACGTTTAATAATTAACTTTAAATCGAACAGGAAACCTCACCATGAAAAAACAAGCCTTCACCTGCCTGCTTGCCTGCACGGCTCTTCCACTGCTTGTCCATGCCGACCAGCATTCTGACAATGCCGACCTGGATGACATCAGGGACTGGGATATCGTGCCCATTGAAACCTGCCTCGATGCTGCCCTTGATACTATTCCGGGTCACGCGCGCAAGGTGGAAATGAAAATGGAGGGCGACGACCCGGTATACGAGTTTGACATCGACGCCACCGACGGCAAGCGTTACAACGTTGAGTGTAATGCCGAGGAAGGTTTTGTCACCGAGATAGAGCGAGAAGTGGACAAGAACAACAGCTACTTCAGGAAAATGGCAAAGGTCAGTGAAAAAGAGGCGCGTGATACAGCGCTTGCTGTACACCCTGGCAAGGTAGTTTCCAGTGAGTATGAAATCGGCTTCAACGGCGAAGTCACCTATGAATTCGACATCCAGTCAAAGCTTGGCTACGAGGTTAAAGTGGATGTGGATGCGGTAACTGGTGAAATCGAGGAAGCGAATATCGAGCTCTACGAGATCGGCGCCGAGGACGAGTAGCCCTTCAGGGAACAAATACTACTGGAAATACTCGCGAGTCACATCGCGGGTAATTTCCCCTGGCAGGAAGGATTTCTCCAGCGCATAAAGGTTGGTTTTCCTGAAATCCTCCTTGCCAAATCCATAGTGTTTCGCGGCCAGCTCATATTCGTGGCTGAGATCGATATCCATTAGTTGCGGATCGTCACTGTTCAGGGACAGCTTGACACCTGCCCGGTAAAAATCCGGCAAGGGGTGTTTTTCCACGGATTCGACGCACTGTGTTAGCCAGTTGGATGTCGGACAGAGTTCCAGCAACACGTCACGCTCCTTTAATTGTTCAACCACATCCTGGTCTCGCCAGGCATTGACCCCGTGACCAATACGATCAGGCTTGAGCACATCAAGGGTTCGTTGAACGCCTTCAGGGCCGGTATCTTCACCGCTGTGGACAGTGATGCCAAGGCCAGCATCTCGCGCCATGGTTACCAACTCGACAAAATCCCCGGGATCGCTGGTGTTTTCCCTGTCGGCCAGGTCAAAACCGCAAATACGATCTGCACCCCGGTGATTACCACGATTCCTGTAGGCAATGATATCCGCAATACCTGAGTGATTTGCCTCGTAATCGAGGGTGCGGGATACGATACCAATCAGGCCTGCCTGCACATCGTAGCTGTCCATGCCTGCGCATAGACCGTCCAGTACCCCTTCAATGATTTCATCATTCTGCAAGTCCTTGTTGAGCGCAATAAATGCCGGGCTGAATCTCAATTCGATCAGCTTGATGCCGTCGTAATAGGCGTCTTCAATATTTTCAAAGGTAATGCGCTTGATGGCATCGTAGGAGCAGCTTACTTTCTGGATAGTGTCAAACACCCCGAGCACCGCTGCGAGATCCTGCATCGGGGATGTAACCGTGGAGTTTCGTTTGAGGGCGACCGGGTCGGATACGTCAATATCCAGGTTGTGAGAGCGAGTGATGTCTATGATGGTCTGCTGCCTGATAGAACCATCAAGGTGTCGATGCAGCTCTACTTTGGGCAGGTTTCTCACTGTTGGGGCACTCGCGGGGCTTGCTAGGCGTCCTGCTTTCCGTAAGTTTGGAATTTCTCAAGAATCGTCGTCATCTCCGTCTCATCAAGCAGGACCGGCTTGCCAAGCTGCAGGCTGTAATAGTACTGCCTGGCCAGTTCCTCTACTTCAAGGGTCATCTTGAATGCTGCCCCGACATCCCTGTCAAATGCGATCTGCCCGTGATTCGCCATGAGACAGGCCTTTCTCTTTTCGATTGCCTTGAGAACGTGGCTGGATAACTCTGCCGTGCCAAAAGTCGCATAGTCCGCGCAGCGAATTGAATCCCCGCCCGCGATGGCCACCATGTAATGAAACGCAGGAATAGAGAGGCGATTGCAGGCGAGCGCGGTTGCATAGGGTGAATGTACGTGAACGATTGCACCAGCCTCTTCTCTTTCACGGTATATATCACAATGGAAACGCCACTCACTTGATGGCTTGAGAGAGCCGCCCGTGACTTCACCATCCAGGTTGCAGGTGACAAGGGAATCGGGTTCCAGTTCTTCATAGGGTACGCCGGTCGGCGTTATGATGAATCCGCCTTTTACTCGCGCGCTGAGGTTTCCCGAGGTGCCCACACCAAGCCCGTTCGCAGAAAAGGACCGCACGCTTTCGATGATCTGCTTTCTTAACTTGATGTCAGGCATGGCTAGTCAAACAGCTTGCGAATATTTTCCCTGAAAGGTGGTTTAACAACACCTTTCTCGGTGACGATGGCAGTGACATACTCGGCGGGGGTAATATCAAATGCCGGGTTGCCGACCCTCGTGCCTGCCGGGGCGATACATTCCTCGCCGACATTGAGCACCTCGTCACTACCACGTTCCTCAATTTCAATGGCATCACCACTCGGCGTACTTATATCGATCGTTGATGTGGGGCCGGCGACGTAAAAAGGAATGCCGTGTGCGTGTGCCGCCAGTGCAAGGTTATAGGTGCCAATCTTGTTGGCAACATCACCATTTGCAGCAACCCTGTCGCAGCCTACCACGCAAAAATCCACCACGCCCTGCCGCATGTAATATCCCGAGGCGCCATCAACGATGAGCTGGTGTGGAATATCAAGCTGTTGTAACTCCCACGCAGTCAAGCGGGCACCCTGAAGCCGGGGACGGGTTTCATCCACCAGCAC
>CAZXDV010000254.1:0-4208 GCA_964639535.1 uncultured Enterobacteriaceae bacterium | reverse complement strand
GCTTCGTTGCCTCCCGGAAAACAGTATTCAGAAGATCAAGGATGGCGGCGCCATCATTAACATGGCGTCCCTTGCAGGTGTAGGCTGGCCCCAGGCTGTTGCCGATATCAATACCTTTATTGAGAAAGCGTCATTTGAAAATGTTGAAAGCCTTTGCCAGGAGCTCAGCATCGACGGTGCGCGTAGTTACTTTTTCTCAAAGGAAGTGCTGATCGTATGGACCTTCAAGAACTGGAACACGTGGAAAGAGCGCGGGATTCGTGTCAATTCAGTGAGCCCAGGCCCAATCGAGACACCCATACTGCCTGACTTTATTGAAACCCTGGGTGAACGCGCCGAGGAAGACATGAAAGTCATGGGGCGCGCCGGTAAGCCGGAAGAGATTGCGCCGGTAGTTGCGTTCCTGTGCAGCGATGAAAGTGGCTGGGTCAACGGTGCCAACATTTCAACTGACGGTGGCATGAACGCCCACGTCATGCAACACATCCACGGTTTATAGGGTCAGCACCATGTCTATTTGCGTAACAAGTATTGATCGTTCAGCCCAGGCTTTCGCCGACGAGTTTGCCACGCTCGGAGTCGCCACCGCGCACGAGGCCCAGGGTCGTAAAGGTCTTCTCGGTCCCGGGCTTTCCCCCATATACAGGCCGGTGAGTATCGCCGGCTGTGCTGTCACCTGTGAAGTTGCACCCGGTGATAACTGGATGATCCACGTGGCGGTGGAACAATGCCAGCAGGGTGACGTCCTGGTGGTTACGCCAACCAGCCCATGGCAGGGCGGTTACTTTGGTGATCTGCTGGCGACCTCGCTGCAATCACGGGGCGTTCGTGGCCTTGTTATCGACGGTGGTGTGCGCGACATCGCCACCCTGACAGAAATGCAGTTCCCGGTCTGGTCTTCCGCCGTGTTTGCCCAGGGCACTGTTAAGGAAACCATTGCCAATGTAAACACCTCAGTTGTCTGTGCCGGTGAACGGGTCGACCCCGGTGATTTGATCGTCGCTGATGATGATGGCGTGGTAGTGGTCAGAAAAGCCGAGGCTGAAGCGGTGATTGATAAAGCCCGGGCGCGTGTTGCCAACGAGGAAGAAAAACGCAAACGCTTTGAAGCTGGTGAACTGGGCCTTGATATTTACAACATGCGCGAACGCCTCGCCGAAAAAGGCCTGCGTTACGTGGAGTCGGAAGATTAATAAATGATCCAGGAATCTAAACGCCTGCATGAGGCAGAGAAGCAGACTGTAGGAGGCCATGGATGGCCTTCTACAAGCCTACAGGGACGTACTCGTGGCGTGTCTGCGCTCTGTTCATGCAGGCGATAAACCTGGCTATAAATGATCATGCAAAAATCCATTCCGGCAACATTGATGCGAGGCGGAACCTCAAAGGGATTGTATTTCCTCAAGAGTGCCCTGCCCGATAATGTGGAAGAACGCGACAGGATCCTGCTGGCGGCAATGGGATCGCCGGACGAAAAGCAGATAGACGGTGTCGGTGGCGCACATCCGCTCACCAGCAAGGTCGCGGTGGTTTCTGCATCGGCCGATGATGCTGCCGACGTGGATTACCTGTTCCTGCAGGTGGTGGTGGACAGGGCCCAGGTCAGCGACGGGCAGAACTGCGGGAACATCCTTGCCGGGGTTGGTCCCTTTGCCATAAATCACGGGCTCGTCGAAGCCGGGGATGATGTCACCACGGTACGTATTCGCATGCTGAACACCGGTGGCATCGCCATCGCAAAGGTATTAACTCCGGGTGGTGAGGTCAGCTACGCCGGTGACGCTGAAATAGACGGTGTACCGGGCAGCGCGGCACCGGTGATGCTTGATTTTGCGGACGTGGCAGGCTCAAGCTGTGGCGCACTGCTGCCCACCGGTAATTCCATGGACGTGATTGATGGTATCGAGGTGACCTGTATCGACAACGGCATGCCCGTTGTACTGCTAAGGGCGGAAGATCTCGGAAAGACCGGTGAGGAATCCCCTGCCGAGCTTGAAGCGGACGAAGAATTAAAAGCCCGGGTCGAGGCCATTCGCCTGCAGGTGGGGCCAATGATGAACCTGGGTGACGTCAGCGACAGGACAGTGCCCAAGATGAGCCTTGTTTCAAAGCCGCTGGCCGGTGGCGTGCTAAATACGCGAACCTTTATCCCCCACCGTGTTCACCAGTCCATCGGTGTACTGGGTGCCGCCAGCGTTGCCGCAGCCTGCTGCGTACCCGGCAGCGTGGTTGAGAGAGTCACCGGTATAGCACCAGGTGGAGAACTCAAGGTGGAACACCCCAGCGGTAGTTTTACCGTGGATATTGAAATTTCTAAAAGTGAGGACGGCTTCAATATCAGCCGTTCAGCACTGCTACGGACAGCGCGCTTACTCATGGATGGCAATGTTTATGTACCTGGAGATTGAATATCATGATTATTGATTGTCATGGTCACTACACCACCGCCCCGGCAAAGCACCAGGAGTTTCGTGAAAACCAGTTGAGCTGGTTTGAAAAGCCCAGCGGTGAGGCACCACGCCCGGGCGAAATTTCCGACGATGAAATTCGCGAATCCATCGAGTCGAACCAGCTGAAGCTGCTCAGGGAAAGAGACGCGGACATGACCATTTTCTCTCCGCGTGCATCGGCCATGGCCCATCATCTTGGTGACGGGCAAATCTCTGCTGACTGGACGCGAGCCTGTAATAACCTTATCGCCCGTGTTGTCGAGATGTTCCCGGACAACTTCATCGGCGTGTGCCAGCTACCCCAGTCACCGGGAGTCAGTATTTCTGATTCCATTGCCGAGCTGGAACGCTGTGTGAATGAACTGGATTTCATCGGTTGTAACCTCAACCCCGATCCGTCCGGTGGTCACTGGACCTCCAAACCACTGACGGACAAATCCTGGTACCCCTTCTACGAAAAAATGGTGGAACTGGATGTGCCTGCCATGATCCACGTGTCCGGCTCCTGCAATGAGAATTTCCACGCCACCGGTGCACATTATATAAACGCCGATACCACCGCATTTATGCAGTTTATCCAGGGCGATCTCTTTTCAGATTTCCCGGGCCTGCGATTCATTATTCCCCACGGGGGTGGCGCGGTACCCTATCACTGGGGTCGCTATCGCGGTCTTGCTGACATGCTCAAGCAACCGGATCTTTCCGGACACGTGATGAAGAATGTTTTCTTCGATACCTGTGTGTATCACCAGCCTGGTATTGATCTCCTGTTTGAAGTCATCGACGTGGACAACATCCTGTTCGGTTCTGAAATGGTGGGGGCTGTCAGGGGCATCGACCCGCAAACGGGGAATTATTTTGATGACACCAAGCGATATATTGATGCCCTGGATATTCCCGCAGAAGACAAGCACAAGGTGTTTGAACTAAACGCCCGGCGCGTCTACCCGCGACTTGATGCATCTTTGAAAGCACGGGGAAAGTAAATGATTGAAGAGGTATTTAGCATGGACCCTGACTGGCTGGTTTGGCACCAGTCACCTTCTCGCCCGTCCTTTAAAGTTCCCGCAGGCGCGGTGGATGCACATTGCCACGTGTTTGGCCCGGGACACCGCTTTCCCTTTGCACCCGAGCGCAAGTACACGCCCTGTGATGCCTCGCGGGAACAGCTGGTGGCACTGCGTGACTATCTTGGATTCAGCCGTAACGTGGTTGTACAGGCAACCTGTCACGGTGCAGATAACCGCGCCATGGTAGATGCGGTCAGGCAATCGGGCGGCACCGCCCGCGGTATCGCCACGGTGCGGGCGGATATTGCTGACGAGGAGCTGGATGACCTGCACGAAAGCGGCGTGCGCGGCGTGCGCTTCAATTTCGTCAAGCGCCTGGTGGACGCCCTGCCCACGGACAGCCTGGCATCCATTGCTGAACGTGTTCAGCGACTCGGCTGGCATATCGTGATTTATTTTGAAGCCCAGGATTTGCCCGAGTACTTTGACTTTTTTTCCAGCCTGCCCACCACCGTGGTGGTGGATCACATGGGACGACCAGATGTAACTAAACCCGTCGATAGCACGGACTTCGATCTCTTTATCAAGCTGATGATGGACAATGACAACATCTGGTCCAAGGTCACCTGCCCCGAGCGCCTGTCCATCTCGGGACCGGACAGCTATGACGATGTGGTACCCTTTGGCCGCAGGGTGGTTGAAACCTTTCCCGCGCGCGTGCTTTGGGGTACCGACTGGCCACATCCCA
>CAZXDV010000253.1:0-4208 GCA_964639535.1 uncultured Enterobacteriaceae bacterium | reverse complement strand
GAAGGACTTCGTTTTTGATTCTTATTTCCTCGATGAATGGCAGCGACGTTTTCCCAATGCCACTGTTCATCGTTTTGAGGACGCCGGGCATTATATACTCGAGGATGCCGGCGAGGATGTTGTACCGCTGGTCCAGGAATTTCTAAAAAAATAGAGCTAATCGAGTATTGGTGTACACGCATAAATTGAACGCGGACTTGTTGTAAATACGGTCGCTCCGGACATCACCGTTGCCTACCTTTTGAATGGCGCGTTGCCTGTCCTCTCGCGACACTAATACTTCCATGTATGTCGTCCACTTTACGCTCCCAGCGGCGCTGACCGCCATGGATGGTGGAAATGCCGGAAATGCAGGAGCAATTTCCGGCCCTGCCGCTGAGGGTCCGCTTTTCAATTCATGCAGATACCCCAACAATTTATAGCTTCGGCTGGGCAATGCTTTACTCGAGTGTTCAACTAAACACTCTCAATTTGTATATTTGAGTGCGATAGCTGTCCAGGCTTGTGCCACATTTCACATGCATTCCCGGCAATATCAAGACACCGATAATCAAATGCAGATGTTCGTCATTCCCGCGGAAGCGGGAATCCATACGATAAACGTTCTTTTTTGCCTGCTAAGATTTACAATAATTAGTTAGCCCTGGGTAAGTACGAATAGATCCCCACCTGCGTGGGGATGACACTGAGTAAAAAAAGACAGTGACAAACTTCAACATCGCATCTCACCTTCCAGCCATGGCAAAGGCCCAGCCGAATACCCTGGCTGTTGCCATGCAGTCCAGTGGCAAGAACTACCCGAGCTATACCTACGCCGAGCTGGATAGTGCCAGCGATATTATGGCGCGAGGACTGCAAGAAAGCGGTATTACAAAAGGGACTCGCACGGTGTTGATGGTGAAGCCCGGGCTGGAGTTTTTTGAGCTGGTGTTTGCGCTTTTTAAAATTGGCGCAGTGCTGGTAGCCATCGATCCCGGTATGGGTTTAAAGAATCTCAAGACATGCCTTGCAGAGGCTGAACCCGATGCCTTTATCGGGATTGGCAAGGCGCACCTTGCACGCCTGCTGATGGGCTGGTGTCGAGGCAGGAAAATGACCCTTGTGCATGCGGGTTCATGGTCCCCGCTTCGCCTTTTGATGCAGGGCACCGATGATCTACGCCAGCCTGGAGCTGGCAGTAATAAAGAGGCACTTGTAGCGAGCGAGTCCAGCGACCCTGCGGCAATCCTTTTTACCAGTGGCAGCACCGGTGTACCAAAGGGCGTCAACTACAATCATGGAAACTTCACTGCCCAGGTCAGGGCGCTGCAGGCGCTTTATGATATTCAACCCGGCGAGGTGGATCTCGCCACCTTTCCACTGTTTGCACTGTTTGCTCCGGCCATGGGGATGACCTCGATTATTCCCATGATGGATTTTACCCGGCCCGGCCACGTTGACGGGCAGACCATCGTTGATGCTATCAATGATTTTTCAGCAACCACTATGTTTGGTTCCCCGGCGCTGCTTGACCGCGTTGGTCGCTGGGCTGAAGGCAGACAGGTGAGGCTAAAAAGCCTGAAAAGAGTGATCTCGGCGGGAGCGCCGGTGTCGGCGGAGATCATAGAACGCTTCACTTCATTACTGGCAGACGGTGTAGAAATATTTACGCCCTATGGTGCAACGGAAGCCCTGCCGGTGGCCTCGATTGGAAGTGCAGAAATACTGGGAGAGACGAGTCAACTCACGGCAGCAGGTCACGGAGTCTGCATAGGCCGTCCCGTGCCGGGTCTCGATGTTAAGATTATTGCCATCAGTGATGATGTCATTCCGTCGTGGCATGAGGCGAAGGAGCTGGCGGTGAACCAGGTTGGCGAGATTGTTGTGCGGGGTGAACAGGTGACGGCCTCCTATCATAACCGGGCTGGTTCAACGGCACTGGCCAAGATCGAAAATGGCGAGGATGGTTTTTTTCATCGCATGGGTGACCTGGGTTACCTTGATGATTCGGGACGTTTGTGGTTTTGCGGGCGCTTGAGTGAGCGCGTCCGCTGTGGCGAAACAACTTACTTTACTGCCTGTTGCGAGGGTATTTTTAACCAGCACAGCCAGGTCAGGCGCAGCGCACTCGTGGGTGTGGGCAAGGAAAGAAGCATAGAGCCGGTACTTTGTATCGAGGTGGAAGAAAAGTGCGATCTTGCCGCGCTTGAAAAAGAATTGCTTGAGCTGGCTGGTCAATATGAAATAACAGCGATGATAAAGAGAATACTTGTGCATCCCGGCTTTCCAGTGGACATACGCCATAACGCCAAGATTGGCCGTGCCGAGCTGACTGCCTGGGCCAGCGAGCAGTCCTGATGAAAATACTCGTCACAGGTGCAGGTGGTTTTCTTGGCAGGGGAATAGCCACGGCACTCATGCAAAGGGGAGACAAGGTTGTCACCCTGCAGCGAGGTCACTATCCCGAGCTTGAGTCCATGGGGTTCGAAGTTCGACGGGGAGATATCGGCGAAGCGGGGGACGTGATGCAGGCAGCCGAGGGCTGTGAGGCGGTGATGCATGTTGCAGCAAAGGCAGGTGTGTGGGGAGACTACCAGGAATATTATCGGAGCAATGTCGTCGGCACCCTGAATGTCATCAATGCCTGTCGAGAGCAGGGTATAACACGCCTCGTGTATACCAGCTCGCCAAGCATTGTCTTTGCAGGTGAAGATGAAGACGGTATTGATGAGTCGACGCCACTTCCCGAGCGTTACCTGACCAACTACCAGCGTACCAAGGCAGAAGCGGAGGAAGCGGTGCTGGCTGCAAATGATGCGGGTCTTGCCACGGTAGCCCTGAGGCCTCACCTTATTTTTGGCCCCGGCGATCCACACCTGGCACCACGTATCATTGAACGGGCCAGGGCCGGGCGCCTGCGCCTGGTGGGTTCGCGGGAAAACCTGGTCGATATCACCTACATTGATAATGCTGTAGCGGCACACCTTAATGCCCTGGAAAAACTCGACAGCAGCGCGGCCTGTGCCGGTAAGGCCTACTTCATCAGTAACGGTGAACCCATGCCCATGGAAAAGATCGTTAACCGCATTCTTAATGCCGCGGGTCTTAAAGAGGAACAAAGAAGGATCTCACCGGGGCTTGCCTACGGTATTGGCGCGGTGCTGGAAGCTGTCTATACAGTTCTCAGGATCAAGGGTGAGCCTGCCATGACACGTTTCATTGCACGACAGTTAAGCTGCTCGCACTGGTATGACATCAGTGCCGCGCGTCGCGATCTTGCCTACGAGCCGGGCACCAGGATCGAAGAGGGAATGCAGGCGCTGGCACGCAGCCTTGCGGAACAGTGATGTGGGTTAAAGCGACAGGCGAACACAGGCTTGATGCCGATCACGTGGATATCTGGCGCAGCCGCATCGATCTTCCTGCACAGCGTATCGATGAGTTTCATGCCACTCTCTCGGACGAAGAAAAGCAACGCGCTGCCCGTTTTAAATTCCCGGGCAAGTTTGAAGAGTACGTCGTCACCCGCGGCCTGTTACGCCAGGCACTGTCCATTGTTGCTTCACAACCTGCCAGTAGTTTTGACTTCCGGTACAGCGAGGATAACAAGCCCTTTCTTGACCTTGTCATAGATGACAAGCCCATAGCGTTTAATGTTTCACACTCCCACGGTATGGCGCTGGTTGCGCTGGGTCTTGATCGCCGGCTCGGCATAGACGTGGAAAAGCTGCGCGAGGATCCGGAGCATGACAAGCTGGCCAGGCGATATTTTTCAAAGGTGGAGAACGAGCAGTTCGAAAAATTCCAGGGTGACCGCGTGCGAGCATTCTTTGCCACCTGGACGCGAAAGGAAGCCTTTGTGAAAGCGGTAGGCAAGGGTATCAAGTACGGCCTGTCAGAGTTTGATGTGAATATCGATCCCGATGAGGCACCCCGCATGCTGCGCACGGGCTGGCAGGAAAATGATCTGAACAACTGGCACATGCTCGGTATTGACTGCGGTGATGATTACATCGCAACGGTGATCGCTGACGGACCCAGCTATTCAGTGCGCCTGTGGGAGTAAGATAATCGATACTTGCCGGGGCGCCCTGCTCCAGGCCTGCCATGTCTCCACAGGCCTTGTTTTAAAGCGTAGACAAGCTCTTTATTAATAACAAAGGTTACAAATCTAATATAACTTATTGATTTATATCCCATATTACGTAAAATTGTGAGTCAATATGGGG
>CAZXDV010000252.1:273-4222 GCA_964639535.1 uncultured Enterobacteriaceae bacterium | reverse complement strand
GGGGTCTTGTTCACCTCTTCTGTTAAGGGCGTATACTGGATTAACTGCAACATGTCATTCTGGAACACCACCTTCCCCGGTGTCGTGGCGACGTTCTTACCCAGTTCAAAAGCATCCTGGTCTGTCATCCTGATCCGCAACTGGCCCTTGTCCTTGTCAAAGTCTTCGCAAAAATTCTGCAGGCCCTTGACCAGGTTTTCACCGTTACTTTCTATTGTCGCCTCCAGCACCTGCGGATTTGTCATGGCAAAGTTGCTTGGTGAAAAAGTGTCAATGAATTGCTGGGTGTAAAATTGCAGCTTCCTGGCGTCTTTCTCGTCCATCCCCTCAGCATCCGCGACCACGTTTTGAATCGCATTGGCGGTGACGAGGTAAGATTGCTTGATAAAGTCAAAGAAAGGGTTGTCTTCCCACGCTTCGTGCTTGAATCGCCTGTCACCTTTTTCAGGCACGGCAACCGGATCACTGTCCTTGCCAAGCACCCTGTTGGCGGTTCCAAGCCAAAGGTTGGCGTAGGCATTCCAGGCCTGCATCTGTGCCTCAACAAGCTTCTCCGGGTTTTTCATCATCGAAGCGGTAAAATCGAGGTAAGCCTGGCCAAGTCCAAGGGGGTCGAGGCTGGCACTATCAGCGGTGCCCTGCTGGTTCAGAAAATCCTGGAAAATATCGTGGCATTGATTGGAAACTGCGGCGACTGTATCCGCCAGTTTTCCGGGATCGAATTCACTGCTTGAACTGGTACTCGCCATTGCCGGCCTCTGTCAGGTGGAATATGTTGCGGCGCAGCATAAACCGCAAGGCGACAACTGTCAATGGTTTTAGAGGGGGATGCCACGTGCCCGTAACGGCGCCAGGCATAAAAAAACCGCCTTCGAGCCTGCCTGGCTCGAGGCGGTTTAGCGAGAATAACGCGCTTACTTCATGCTGCTGTAGTAGGTAGCAAGATTTTCAATATCCTCGTCGGTGAGGTTGGCCACCATGGGCTGCATGCTGGGATCCTTCCTTGTACCGTCTCGAAATGCCTTGATCTGTTTTACCAGGTAGCCTTTTTTCTGACCTGCGAGGTTTGGCCAGATATCCGCGGCACTAATACCCTCGGGTCCGTGACATGCAGCGCACACGGCGGACTTTGCCTTGCCTGCTGCCGCATCACCAGCCAGCACCGGTAGCGTCAGCGCTGTAAAAGTTACTGCTGTAATTAACTTCAATATCATCTTCATTTGCTTCTTCCTGTCGATTAAATAATTCTCAAATATATCCCAAGTGTTTAACGGTTTTGACAGCCCTCACCTTTAGCCGTTCCCTTCTCCCGGCGCGGCGAATAATACTCTTTTAAGGCATCCTGGTGCAATTTTGAAGCTGCTTAACGGCTCCTTTTGCCTGTCGAAACAGCCGCCTCATCATGGCTCCCCTGGGCATTGGGAATGGGGGTATTCCTGTTTTGATAACAGGAAGCGGCTACCGCGACCATGAGGTTTAGTACCAGCCCGTACAGGCCGGGATGAAATCCCCACACCTTTCCGGATTCAACAAAGGCAAACGGGTAGAAGGCCAGTGTCAGTGCGCATACGAGCCCGCAAACCAGGCCCAGCAGGGTGGGTATTGTGCGTAATCCACTCCAGTGAATTCCCAGCATAAACGCCGGCACCAGCTGCACCAGTACGTCAAATTTTCGATCCAGCAGCTTCACCAGCGATGCCTGCTCCTTGAGCGATATGGCGAGGATCACAAGCAGGGTGATCAAAACCCATGAACATATCTTTGCCACCCGCGTCAGGTGTGCCTGGCTGGCATTACGGTTCAAATAAACGCTGTAGATGTCCTTCACCAGCATGGATGAAACCGATAGCAACGCAGAATCAGCGGTGGACATGATTGCAGACAATATCGCCGCAAACAAAACCACCACGAGACAATAACCAAAAAAAGAATCGTCCTGGATGTCTCTCAGCAGCAGGCCCAATACCTGGTCTGCCGCTGCGCCTTCAAGACCCTGTACATAAGCCAACGCATAGATTCCGGCAATAACCGCAATCAGGACGGTGACAAATGGAAGGAAGGCCATGACAGCGAGACTTCTTCGCAATATCTTTTCCGACGCTGCCGCATAGATTCGCTGTATTGCATGGGGATAAAGTGCAGCACCCATTCCGACAATGAGTAGATAGCTCAGCCACTGGCGCATCCTGGCTGTGTCAGGTGGCAGAACCTTCAGCTGGTAAAGTTCAAGGCTGTTGAGCTGGATCCTCGCGGTAGCCTGCTCCAGGGAACCGAATTTCTGGTACATGAGAAACAGCAGGATAAAAAAACCACACATCAGCACCATACCCTGCAGCATGTCTGTCCAGGCGACGGCTCGAATGCCACCGAGAGTTCCGTAAATCACCATGATGAGGGCCAGCGCGACAACACCATAGCTAAAGGCCTGGTCTCCCATGGGTCCGGCCAGCCCCTGCACTGCCCGTCCCATGGCCATCAATTGCGCCAGCAGGAAATTTCCAAGGGCAAATACCATTACCAGGACTGCTAACAAGCTGATAGCAGGACTGCCAAACCTGTCCTGTATAAAATCTACCGGCGTTATATAGTTTCTTTGCTTTGCCAGGCGATGCAGGCGAACAGCAATAACCTGGTAGAACACCACGATGGCAATCATGAATTGCACGCTCAGGATCCAGGAATAGCCGATACGGTAGGTCATACCACTGAACCCAAACAGGCTGTTACCGCTGTACTGGCTGGCATAGAGAGTTAATACCAGGACGACAAACCCGAAACCGGAGCCGGCCAGGTAAAAATCCTTCAGGGTGTTTTCACGACGTGCCGAGTAGGCCCGCCAACCGACAACTAACAGCGAACTGATATAGAGACTGACAAATATCCAGGCACCCGGGCCAAAGGGAAGCAGGGAATTCAATCTTCCTCGTCCTCGCCCTTGAGGAAATTCCAGGCGGTCAGGATTGATGTCAGTAGTGCCACGGCAAGGGCAAGCAGCACCCATGCAGGTACACCCAGAAGAAAGGGGTGTTCCTCCCTGCTCCAGTACCACGGGATAGCCAGGACCAACAGCACCAGGTATGCAAGGATGTTTAAAAGGTTGGAGTTGCTTTTCATATGCCGGTCAGGAGCGGAATTTTGTATACATTGCGGGTAGCTGGCTGCCCTAGCTCTCCTGCACCACTGCAGCCTGGCTCTGCCGCCACTCAAGTACCATGACACCCAGCAGCGTGATTGCAATGCCACAATACTGGAACCAGCGCATGGACTCACCCAGCACCAGGGCTGCCAGGATGATTGTTGATGCAGGTCCGACGGTACTCACCAGGGCTGCCCTTTGTGCACCGATCTGTTTTACGCCTTCAGCCAGCATAAAAAGCGGCACCACCGTGACAAAAACCACGAGGATGGCAAAAGAGCTGACGACTTTTGCAGTAAATTCAAAATCCAGCAGCGTGTGTGTAAGACCATAACGAACACATATAGCCACGGTGGCAGCTGTCATTGCATAAACCGTAAACACCACGCTACCGACCTTCTGGCCCACGACATCGTTAACCACATAGTATGCAGCGTAGGTAAAGGCGCAAAAAAGCACCAGCGTGGAGCCCAGCGTATTGGCCTGCCTTAGATTGACATCAATCACGCCGATGGCCAGCACGACCCCTGCATACGTCATCAACAGGGCCAGCAAGACGTTTTGCGCAGGCAGCTGTCTTTTCCAGGCTGAAAAAGCGATAACGATAATAGCCGGATAGGTGTACAGCAATACCCGTTCAAGCCCTGCGTCGATGAGGGTCAGGGCGTAAAAGTCGGCACTGCCTCCAATGAAATAGCAGAAAAATCCGGCCCCGACCGCACCCGTTAGTGAACGCCTGTCCACCTGCAGGATTTTTTTCAATCCGACCGTGTAAACACCCCAGAGCCAGAATAGCGGCAGTGCCATCAGCGA
>CAZXDV010000252.1:0-263 GCA_964639535.1 uncultured Enterobacteriaceae bacterium | reverse complement strand
CCTGAAGGTAATGACTTCCTGGTAATCCAGCCCCTCTGCAAACAATATCTTGGCCATGATGCCCTTGGCTGAAAGTAATACAGAGCCAATGACCATGAGAACCACACCCGACCAGAACGCCGGTGGAGATTTTGTTACTGCGCTACTTTCCATATGTTATTATTGTATACAATTTGTTAATCCACCGACGAGGCCGAACATGAGACTCTTTTACTCACCATTTCATACGTTTGTTCACAAGGTACTGGTTACAGCACACGAGG
>CAZXDV010000251.1:0-4226 GCA_964639535.1 uncultured Enterobacteriaceae bacterium | reverse complement strand
CTCGATTCGCGAGGTGATTGCTTTTCCGAAAACCCAGAGTGCAAGCTGCCTGCTCACATCCGCGCCGTCAGTTGCCTCAAGGCGACAGCTGAAAGAGCTGGGAATCCGCCCCGCACGGGCAAAAGGCGAGGAATAAAGCCAAAAAATCTTCTTGCTTTTAGTGTACAAAATACACTAAGCTTTCGACCCTAGTTATTGTACTTTTTACACTAAGGTCAATGTTCCAGTACGAATATCCACATCCCGCGGTGACCACGGACATCGTCATTTTCACTATTCAGCAGGAGAAGCTGAAAGTGTTGCTGATCCGTCGCCTAAGTGAGCCTTTTCAAAATGGCTGGGCGCTGCCCGGCGGTTTCGTGGACATTGAGGAAGATCTCGAGCAGGCGGCCCTGCGTGAATTACGCGAAGAGACCGGCATCAGCGGCGTTTACCTGGAGCAACTTTATACCTTCGGAAAGCCTGAACGTGACCCGAGGGAGCGAGTAATCACCGTGGCCTATTACAGCCTGGTACCCATCGACCGGCTTAACCTGGACGCCGGTAGCGATGCCAGGGAAACCGCGTGGTTTGACATCGAGGATCTGCCGGAACTTGCTTTTGATCACCGCCAGATTGTTAGCAAGGCAAAGCAGAGGTTAACCGCCAAGCTTGCTTACTCCACTATTGCCCTGCAGTTCATGCCGAGCAAGTTCACCCTGAGTGAATTGCAGCGTGTCTACGAAATAATCCATGGAGATACGCTGGACAAGCGCAATTTCAGGAAACGTATGCTTGCCTACGATTGCATGGAAGACACCGGTGAAGTTCGCAGGAACGGCAGCCATCGCCCGGCTCGCCTGTATACCCTTAAAACACCAGGGCAGGTTGAATTCATCAAGTAGAAGAACAGGAATATGAACGCCATATCCCCCATTGCCGAATTTGCAGATTACAGGCTGACGCCGGAGCAGATACCGGATACGGTCTGCGAAGTGCTGGATGATGCATCCAGGCAGGAGCTGAAATCCCGAATCAGGGAGCTGCTGGTAGAGCAGGATGCCATCATGGTGGCGCATTACTATACCGATGCAGATTTACAGGTACTGGCAGATGAAACGGGAGGTTATGTTTCAGACTCCCTCGACATGGCGCGTTTTGGTAACGAGGCGGATGCAAAAACGCTGGTGGTATGCGGCGTACGTTTCATGGGAGAAACGGCAAAGATTCTCAACCCGGAAAAACGCATCCTGATGCCTGATTTAAATGCCGAGTGTTCCCTGGATATCGGTTGCCCGGTTGATGAATTCTCTGCCTTTTGTGATGAGCACCCGGATCACACCGTGGTGGTGTATGCCAATACCAGCGCTGAGGTTAAGGCGAGGGCTGACTGGATGGTCACCTCGGGTAGCGCGGTGGATGTAGTTCAGCACCTCAAGGACCGGGGTGAAAAGATCCTTTGGGCACCAGACCGTTACCTGGGCGAGTACGTGCAGCAGCAGACTGGTGCCGACATGCTGCTCTGGCAAGGGAGTTGCGTGGTGCACGAAGAATTCAAGGCGCTGGAGCTGGAACAATTGCGACGCCAGCACCCCATGGCCAAGGTACTGGTGCACCCTGAATCGCCGGCACCGGTGATTCGCCAGGCGGATGTAGTGAGTTCCACAACCGGTATTATCAAGGCAGCGCAACAGATGGATGCGATGGAGTTTATCGTGGCCACCGATAACGGCATCTTTCACAAGATGCAGCAGGCAGCGCCAGGTAAGACTTTTATTGAGGCACCCACTGCCGGCAAAAGTGCTACCTGTAAAAGTTGCGCCCATTGTCCGTGGATGGCCATGAACAGCCTGAGTAAGCTGGCCGCAGTCCTTGAATCCGGCAAAAACGAAATACATGTTGCAGCTGACATAGTTGAAAAGGCAAATCGCCCCATTACCCGCCTGCTGGAGTTTTCAAAAAGCCAGCAGCAGCTGGCGGGCGATGCGTAAACACTTCTCCCGATATTTCCCACCCCAGGTTCTATTTCGCCAGCAGTGAGCAGGGAAGCCGTAGTCTGTATACATGGGCTCTGGGTGAACGGTCTCGATATGAGCCTGTTACGACATCGCCTTGGCGAGCATTACGAGGTTTATCAATTTACTTACAGTAGTGTTGTTTCAACACCGGCCGAGAACGCCGCCCGGTTGAATGATTTTCTCCAGCGCATCGAGTCGAGCACCGTGCACCTGGTTGCACATAGCCTGGGTGGAATCGTGGTCAGGCACCTTTACCAGGCCTTTCCACGGCAGGCCCCGGGGCGGGTGGTCACCCTGGGCTCTCCACATAAGGGTAGCCATTCAGCACAGCAACTGGATGCGTTCAGCTTTACCCGACTTCTACTCGGAAGAAGTACGCAGGCCGGTTTGCTTGGTGATATTCCACCCTGGCAGCAGGGCGCGGAGCTCGGAAGTATTGCTGGCACCCTGAGGTTTGGTATGGGTGTTGTTATTCCCGGCCTCGAGGCACCCAATGACGGCACCGTGTCTGTCGCGGAAACCCGTCTTGAAGGTATGGTGGATCATGTTTGCCTGCCGCTTTCCCACTTTGGACTGCTTTTATCCAGCCAGGCCTTTGAACAAATTGTTAACTTTCTCAGGCATGGTAAATTTCTCCCAACACCCAACCGGTAAATAGCCATGAACAGAAAAACCTGCACAACTCTTTTTTCCATACTGCTTGCGTGTACTGTACCGGGCAGCAAGGTGCTTGCGGAGCAGGACAGCAGTCGAATCCTGGACGAACTGTATACCCGGGAAAGCAAGCAGCCGATCAGCGAGCGCAGTGGTTGGCAGAAACCGCGCGACGTTGTGATAGTGAGTTCCTGGGCCAGTTCAGGCCTTGAACCCGAGACAAGGGAAAAACTCCAGGCGGCAGCAGGCGCAGCCCGGCTTCACATTTTTTCAAATGCTGACGCTGCGTCGAAGGCGCTTGCTACAGCTGACGTCCTGCTGGGTTCCTGCACGATGTACAGTGACGAGATGAAAAATATTCGCTGGGTGCAGCACTTCAGTGCCGGCGTGGATCGATGTGGCGGTAGCAAGGGCCTGGAGAACGGTGACGTCCTGTTAACAAACATGAAAGGTGTTTACGGATCGGGTATTGCAGAGCATGTCATAGCAATGATGCTGTCCCTCGGACGACAGCTGCCTCGATTTCGCGCGGCCCAGGATGAGGCCAGGTGGGATGATGGAATTCCGGGTAAGTTTCCACTTGTCGAAGTGAGGGGTAAAACCATGCTCGTGGTCGGGCTGGGTGGTATCGGCTCGGAGATCGCCTGGCGTGCCAAGGGGCTGGGCATGAAAGTGCTGGCGACGAGGAACTCAAGCAGGAGCGGACCGGACTTTGTTGACTATGTTGGACTGGCACCGGAGCTTCATGAGCTGGCGCAAAAGGCTGATGTGATTGTCAATGCAACACCATTGACCCGGTCCACCACGAATCTTTTTGACGAGGCTTTTTTTGCCCAGCTCAGGAGCACCGCGATCTTTATCAACATTGGTCGTGGTAAAAGTGTTGTCACCGCGGACCTGGTGGCGGCTCTTAAAGAGGGCAGGCTGGCAGGCGCTGCGCTGGATGTGACCGAGCCGGAGCCCCTGCCTTCGGGGCATCCACTATGGGACATGGATAATGTCATTATCACTCCACACATCAGCGCATACTCGGACATGCTCACCAGGCGTTTCTGGGTTTTTGTCATCGAGAACCTTCGACGCTATGTTGCCGGCGAGGCGATGCTGAATACTGTGAACATGAAAAGCGGTTATTGATGAAGTGTATCCATATGGATACCAGCCAGGTGTAATGTACTTGGTAATATGGGAGTGACTGACTGAAAATGTTAAACTTTCGCCAAATTCAAAAGCCTGGAAGTAAATAATGGCAGGACACAGTAAATGGGCGAATATCCAGCATCGTAAGGGCCGCCAGGACGCCAAGCGAGGCAAGTTATTCACCAAGTTAATCAGGGAAATTACGGTTGCCGCAAAGCTGGGTGGTGGCGACCCTGACGCAAACCCCCGTCTCAGGGCGGCCATTGACGGGGCAAAGTCCCAGAGTATGCCCAAGGACACCATTGAGCGAGCCGTAAAAAGAGGCGCCGGCGGCGATGATAGTGGTGACCTGGAGGAGATTCGCTACGAGGGCTACGGCCCGGGGGGCGTAGCAGTGATGGTCGACTGCATGACCAACAACAAGAATCGAACGGT
>CAZXDV010000250.1:0-4227 GCA_964639535.1 uncultured Enterobacteriaceae bacterium | reverse complement strand
AACCACCGAGGCACGCTACCTGCAGGTCATCCATGACAAGACCGCCAAGCTCTTTGAAGCCGCCGCACAACTGGGTGCCGTGGTTGCCGGACGCCCCGAGGCGGAAGAACTGGCCATGGCCAACTACGGCAAGTGCCTGGGCGTCGCCTACCAGCTGGTGGACGACGTGTTCGATTACAGCTCCACGGCAGGTGACATCGGTAAGAACATCGGTGATGACCTTGCCGAGGGTAAACCCACCCTTCCCCTGCTCTATGCCATGTGGAACGGCGATGAACAACAGTCAGCCATGATCAGGGAGGCCATTGAAAATGGTGGTCTGGAAAACATCGATGCGATCAAGAAAGCGATCGATGTCACCGATGCAATCGCCTATACAGCCACAAAGGCAGCCGAGGCCTCGGACAGGGCCATCCTGTCGCTTGAAGGACTGCCCGACTCTCCCTACCTGGATGCGCTTCATGCCCTGGCCAGGTTTGCGGTGGAGAGGACGCATTAGCGAATTGTCATTCCCGCATAGGCGGAGAAGTAATACATGGATGTATTGTTTACAGACCTAAGGATGGAAATCCATTAAAATTAACTTTTTTCCAATGTCGGGGTATAGCTCAGCCTGGTAGAGCGCTGCCTTCGGGAGGCAGAGGTCGCGTGTTCGAATCTCGTTACCCCGACCATTCAATTCAAAAATACACATGTACAGCATACTCCAGGGGATTCGAGTCATCGAAGGCTCCGCATTTGTGGCGGCACCCCTTGGTGGTATGAGCCTGGCCCAGCTTGGGGCCGATGTCATTCGCTTTGATCAAATTGGTGGCGGACTGGATTACCGGCGCTGGCCTGTGACTAAAGATGGCAACAGTATTTACTGGACCAGCCTTAATCGCGGCAAACGTTCCATTGCCATTGACCTCAGGGAACAGGAAGGCAAGGAACTGGTGCAGTCACTGATTACGGAACAGGATGAAAAAGCCGGTGTGTTTCTCACTAATTTCCCATCGCGGGGCTGGTCCTCATACGAGTCGCTATCAACCATTCGTTCTGATCTAATCCAAATCAACATTGAGGGCAATAACGATGGTAGTTCTGCCGTTGATTACACGGTGAACTGTGCCACCGGCCTGCCCTACATCACTGGAACTGCAAGTAGTGAAAGCCCAGTTAATAGCACACTGCCCAGCTGGGACGTTGCCTGCGGTTTGTACGCGGCGCTGGCTGCTGTCAGTGCCCTGTTAAAACGCCAGCAATCAGGTGAAGGCACACATGCAAAAATTGCACTGTCGGACGTGGCCATGGCCACCATGGGTAACCTCGGCTATCTTTCCGAGGCGCAGCTGAATGAAAGACCCCGTGAAGCCATTGGTAATAATCTCTACGGGGCCTTTGGCAGGGATTTTCCTACCTCGGATAATGGCCGCGTGATGATCGTGGCTATTACGCTTAGACAATGGCAAAACCTGGTCAAGGCCGCGGACATTGAATTTGAGATAAAACAGCTTGAAGAACAAAGTGGTTTGAATCTTGATCTTGAGGGTGAACGTTACCGGACCCACGATGAAATTTGCCAGTTGGTTGAGAACTGGACAACTTCCATGACTCTCGCGGACTTACGGCGAACCCTGGATGAACATGCCGTGTGCTGGGGTGAATATCAGACAATGCAGGAAATGCTGGAAAATGATCCGCGCTGCTCGGTGGAAAATGAAATTTTCGAAATGATCAATGATCCGCTCACCGGCGAACAGCTGGCACCTGCTACACCCATACGTTTTCAGGGAGAAACAAGGGGATCCGTACCAGGCGCGCCGCTGCTTGGGCAACACACCAATGAGATCCTTTCCAGTGTGCTGGGTCTAAATGACTCGCAAATCGGCGATCTTCATCAACGTGGCATTGTTGCAGGGACTTAATCATGGATAAAGACTGGCAGGCTCAAAAGGAAACTCGGCAGGAATTAGTAACGCCTGAACCTGCATCGCGTCTAGCAGCCAGCCTGGATATTGATACAGGTTTTTTGAACATCGGTACAAGTTTGCCGCCGGCCTGGCACTGGATGTATTTCACCCCTTTAACACCGCAATCAGAACTTGCCGATGACGGTCATCCGATTAAAGGTGGCTTCCTGCCTCCAACATCTTTACCTCGACGCATGTTTGCCAGTGTTAAAACGGAGTATAAAGTCCCCCTTAAAGTAGGCCTGGAAACTACTCGCGAAGGCATCGTGACCGATGTTAAGGACAAGGAGGGCAAAAGTGGCAAATTGACCTTTGTCACCGTGAACTATCAATACCACCAGGAAGGAAAACTGTGTGTCGAGGAGGAGCAGCAAATCGTCTACCGCGAAAGTCTTAGTCAGATTGAATTACCACAACGAAAAGAGTTTGGCGTGTTACCGGGTGACGCTCAGCAACGCATCATCACCCCGGACTCGAGGTTGCTGTTCCGTTTTTCTGCGCTTACCTTCAATACCCATCGCATTCATTACGATCGCGATTATGCAAAAAGTGAAGAGGGCTACCCTGCCCTCATCGTACATGCGCCGCTCACAACAATTCTTCTACTGCAATTTATTCAGGAAACTTATCATAAGCCGGTACGAAGCACTGAATTTCATGCTCGCACACCAATGTTTGATGATATGCCCGTGAGGCTCGTGATCAACAAAAAGGAAAATATTGTTGATGCCAGGGCCGAACGATGTGATGGGCAGATTGGTGTTGAGGGCAAGGTGGAACTGGAGTAGCGAGCAATGGCTGACAACCAGGCAACAAGCTATTCCGTGCGCATGGAGTTTGATGATGAGTTCATAGAATTCAACTGTCGAAGTGACCAGAGTATCGCCAGGGCGGCACAGGCCGCAGGTTACGAGTTAACGGTGGGCTGCATGCAGGCGCGCTGCATGACCTGTCGTTCCATAAGGGCCGCGGGACAGGTCAGGTGTATCAGACCTCTTTCAAAGCATGCCACCATCGACCCTGCGGATATTGAGGGCGGGTTTGTGCTGGTATGTTCGGTGGCCCCGCAATCCGATGTGGTTTTGAAGCCCGCCAGCCGCTGGGTGCACCCGGCTGCGGAGGAAAATGAATGACGAACCACCCGGCCCCAAAGCTTCTTGAAGCCGGTCAATCGAGCCTGGTCGCGCTTGATGAATACCTTGTGCAAATGCGCGCTGCCCTGTTGGGCAGGCTTATGGCTCATGGGAAAAGCAAAACCGCCGGTCTTGAAAAGGAACAGTTCGCGGCCCATGGCATGGCATGGAGTGCCGCCTACATTGAAGCCCTGCATGCCATGCAGGATTGGGCGCTCAAGCTCAACAGTGAAAAATCTTTTTCCGACCTTGAGCAACTGATCTACCAGTGTGCCTTTGGTTCTTACCTGTCCCAGCTCACCACTGCCATCGCCATGAGCCAGGACGAAATCTTTCGTCCCATGGACCTGGACCTTGAAGAAGCTGCGGCCTCATTACAGAAGGATCCTTCAATAAGCGCCTTTATAAAGAATGGTAATAGCATTGAAAATCGAATGCAGCTGGTGCGCCGTTCAAGTGAACTGATAAAGGTGGGTGAAGTGGGTCACTGTGGTGACGATGAAGATCTAAAGATGATTCGCCAGCAATTTCGCCGTCTTGCTGATGAGTCTATCGTGCCCCATGCCCCTTCCTGGCACGATAATGATGAGCTGATCCCTATGTCTTTGATCGAAACGCTTTCAGAGATGGGGGTGTTTGGGGTTTGCATACCGGAAGAGTTTGATGGGCAGGGTCTGAGCAAGATCATGCTTTGCGTGATCACCGAAGAGTTGTCCCGCGGCTACATTGGCGTGGGGTCACTTGGCACGCGTTCAGAAATTGCTGCCGAGTTGATTCTCTCGCATGGTACCACTGAGCAAAAAGAGCACTACCTGCCGAGAATCGCCAGGGGCGAGTGCATACCAACAGCAGTTTTTACCGAGCCCAACACGGGTTCCGATCTTGCCAGCCTGCAAACCCGAGCCGTTGCCAGTGAAGACAGCTACATAATTAATGGCAATAAGACCTGGATCACCCATGCCGCCCGTGCCGATTTGATGACATTACTGGCTCGAACCGGTGATGTTGAATCAGGGTACAAGGGATTGAGCATGTTCCTGCTGGATAAACCCCGTGGCAACGATAGTGATAACTTTCCGGTTGAAGGACTCAAGGGCAGCGAGATACCGGTGCTGGGTTATCGTGGCATGAAGGAATTTGAG
>CAZXDV010000249.1:0-4244 GCA_964639535.1 uncultured Enterobacteriaceae bacterium | reverse complement strand
CCAGGGACAGGTACTATCAAGCAGCGGTTCACTGGACAAGTCCCATGCGGACATGAAGCGAAACTTGTTTTATTCCATGGTTCTTCCGGCGGTGCCAAGCAGGGTAAAGGATGACCTGGCCGGTAAATCAAGGCTCAGGGGGGATGAAATCACCGCGGCATTGGCAGGGAACTCGCAAACCCAGTGGAGAAATTCCCCCGGTGGTAAGACCGTCATTGTATCAGCTGCCACGCCGGTGTGGGTTGATGGCGAGGTGCGCGGCGTGGTGGTAGTGGAAGAGACTAGTAGCGGAATACAGATGCTGCAAAGAAATGCCATGGTGTCCCTGTTTAACCGGACCATGCTGATCTTTGCTGTTGTTACCCTGCTTTTGCTTGGTTTCGCCACTCGCCTTTCTTCACGTATCAAGCGCCTGAGTGAAAGCGCTGATGCCGCGATCGATGAACACGGGCGGGTATGTGGAGAATTCGTAGTCGATAGAGCCGGTGATGAAATTGGCGATCTGTCCCGCAACTACGACGCGATTCTTGGTCGCTTGCGGGAATACAATCATTACCTGGAAAACCTGGCGGGACGTCTTTCCCATGAATTAAGAACGCCCCTCGCGGTTGTGCAGTCATCATTGGAGCAACTTCAATCACAGGAGTCCAGTGATGATAAGGCCGCGG
Organism: uncultured Enterobacteriaceae bacterium; assembly: GCA_964639535.1. Taxonomy (GTDB): domain Bacteria; phylum Pseudomonadota; class Gammaproteobacteria; order Eutrophobiales; family Eutrophobiaceae; genus WLWS01. The sequence goes on along the minus strand of CAZXDV010000249.1, from coordinate 3,576 downwards.
TCTATCTTGAAAGGGCGAGGCAGGGCATGGAAAGACTCGGGCTGATCCTGACACGCCTGGGAGAAGCAAGCAGGCTGGAACAGGCCATGCAAAGCGCCGAAACGGAGGAAACCGAGGTGGTGCAGTTACTAAGAAACTGTGTTGAAGGATACAGGCTGGCCTACCCGGCCCAGGATTTTCAGTTTGACGCCAGCTGTGAAAAATTAACCTGGGCACTGCCACCCGATCTTTTTGTGCAAATGCTGGACAAGCTGGTTTCCAATGCCGTCGATTTTTCTTCTGCAGGCAAAGCAGTAAACATCGCCATCAGTGGCAACCAGGATAACTGGCAGGTGAGTGTCAGCAACTACGGCCCGGCGTTGCCGAGCGGCATGGAGGACCAGCTCTTCAATTCCATGATTTCATTAAGGGATGGCAAGTCAGATCAGAGTCCCCACCTCGGGCTGGGTCTTTTTATTGTCAGGCTTATCGCGGAATATCTTGGGGGCTCCGTGAAGGCCAGGAACCTGCCAGGTAATGCGGGTGCCAGTTTTATTGTAAACCTGTCCAGGCGATGAGCCCTGACCCGGGTCAGCTTGCGGCTCGAACATATCTTGTTGATCTGACGAATGATTCCCTGCCCCGGGTGGTCATGGCAATGGCCCGGGGCCAAATGCCGCGGATTCTTTGATCTTTCGCACAAAAGCAGGCAAGGAATGAGGATGTCTGCCGCTATTTTAGGTATCATGACGGCTTAAAAATAATGCCGCCGGCACTGGTTAAACTGCGCGGCAACTGTAACCGCCCGCGAAGGGCAAAATTTGGCGATTCGGGAACACGAGTCGTAGCGTTTGGACTGGTTGGTCCTGGACAGAGTGTATAAAGGTATGTCGGAAGACAAGCAAAAATTCGTAGATCAGATTCGCAAACTCATCCCCATAAGTGAGTTATCCCTTCAGAGTCAAAATGAGATCATCAATAGCGGGCAGCTGCTGAAAGTTAAAAAGAAGGGCACGCTGTTCAAGCAGGGTGACAAGGACAATTTTTCGTTCTACCTGCTGGACGGTGAGATTGAGCTGCACGCCAATGATCAGCAACAAAATGTCATAAGCAGCGGCAGCGAAAGGGCACTATATGCCATGGCGCAGTTACAGCCGCGACAGTTTTCCGCAAAGGCCAAGACCGAAGCGGTAGTGTTCCAGATTCAGCGAGATGTGCTTGATCGCCAGATGGTGTTGCAGGAAGAGGACGACCCGGTTTCCGATGGTGGTATAGACGTTGATTCAGGATCCGGCGATATGGAGGTCAGCCATCTTGATGACGAGGAAGATGTCGACTGGATGACGCGAATGCTGCAATCGGAGCTTTTTGCGAGGTTACCGACTGCTAACATAGGCCAACTTTTTGCGTTGCTTGAAGAGGTCAATTATCACACCGGCGATATTGTCATCAAGCAGGGAGATCCGGGGGACAAGTACTACATCATCCAGGCGGGCAGCTGTAACGTCCTGAGAACCCCGCCTTCAGGCGGCAAGGATTTAAAACTTGCAACGCTTGGTGCAGGCGACAGCTTTGGTGAAGAGGCGCTGGTATCCGATTCAATTCGAAATGCCACCATCCAGATGGCCAGTGATGGCATCCTCATGGAACTGAGCAAGGAGAATTTCACAGAGCTTATCCAGAACCCTTCACTTCAGTCCGTGAGCTATGAGCAGGCGCTATCTTTTATTGATGAAGGGGCTGAATGGCTGGATGTCCGTTTCAAGAAAGAGCATGAGTCCCATGCAATACCTGGAAGCACCAATATTCCGCTTAACATGCTGCGCATGCAGGTACAAAAACTGGATATTGATAAAAAGTACATTGTTTACTGCGATACCGGTGGTCGAAGCTCGACCGGTGCTTTTTTGCTGGCGGAGAGAGCCTTTGATGTCTGGTATCTCGAGGGGGGTATCGTCAATAACCCCGAGCTGGCGGACAAGTCTGAGGTTACCCAGGTACCGGCACAGCCTGTAAAACAGGCTCCTGCACCTGCCCCGGAACCTGCTGCCGCACCTGAACCGGCCCCTGCACCAACACCCGTTGCGGAAGAGAAACCTGCCGCCCCGGCAGCAGCTGCTGAGCCGGCCCCGGCCCCCCAGGAAGCTGCGCCTGAAGCTGCGGCGACTGAAACGGACCTGGTGGAAGAAATTTCAAAACAGGATATGGACCCGGGTGTGAAGGCGTCAGTGCTTGAAGCAGAACTGAATCGCACCAACATGCAGCTAGAGGAAGTTGAAAAAGCCAAGAAGCAGGCGGATGAATCGGTCAAGGCCGCACAGCAGAAAGTAGAGGCACAGCTGCAGGAAGAGAGAGCAAAGATCGAGCTTGCAAAGAAGGAAGCGGAAGCGGAGGCACAGAAACTTCGCCAGCAGGAAGAAGCGAAGGTGCAACAGATGAAGGCCGAGGCTGAGAAGCGGCTGCAGGAAGAGAAGGCGCGCATGGAGGAGGTCTACAGTCAGAACGCGGCTGAAATGGAAAAAATTGAAAAGATGAAGCAGGAAGCCGAGGCCCAGGTAGCCGCCGAGAAGGCCAGGCTGGCCGAAGCCGCAGAAGCTGCAAGAAAGGAGTTGGAAGAAGCCGAGGCCCTCAAGAAACAGATGGAAGCCGCGAGAGAACAGGAGCTTGAAGCTGCAAGAAAGGAAAAGCAGGAAGCGGAGGAAATGAAAAAGGAACTGGAGGCTGCACGCAAGCAGGAGGCAGAAGACGCTGAGCGTAAGCTTGAAGAGGCACGTCGCCTGAAGGAAGAAGTGGAAGCTTCAAGGAAGGCCATGGAAGAGGCGGCGGAAAAACGGCGTCTCGATCAGGAAGCCATGGAGAAGCAAATACAGGAGGCGGCCCAGGCCAAGCTGGAAGAAGAAAGACGCAAGCTTTCAGAGGAATTTGCACGTAATAACGCTGAAATTGAAAAGGCCAAGCGCGAAAAAGCCGAGGCAGAAGCCGCCCGCCTCGCTGCGAAGGAAGAAGCGGAGAAGGTAATCGCAGAGTACAAGGTTACCAAGGACCAGTCCCTTGCAGATGAAGAAGCGCGACTGCGAGCCGAGCGAATGAAGCTCGAAGAAGAGCAGCAAAAGATCAAGGAAACACTGTTGCAGGTACAAAAGACCAAGGAAGAGGCGGAGCTCGCCAAGAAAGCAGCCCTTGCAGAGGTCGCGGCACTCAAGACAAAGCTTGCAGACGAGGTGGCAGATGACAAGGCCGATATTGACCAGGAAATCAAGAATGCGGAAGAAAAGGTAACAAAAGCAGCCAAGGAAATTGTCCAGGCGCAGCAGGCGCAGGTCAAAGCTGTCGCAGCAAAGAACATCAATGCTGTTGACCTGCAAAAGAAAAAGGAAAAAGAGGAAGAGTTGCGTCGACAGCTGGAAGCCGATCTTTCTGATTTCAAGCGCGAGCGAGACGTAGAAGAAGCGGCATACGACTCGACCACGATCCTGGAAAAAATGAAGCGTATCAAGGAAAGCGCGGAGGCAGCTAAAAAGGACGAACAGGACAAGAATAACAACCTGCTTGATGATATTGCCGCGCAGCTGGGTGGCGATTAGCTGTTCACAACAA
>CAZXDV010000248.1:0-4245 GCA_964639535.1 uncultured Enterobacteriaceae bacterium | reverse complement strand
AAGAACGTCGCCACGACACCGGGGAAGGTGGTGTTCCAGAATGACATGTTGCAGCTAATCCAGTACACGCCCTTAACAGAAGAGGTGAACAAGACCCCCTTGCTGATTATTCCACCCTGGATCAACAAGTATTACATCCTCGATCTGCAGGAAAAGAACTCGCTGATTCGCTACCAGCTGGAACAGGGACATACTGTATTTGTCGTTTCATGGGTTAACCCTGATGAGAGCCTCAGAGACAAGGACTTTGAAAATTACGTTATGGAAGGTGCACTGGCGGCAATTGATGCGATTGAGCAGGCGACAGGTGAAAGCGAGATTAATGCCATCGGGTACTGCATTGGCGGGACCCTGCTTGCGGCCACGCTGGCATACATGGAGCAGAAACAGGACAACAGGGTCAAGTCAGCAACATTCTATGTAACCCTGATGGATTTCTCTGAGCCGGGCGACCTGGGTGTATTTATCGATGAACAGCAGGTTAGCGGGCTGGAACAGGAAATGAACGAACGTGGCTACCTGGACGGCTCACAGATGGCAACGACGTTTAACATGTTGCGCTCAAATGACCTTATCTGGTCGTTTTATGTCAACAACTACCTGCTCGGTAAGGAACCGTTTCCATTTGATTTGCTGTACTGGAATTCTGACTCAACCCGAATGCCGGCGAAAATGCACAGTACTTACCTGCGTACAATGTATCTCGAAAATCGCTTCAGGGAGCCGGGTGGTATGAGCATCGATGGTGTGGACATTGACTTGCGAGACATAAAGGTTCCCACATATTTTATTTCCACCGAGGAAGATCATATTGCGCCCTGGAAATCCACCTATCTCGGTGCACAGCTCATGGCTGGCCCGGTGCGTTTTGTGCTGGGTAAATCCGGCCACATTGCCGGCATTGTGAATCCACCGGCGGCGAACAAGTATGGGTTTTACACGGGAGGAAAACCGGACAGTCCCGCGGAAGAATGGCTGGCAAGCACTGAACAGCATGAAGGTTCATGGTGGCTTGACTGGGAAAAGTGGGTGAAGCAGTACACTGGTGAGAAAGTTGCTGCGCGGCAACCTGGAGATGGCGCTCTCAATGTTATAGAGGACGCGCCGGGGTCCTACGTAAAGCAAAGAGTGTGAGGTAACAATCCGCCAGCGGGCGTTCAGGATTTTTCAAAGCAGAATTTTCCAGCCATTTGCCGGCGCGTCAGCTCAAGCTGACGACTCTTTCCCAGGCGACGCCAGTCCTCGTAATAGCTCCAGGCAAGGTCAACGCCAAACAGGGCAAAACCTGCATTTTCAACGGTGCCAATCGCGGCGGCAATCAGGCGGCTCTTTTCATTAAAAATAATGGATTTCTGTCGCCGGGTTTGCGGTTCAAGAGTTGTAGCGAGATGGTAAAGCTGGGCGCAATCAAGGTCTGCCAGCATTGTCTCCCCGCTGGCGACGCTGAGTGAAGAACTGCTGATGAGTAGCATTCCGATCATGAACCTGTAAATGTTTTTCATGCTAAAGGCCTGATTTATAACTTTTTTGTTCAAATCTTATAGCGGCAGCCCCGGGCCTGGCTTGAGCACATGTTGAAAAACAGCGGTACTACCCCCATCTTGATTTGAAAGGGTCAGCCAGACCTTCAAAAAAGCGAGGAAAAAGCTGCAATGGAACAGCTACAAAGATTTGCCCGTCCCGCAGGTATAGCCTTTTCGATCTACCTGCTAATCATCCTGGTATTAATATTCGTTCTTGACCACGAACCCGATAATTTTGATGTGGTGAGTCATGCCAAGAAACATGCGGCCGCTGACTATGAACCGGTAACCGGCTTTGTCACTACGGCGACCCTCATTCGAGTAATGGAAACTGTGCTGGACAAGCGGGGTGGTTACCTCAGCAACGATGTTTTCCCACCGGGGATCTTCATGGACAACGTTCCCAACTGGGAATTCGGCGTGGTTACGCAGGTGAGAGACATGGCCCGCGCATTTCGTAACGATTTCAGTCGTTCGCAAACCCAGTCAGTCGAAGACCCTGATTTGACCATCGCAGACCCGCAACTTCACTTTGACACACAGTCCTGGATACTACCGGCCAGCGAAAGCGAGTATCGCAAGGGTATTGAGGCGCTTGAAAGCTACGCCCAGCGTCTCAGTGATGATAATGAACAGGACGCCCAGTTTTTTGCCAGGGCTGACAACCTGCGCGACTGGCTTGCCATCGTCGAAAAACGCCTGGGTAGCCTTTCCCAGCGTCTCAGCGCCAGCGTCGGACAAAACCGGGTAAATGTTGATTTGCAGGGAGATTCGGCAGCCGAAAAATCGACCCAGACGCCAAGAAACCTGGAAGTCAAGACACCATGGCTGGAGATTGATGACGTATTCTACGAAGCAAGGGGTTCTGCCTGGGCCTTGCTGCAATTCCTGTATGCCGTCGAAGTTGATTTTAAGCAGGTACTTGAAAAGAAAAACGCACTGGTGAGCCTGCAGCAGATAATCAGGGAGCTTGAAGCCACACAGGAAACTGTCTGGAGCCCGATGATTTTGAACGGCACGGGTTTTGGCTTCGTTGCCAACCATTCCCTGGTGATGGCGTCCTACATTTCCAGTGCAAACGCAGCAGTTATTGATTTGAGGAACCTGTTGGAGCAGGGTTAGAAACTGTAACTGCTCGAGGCTTTACCTGCTCAATATAAAGTTTCCGAAGGCGCGGCTTCCTTCGCCCGTCTTGATCGTATCGACAACTTCCAGCGAGCTCGTGTCGATAATTGACAGGGTGCCGTCAAACCAGTTTGCAACATAGACGAAATTTTCGTCCCTGTCGCTATCGATGCCTTCCGGGTACTCGCCAACATCAATTGTCTTTATAACTTCACGGGATTCAAGATCGACGACTGACACGCTGTTATCCCACTGGTTGGTCACAAACAGTTTTTCTTTCGCAGTGGTAATTGCATAGGGACGCAGACCGACTTCAACGCTGGATATGACTTTCCTGCCTGGCAGGTTAATAATGCTGACGTCGTTTGTTCGAACATTGGCTACATAAAGCTCTTCGCCGTTTTTGGATAGCTTGATTCCAAATGGGGCCTCCCCGACTTCAATGATGTCTTCGACTTCATCTGATTCAAGGTTAATGAGCATGACGTTGTTGTCATCTCGGTTTGCCACGTAAAGGTACTTCCCGGAGCCGGATGCTGCGATACCTGAGGGAGACAGACCTACCTTTATGGTTCTATTTACTTTCAGTTTCCCGGTACTTACTACGGTAACAATATGCTTGTACCAGTCGGCGACATACACTTCGTTTCCATCAGGACTGATTGCGATCCCCACCGGACCATCACCCACCGGTAATTCCATGACTTGCATTTTCTTGTCGGTATCAATGACGGACAGTGTCTTACTTTCCGGGTTGGTAACAAAGATCCTGTCGGAACCAGGGCTTATGGCAACACCGGCGGGTTTTGTTCCTACCTGAATGGTTTCGATGACACGTCTTGTAGTGAGATCCACAAGGGCCACATTGTTGGATCCCTGGTTGGTGACTACTGCGTAGGATTCGGAAACTGCAAGGCGGGGAAAGAAAAAAGCAACACCGATGAGTGTTAGCAGTAATGCTTTCATCGGTGTTGCTTGTTGTTACGGCGCTTACTTTTCGGCAAGTTCTTTAATACTTGCCATGCCTGCTTCGTAAACCGCAGTCACTGCTGCAACGGCGGCTTCGTCATTAAGCTCCGGCGGTGGATCATTGTTCATGTATCCACGATAAAACCCGCTCTTCCATATCAATATGGCGCCACCGTTCTCTCCGGGCTTTACCATTATGGTAGAGCCATAGGAACTGACGGGCACAGCCTTCAGGTTTGGCTCCTTGAACATGTACTGGTACATCATCTTTTCAGGGTTGTATTTAAGCAATTCCTCCCTGAGCAATTCTCCATTACCAAGCGTCAGTGTGCGGATAGTTTTGACCTCGTTACCCCCATCGCTTTCACACTTGTCAATCATGGGGTGCCAGTCTGAAATAGCACAGTATTCACTGATGATTGACCACACTTTTTCCGGTGAGGCATTAATCTCAACCGTTTTCTCCACTTTTTGTCGTGAAGGTCCGTGAGCCAGTGATAGTCCCGGCAGCAGGAGCAGCAGGAATACAGTTAAAAAGGACTTCTTGTTCATATTAGTTGTCTCCATCTTTACTTTTTTATTGCAAGGAAGCCAAGAAGCGAGCATGTTATCGTTTTACAGGCATATC